>CAZXIU010000027.1:0-12251 GCA_964640865.1 uncultured archaeon | reverse complement strand
CTGTTGAAAGGAACTATGCCTGTGTTTTTGAACCACACCCCGCGCCTCCAGACGATTTCAGTGTCAGTTATCCTGTATATTATGCTGCGGTAGTACTTCGGAAGCCAGTAGAGTACGAAGAGTACGCCCATGAAAAACGGTAATCCTATGGGCAGGGAAACATACCACGGAGCGAATACAAAAAGAGGAAACATCCAAACAACAGCACCGAAGAAAATGCCTCCGAAAAAATACACGTAAAGCAGGCTCCTGAACTGCGGGGCCGGGCTGAAATCCTGACCGGTTTTGACTGGAATCTTAGCCATGATTATTCTTGTATCCAGTGCTTAAAAATCAGCTGAACACCAAATCTCTTGGGTCCTTTCCTGAAAATCCTGAAGCGACCGCGTCCCTGTACTCAGGATCAGCTGTCACCTGGAAAATGTACTTCATGTCCGACTGCCTGTCAGCCCAGTTGATTTCATCACTGAAGACGTCCTCGAATCTGCTGATTTTATTGTCATGGCCGAGCATGAGCCCGCCTTTGTCTCTCGGTGATATGTGAGATGCTATCATCCCGGGAGAGAGTATAAGTGTTCCATAAGGTATGCCGAAGCTGTCAGCAAGTTCCCTTTCCTTTCTTTCGGTGTTCTCAAAATCCCAGAGAATATTTTCGGTATCGACATCCCCGATTTTATATGTCGGAAATTCATGGTCAGCATCAGTGTACCCGTTCTTTTTGAAGCCAAGGACTGTGTCATATGTCTCCTTCCGGCCAATCATCCCTGTTATGTTCCTTATAACCGGGTTCCCGCTCTCAGCAAGCCTGCTGTACAGCTCATCATCTGTCATTTCAAGTAGGCTCTTTTCATCACTTCCGCTGAGTTCTGAGAGAACAGCTCTCTCAACCATCGCCCTCGCTTTCAGTGTCTTGGAATTGAAGTAGACGTCATTGCGGAGCTTCTCCCAGAGACGAATGTAGTCGGAAACTGCATCTGCCGCACGCATGGATACGCAGTACTGCTTTCCACTGTCAGTGTCAACGAGTAGAGCATCATGGATTATTTTCATGCTGTTTTTACCAAACCCCTTTATGCCTGCATAAAAGGCGTCCCTGTACATGTAGTCCAGCTTGTCCGTGCCGAAAATGGTCGATATGGCATGCGAGAGATAATGTCCGTTCTTTGCTATGGCTTTGATTACTTTTTCAGGGTCTGAAACACCACTTATAGCATCGCTCATCTTCCTGACATTCTCAGCAGAGACATTGTTGTTCTTCTGACCGGTTATGCACTCCATGACATGGGAAAGTGCGGAGTGCCCTGTATCATGTATGAGGCTCGCTACCTTCAGTGTCTCAGCGTCTTCCTCGCCGAGGCCAAGTATATCAGCAGACCGTGAGGCCATATAGAATGTACCGAGGGAATGCTCAAACCTGTCGTGAGTGAACATGGGATATACAAAATCAGCGAAAGGAACCTGCTGTACATCCTTAAGCCGCTGCATCTCCGGCCTCTCGATGATAGAAGCGTACCTGTTCATGTCGAGAGCCGCTCTTCCGCCCGGCACAGGTATGATGTAATTATGCTTTCCGCTCATTCTATCAATACAATTTCTTCATTGCAAAATTTTAAAAGGGTTTAATAATAGAGTGACAAAACTTATTATGAAAGAAAAACCATCTTCGCCGCCAGAGGTAAAGCCGGACGAGAAGCCTCCTGAAAAGCCGAAAGCGAAGTTCTACATGGACAAGGACACCATAAACAACCTTCCGTTAGGCGGATTTGAAGGAAGAATATATATTATATATACAGAAAGGAAGGCGGAAGAAGCTGCGGAAAACCTCCTCAGGCATAATATGCTCGGATTTGACACAGAAACCAAGCCCGTGTTTAAGAAGGGGCAGAAGCAGAATCCCATTGCATTAATTCAACTCTCTACTGAAACAACAGCCTACCTTTTCAGGGTAAATGAGATGGGCATGACTCCCGGACTGAAGAAAGTCCTTGAAAGTCCGAATATAATCAAGATTGGCCAGGCTATGAAGCACGAGCTCCTGACAATGAAAAAAGAACTCGGTGTGGACGGCAGGGGATTCGTGGACCTCCTTGATGTAGCTCATAATGTAGACACAGACCCGAAGAGCGTTAAGGGTCTGGCCGCGCTCTTCCTCGGCATAAAGATATCGAAGAGGATGCAGGTCACCAACTGGGAGCGGGAAAGGCTTTCAGAGAAGCAAATGAGATACGCTGCCACGGATGCGTGGGCATGCCTCGAGATACTCAAGGAACTCAGGAAAAGAAGACTCGTACATTCTGTGAGCACGAAAAAGCACAGATGAACTGTTTATAAAACTTTCCGGGAACGTTTTTTCAGTGGCTTTTATGTCGTATCTGGCTCCAATCAGGATGAAAAGGCAGTATACCTTCAGCGTGAAGGCACTTACAGATTCCATGATAATAGACGGAAGGTCAAGGATACTTGAAAGTCAGGACATCCAGAAGGCTCTTGCTCATCTTGAAGAGGACAGCTACCGCAACAGGGCGGGATATTCAATGAGCCAGGCAGTGAACAACATATGCCAGGAAAACGATGTTCCGGTATGTGCGCGCAGCGCATTCCTCGACGAGGTCGAGAGGTATCAGGATGCATGCATAATAGAAGGCCGTGAGGTATACCCCTCCAAGAACGTTCTGATAACATGGCTCGCCAAGTACCATTCCAGCGACATCACAGCAAGGGCGCCCGGTGAAAACAGGGCTGACGCTTACAGGCGTATAAAACAGGAAATGAAGAAGAAGTTCGCCGGAAACTCGTCCCACCAGAAGGCGAAGCTCATAAATGAATACGAGAGCAGAATCGCCCAGCTTAACATGAAGAAAGAGGCGGAAAGAGGCGGAAATTTACTGGGAGATGCAGGTCCTGTGGAAGATAAGCGTGTTGTGTCACGAAGAGTGTCATTCACCCCACAGCTGAGTTTAGAGTTCTAAGCTGAAAACTGTTTTTATTCTAAGTTAGGCATATTATTATCATGAAAGCCCAGGCAGCATTCGAATACATGCTTATGGCCGTCCTAGTGCTCGCATTCGTCACTCCTCTCTGGATTTACATGGTTTCCATAAACACTGATGCTTCAGACGAGCTTACGCTTGCGTATGCCAAGAATGCGGTGAACAGCATAACATCAGGCGCGGACCTTGTTTACTCGCAGGGACCTCCTGCGAAGATAAAGGTAAGCATAAACGTGCCTGACGGCGTGCTGGCAGCCAACCTCACGAACCATACTGCATTCTTCAGGATAAACCATTACAGCGGGGTAACGCACATATATGCACTGTCCAAGGCCAGGCTTAACGGGACCATTCCCACGAGAAAGGGCACATATTTAATGGAGATAAGGGCGGTTGACAATGCAGAGTTCGACATCGACGTGCAGCGGGCGACGTAAGGCCCAGAGCGCTTTCGAGTTCATATTCATATTCGGCCTGTTCCTCAGCGCGCTTATTGTAGGGATGTGGACATATTTCATAAAGGCCAATGAGGTCTCGAGGTACAACTTTGAGCTCGGAATAAACGAGCTGATGGCTGTTGTTTCCGAGAAGATGAACACCGTATGGATAGAAGGAAAGGGGTTCAGCACCAACATAACGATTCCCGAAACACTCTCAAGTATGTATTATGAAATAAATATCACATCCAACTACGTGATACTCACAACAGGAGGGGAAAGGTATATACAGACGATGATAACCAAAAATGTTACAGGCAGCCTGAAGAAGGGAGTAAACACACTCTATAACAGGGGCGGATACATAGAAATCATCTAAGTCACTGGAAGAATTTGACCATGAGGAAGTCGTCCAGATACTCGCCGTTCCTTTCAGTATGCCTTTTCAGGACAGCCTCGACCTCGAAACCCCATTTCCTGAAGAACTTGACCGCTCTGGTGTTGTCGGAATTGACAATCATCTCAATCCTCTTGAACCTGCTCGTGTATTTCAGCTTCTGGAGAATGTACTCCATCATCTCCGCTCCCACGCCGTTGCTCTTCATTCCCGGCTTGACCACAACGGGTCCTATGTAGGCTATGTGCTTCTCCTGTCCTATTTTCCTTACGCATGTTATGAAGCCGACCACAGTTTTGCGCCTCTCGCAGACGAAGCTGTATTTCCTCACGAGCATCTTCTTCCATTTGGACCTGAATGTATTCCTGTCTATTGGATCGTAGTAAAGAAACCGGTTTGTGCTTCTGCTGAAGTACATCTCCTCTACAGCTGGATAGTCTTTATCTTCTGCTTTCCTTATCAAAACAATATACACCTGTGCGGGTGGCTGCATTCTTTTACTCGCACAGTATGAACTTTATTCGGGTACTTTTATACTTTTCTCTTCCGGAGAATCTATTTTTAACCTATGGATGAAAAATGTTCTTATGAAATTCATAGTCCGCCACAAAGAAGAGCACTGGCTTGAGCTGAAGAAGCGGGTCATACGGTTCCTTGAAGAGAATGGCGCGGAATGGACTGAGAAAATCGGGAAAGCGGATTTCGCGCTCATTATAGGCGGGGACGGCACTCTTATGAGAGACCATTACAAGCTCAGATGCCCTGTGCTCGGAATAAATCCCGGGAGCAGTATCGGATACTATCTTCGGGCTGACAAGGACAACTATCAGAACAGGCTCCTGTCGCTGATTCATGGGAAAGAGGGAAAAGACTATTTCATTTACGACCTTATGAGACTTGAGTCATCTGTGAACAGCAGGAAAATGGATGCGCTTGCACTTAACGACGTCCTCATAAGCCCGGTGTATGTGAGAAGGATGCTTGAGACCAAGCTGAAGACAAGCAGCGGAACATCACTGGAAAGGAACTCCGGAATCATAGTGTACACGCCGACAGGCTCGCATGCGTTCGCGCATTCAGCAGGGGCCGCGAAGATACATTACAGCAGCAACGCGCTCGGTGTCACTGCTCTGGCGCCTTATTCAGGCACATTGAAAAAGAGAGAGATAAACTCAGAGAAGGAATCCGTCAGCATCGAGTGCCTTAATGACGTGGCTGAGATATGCATAGACGGAAGCGAGACCAACATCCTTGGGATTTCGAAAGGTGATGTTGTCGAAGTCCGTAAAAGCGCAGACCCCCTCAGGCTCGTCGGGTTCAGCAGGAAGTTCAGCTAATTATTTAATCTGGGAAATCAATTATACTTATGCCGGGTTTCACCAAGTACTTTGACAGGGAATACTACAGGAAAATCGAGAAGAGATTTGAGATAAGCCCGATTATATACTGCTGGTGGTTCAACTTCGCTGTTGCCATAGTTGTCTTCATGACTGCATGGTTCATGACGCTGGACCCGATAATGACTGTATTCTATACGATGTCAGCATGGACCGTGACGCTCACGATAAGCATAATATACTGGCTCGCATGGATACAGAAGAAGATAAAGAAGGACAATGGTGTCAGGATTGTGGCGTCATCAGCTGTGATAATAATGTTCCTGATAGCGCTCATCTTCCTTCTGAGGACGTTCGCGATGCTCAAGGAAGTAACGCTTTACTTCGTATAGCGGTATCCGGGCAACAATATAAGCCGAGTTCGTCAATTCTTAGATATGGTAAGATATGCCCATGCCACGATGATTCTTTTTCTTCTCATATTCCTTCCTGCTTCGTCATATGCATCCGGGTCCATGACAATGGTCCAGAAGGGCATCACAGGAAGCATAGTCTCTGAAAAGTTAACAATCGCTGACATTGACGGCAATGGGGAAGACTCCGTGATAATGGGCACAACAACAGGCCTCTTCATAATAGACGGGAAAGGAATGCTGGATACGTACATCCAGACATCTTCGTCTGTGAATACGCTGACGCTCATTGATGACATTACGGGCGACGGGCGGAATGATATAGTCATCGGAACAGGTGACATATACTTTCCTAACGTGCAGTGCTATGACGCTTCCACAGGGGAAAAGCTGTGGGAATTCTCGCCCAGGACAGAGGTATACGACAGCTTCATATTATGGACGATGAAGCAGACAGCTGTCTTCGACATGATTACAGTGAATGACATGAACGGTGACGGGATAAGTGATATAGCTGTTTCTGCTGGTTATGTGCTCTACGCGCTTGACGGGAAGACAGGTGACGTGCTGTGGAGCTTCGGGAGCACTGACAACATCTGGGACGTGGATGTATCCGGTGACTATGTAATCGCAGGAGACCAGAACGGTTATGTATACGCTTTCAGCGGGAATGGAGAGAAGATTTGGGAAACGCTTGTGTCTGATGCTTACACAGTAAGGAACCCCAATACGAACTCAGAGGTGGGAAAGGTCACGCGCTCCGTATGGGATATTGTGCCTCTGAAAGTCAGTGGGAAAGATGCTGTGGCTGTGAGCGCGGAAGACGGATACGTGCATCTTCTTGACCTGGAAACAGGAAAAATTATCTGGGAAACAGGTATAATAGAATACGTGGACACACTGCTTTACAGCTACTACGGTGATAACCCCATGCCCACATCCATAGTGAGCTACAACTTCCTCAACATGAGGATAGGAAGCGTCAGCGACATAACCGGAGACGGGAATGATGACATAGCAGTCTATACGTATCCAGACAGGAGGAACGGCGACTACAAGGGAGCTGTCGAGGGAATCTACATGATTGCATCAGATGACGGCAGGCTTCTCTGGAAGAATGAGAATGCGGACCTTGCTTACTCGGCAGGTCCTGTGACACTCGATGTTGGAGAAGAATACATTGCGCTTCCCCAGGGAAAGAGCTCCGGCAAGCAGAAGATAAAGCTCATAAAGACTTCTGACGGGACAGCTTACGGGACAATTGGCATAAACACGACATCGCAGGTAAGGCCCGGACGCGTGATAGTATCGGATGCCGGGTCCGGGAAACTCGTAATCACATCAGGTTCTGATGACATAACAATGGTGAGGTACCCTGAAAAGGTACTGTGGAGCTTCCCGAGGATAACGGATGTGTCCGTCATCAGGTCGGACTTCACCGAAGACGGAACCACGGACATCCTTGTGAGATCGAGGGAAGGGGCTGACCAGGAAAATGCATTTGATGCCGGGCAGACGAGGATAATGTTCGTGATAGACGGAGCCACCAGGGAAGTGGCATGGTCGTATGAGATGCCTTCGGAGATGTTCATCAGAACAGGGGGACTTTCCGGGCTGATTATAGTGCCGCGGAGTGATGGAAAAAGCGACATTGCGGCATATGTCCAGGAGTACGGGGACTGGAACAAGGGTGACATGTACGGCGAGAACAGCAGGATACTCAGGTTCAGCGGGAAGACCGGAAGCATTTTAATGAACACATCTGCAGCCGAACCAGTCTATTACGGCGCATACAACAGCATAATGACTGTTCCCGGACTGATAAACAAGACGTTCGAATACAAGGTGGCGACAGAGTGGGAAATCGACGGAAGGAATCCTGAAAACGTTCCGACAAGCAAACGGGCGGAATTCTACGTAGAGGTTAACAGGCAGATAAAGGACTTCACTGAAATGGCTGATGGATACCGCATCAAGAAAAGGATAGAGTGGCTCGACCTTATATCAGACCAGAGTGGTGATGGCCTGCCGGATTTCCTGATATCGTCATGGGACGATGTATTCATCAAGGACAGCGTCACCGGCGAGGACCTCTGGAACCGCACCAACAGGGAATATTACTACACGAATCCGTTCACAGGAGAGATGGATTACAGTGATATCGTGGTCAACTGGACAGAGAACGACAGGGGAAAATTCATTGCTGTCGGGGATGCCAACGGGGACGGTGCCGATGAACTTGTACTCGCCACGTGGGACAGCCTGACATTTCTCCATTCATCATCCGGTTCTCTTAATTATGAGATATCGAGCACAGAAACGTTCGCTCAGGGTTTCAATAAAGACGGTGTGACTAAGACCGTGGATATAAACGGCAACGGAGCGAAGGACATCGTCTATGAGAAGTATCAGAAGGATGCTCCGTCAATGTTCGTGTTCGCTGACGGAAGGAACGGATACGTCATACTCGAGGCGGAAAAAAGCGGAACATCAGCAGAGATATCAGGACACGATTTCAATGGCAATGGTTTCAGCGACTTCATAACATTCAGCCTGTGGACAGACGGCGGCGGGCCGAGGCTTGAGGTCATAGACGGAAGAAGCAATGATATCATATGGAGCTATGAGATAGACGAGGGCTGGATGCTCAGGGACATGTTCGGCTACTCCACGGTGATGCCTGCAGCACCGGCCGGGGATATGAACGGGGACGGTGTGACTGACATCGCGCTTGTGAGGTCTCAGGCATGGCAGCCCGGATGCGAGGTAATGATTTACGACGTGAAAAACGGCGAGAAGATATCGGATATAGTCATCGAAGACATGGATAACACCAGAAGCGATGCCAGCAGATGGATGCCTGGTATAAAGGCAAGTCTGCTTTCGGATGTGACAGGTGACAGTGTAGATGAGCTGGGCATAATAGCGCTCGTTGGGGATTCCGGACAGAAGCAGGTGAAGATGTACATCATCGACATAGCGAACGGGGAAATAGTATCGGATTTCAGCACAATAGGCACGGAGATGATAGACCTCGACGGTGAGAGCGTCGGCATAGTCGGGTCATCCGGCAACATATACTTCCTTGACATAACCCGGACCCTGAGGATAACATCACCTGTCACGGGAAGCGTGACCGGTTCCCCACTGAAGATAGAATGGTCCGGAGATACGGAATCCATTACAACAGTGATGGTGGACGGGAGCAGGGTGGTGATGACCGATGAGAGCAGCGCGGAATTCGAGATGCCCAGCGGAGACCATAAGGTGAGCGTCTACTCGTCCGACAGGTACGGCAAGGGCACTTATGATACAATAGACGTGACAGTCGAGAAGGACAGCTCAAGCGTACTGTTCGTAACCATAGCTGTGGTAATGCTGCTTGTCCTGCTATTCTCATCAAAGCTCATGGCGGTGATAAAGAGATGACCGAATACATAATAGAGACTGAAAACCTGACGAAGAACTTCGGGGACCTCATAGCAGTCAACGGACTGAGCATAAAGGTGAAGAAAGGCACGATACACGGATTCATAGGCCCTAACGGGGCAGGAAAGAGCACGACCATGAAGATGCTGATAGGCGCTCTCAATCCGTCCTCAGGAAGCGGTACGATAAACGGCCATCCTATAGGGTCTCTGGAATCCAGGAAATCATTCGGGTTCTCAGCTGAGCATCCGCACTTCTATGAGAGCATGACAGCTCATGATTATCTCGTATACATAGGAAGGGTGAGCGGTCTTGGAAGGCAGAAAGCTGTCGAAAGGTCCGCAGAGCTCCTGAAATGGCTTGACCTCGGGGAATTCACCAACAAGAAGGTTGGGGGATTCAGCGCAGGGATGAGGCAGAAGATGAGCCTTGCCCAGGCCATGATACACGAGCCCGAGATGCTCATACTGGACGAACCGACAGCCAACCTCGACCCTGCTGGAAGGCTCGGCATAATAAAGAAGCTGAGGGAGCTGTCGAGGGAGAAGAAGATGACAGTTTTCATATCCAGCCATATCCTCTCAGAACTGGAGAAGATGGTCGACGAGGTCACCATAATAAGCCATGGAAAGGTCGTGACCGAAAGCGGTATCAAGGCACTTGAAAGCAAGTATGCCGGGAATGAATATCTTCTGAAGACATCCGATGCCGACAGTGTCATGAAGAGCCTTCAGGGAAGGAAGTTCGTGCACAAGGTCTGGAAGGACGAGGCAGGCACGATGCATATAGTGTCAAGCGGCGATGAGTCCGCTTTCAGGAAGAGCGTGGTGAAGGTGATTGCTGCAAGTGATGCAGAACTGGAGGCATTCGGTATGGCCACAGGAGACCTTGAGCAGGTATTCATGAAGCTTGTGGGAGAGAGTGACCAAAAGATGGAGAAAGTGAAAGGCGGCTTCCACCTGAAGCTTCCATTCTTCAGCAGGAAGGAGGAAAAGAAATGAGGATGCATGCCATAGTCCTGAAGACGCTGACGGACCTCTTCAGCGTCAGGAGAAGCATTCTGTTCCTTATAGTGGTACTTATCCTCCCGGTGATAGGGTCGGGCATATTCAATGAAAGTATGCAGATATCGTCCATGTCCCTGGCCATGCAGGATCAGACAGTCCTTGGATTTTTCATAATTATTTCGTTCCTGTGGATAGTGGGAATACCTGTTGTCCTTATGGCGGGGATAACGTGCGGTGACTTCATCTCTAAAGAGGACCAGGACGGGACACTGCTGATGCTGGTAAGCAAGCCCATAAGGCGGTACGAGATAGTCATAGGCAAGTTCGCTGCCTTCATGATAAGCTCCATCATACTTGAGATTACATCGATACTTGCGTCAGCACTCATATTTTCGTCATCCCTTGGCATTGATGTCTACACGTTCAATAACATAATCAGCCTTGTGCCCAGCCTTTTGGCTTACTCCGTATTCGTGGCGTTCATCTTTGGCGCCATGGCGACCGCGCTCTCGTCCATGTTCAGGAGCAGGATAAAGACCATAATGATAGTGGTGGGTTTAACCATGCTCATATTCTTCGGTTTCATGATAGCCCGGGGATGGCTTGGCAATAATTACGAAGGCATGGGATTCAACTACATGGATGTCAACTATCATCTCGGCAATGCGTACTTGTTCTTCCTGGATGCATCCGGATACAGAATGGCGCCGCTGTATCAGGGCATGCTGGGCATGTTCACAGGCACATACGACATATCAAACCCCGGAAGCCTTTATGACATAGACATAGGTGCAATGCCTCCGGAAATAGCCCCGAAGAATTACACAACACCTCTGCAGTCGATGCTGATATGGTCGGGTATATCCGTAGCGATGATGGCGCTGGGACTGCTGCTTTTCGAAAGAAGGGACATAAGCTAGAGCGTCTTCTCAAGTGTCTCCATGCTGAATCTGGTTGAGGCGCAGCCGTTCTTTATCAGGGGAACGCTCTGTATGGCAAGCCCCGAACCTTCAAGGAGGCGCGTGCCGAGCTTTATCTCTTCCGTGCACGCAACACCCACAAGCCCGTCGTAATTCTTCCTTCCCAGCGCTCTCCTTATGCCGGAACCTCCGGGAAGCACGTAGACATCGTACCCCTTCTTCTCAGCGATTTTCGTTGCCTGATTCACAAGGCAGTCAGGTGAGCATCCCATACATATGTACGATGGTTTTTCCGGGTCGAACTTCGCCTTGCAGCGCGAGTCCATGTATTTCCGTGAGCAGTGGGGAAGAAGCAGCGCCCGCTGCTTTGAATTGTCAAACGCCTCTCTCTGCGAGATGTTCTTCACATGCGTGTCTATGAGGTCCTCGATTATGGTTATGGTGTCAGACATCGGAAGTCCTGTGACCTTCTCCAGGCTGAACTTCTCGACAAGGTACTTGGCCGTGCTTCCTATCTTCTCGTGGACCTTTCTCCTGTCAGAAAATCTGGCGATGTCTTTGAAAACATTCTGTGATATCTTCGTAAGGTCGAAATTGAAGCTGTAGGCCATGAGAAAATATGCGTGATTTAATTTATAAGTGGTTCAGCACAATTACATTTCATGAGGAAATTCCTTCCGCTTTTATTCGTTTTCATTCTTATGGCATCAGGCTGCCTTTCAGTGAGCCCTGAGGCACTGATTGCATCAAGCCCGATAGTGCAGGATTTCCTCGCTGATTATCCGAATGCCGACATCAAGGCCACGTACTACAGCGCAGCTGAGACAGCAGTCATTCTCGATGAGATAAGGGCAGACTGCGAAAAAGATACAGTCACAGCCAAGGACTTCTACAAGGTGACGATAACCGACACTGACAGCGGTCTTTCGCTTACGGCGTGGGTAGACTGGAACAACCAGATTATAGAATGCGCAGCCAAGAAGGGCACATCGGGGGACAAGTTAGAAAGCTATGACAAGGAGACCATGGAAGGCAAGAAGAACTACGAGTATGTATACAAGTGCTACGAAGGGCATGTTTACAAGTTCGACAAGGAAGGAAACAAGTTGGGCAAGTACCAGTACTGCGAGAACGGATGCGCTGACGGCAAGTGCATCGGCGAAGGAAGCGGCGAATACGTGAAGAAGTGCTACGAAGGGCATGTTTACAAGTTCGACCTGAACGGGAAGAACCTCGGGAAGGTCGAGTACTGCAGCTATGGATGCGAGGAAGGGGAATGCATCGAGAAGGTCATAGGCGAATGCCACGAGACAGACGGCGG
>CAZXIU010000026.1:0-12324 GCA_964640865.1 uncultured archaeon | reverse complement strand
AAGAAGTTCCTTGACAAGAAGGACGAAAAGACTGAGGAAAAATCAGAAGACATCATTGTAAACGAAGAAGAATCGAAGCCTGCTTCTGAAGAGAAGAAAGAGGAAGCTCCTTCTGGCGAAGAGAAGAAGTGAATCATTCTGAAACGTTATTGCTTCTGAATTCTATGAGTATTTCTTTTGACAAAGGCCTGACTCCGTGCTTCTCAGCAGCTTCGTGATAATCTTCAATTGCACTGAAGACATCATTAAGTGATATCTCTTCATCGTATTCCCTTCTCAGGGGAGGAACCATCACTGTGCCATTGTTGCTTCCGTTGTAGCAACGTCCCTTTATGACTATCTCGTATGACTTTCTCATGATAGAAGGCATTTGCTCAGTAAGATTAAAAAAAGGAACCTATGCCATGAATTATTAATTTATATCAATCAGTGCGGGCAACTCTAATTTTAATATTGCACGGAATGTTTTCTCATGGACTGGAAAATCAAGGAGAAGCCGGAAGACTTCGTGGTCAGGGAAATCATATTCGACAGGACCGAGGAATCATGGAAAGATAAAATACAGCGCATCCGGGGAAACATCCCTGAGAAGAAGGAACGCTACCTGTGGTTCACCCTCATGAAGAAGAACAGGGACTTCTTCACGGTCATCGGAGAACTCGGAAGTGCTCTCAGGATAAGCACGAAGGACATCGGCTATTCCGGGACGAAGGACAGGAAGGCTGTCACTTATCAGACAATTTCAGTGCCCATTGAAAAAGAAAAGGAAGTACGGACGCTCAAGATTCCCGGTGTCAGCATAACTGATTTCAGGTCAAGGAACCGGCCGATAAAGCTCGGCGAGCACAAGGGCAATGCATTCGAGATAGTCATAAGGAATGTCAGCGATGAGAAGGATGCCCTCGCAGAAAGGATTGAAAGGATGAAGAAGGACGGGATGATAAACTACTTCGGCGAGCAGAGGTTCGGCTCGGTGTCTGGAATGAACGATGTCATAGGAAAGATGCTTGTCATGAAAGATTTTGAAGGCGCAGTGAAAGTCATGCTTAAGACAAGCGGGAGCTATGAAAAGCGCGTGTCCGCTTATATGAGAAAGTTTCCGGAAGACTATGCAGGCGCCATAAAGCAGCTTCCGCTCAGGATGGTCAAGATTTTTGTTCATTCCTACCAGTCGAAGATTTGGAACGAATGTGCGGTGAGATATGACGGTGACAACACACCGATACCGTTAATAGGCCACAAGACCGACCTCAGAAGCTATCCAAAGGTTAGAAAAATTGTTGAAAATGTGCTGCATGAGGAGAAGATAGACCCCGAAGACTTCGGGAACGATGTCCTCAGGGAGCTGTCATCAAGGGGAACTGAAAGGGAGTACCTGGTTTTTCCTAAGGATTTCACATACAGTTTCAGTGCTGACAGGAAGCACAAGGGAAGGAAAATAATGAAACTCAGGTTCTTCCTTCCGAAAGGAAGCTATGCAACTGAGGTCATACGCCAGCTTTCTGAAGCTTAAATAAAGGAAAAATGCAAAACTAAATATGGCAAAAAAGAGCACGGGCATAGAGATAGTCGAGGAGACCCCGAGGAAAAAGGTCTACGACAAGGATAATGCCTGCCCTATCTGCGGCGCTCCGAACGGAAAGCTCGTATGCGAGAAATGCGGATGGGCTGTCGAGGAGCTCGGGGCTGACTACAGCATTCAGTCGGGTGACCCCGTCCAGACACTGAGCAAGGCCAGCCACACATTCAAGGCTGCGAAAGCGGAGATACGTGACCTCAAACTGGAAAGGGAGGCACTCCTTGAGAACAACCGCAAGTTCACAGAGC
Organism: uncultured archaeon; assembly: GCA_964640865.1. Taxonomy (GTDB): domain Archaea; phylum Aenigmatarchaeota; class Aenigmatarchaeia; order QMZP01; family JAFGSV01; genus JAFGFG01. The sequence continues at coordinate 10,497 of CAZXIU010000026.1, read as the reverse complement.
TTGTGGAGGAAATGGAAAAGGAGCTTGAAAAGCTCAGAATGGAAGCCGGCCGGAAGTTCGTTTACAGCTACGATGAAGGGGGATGGGGAGAGACTTGTTCTTCAAGGACAACAAAGATAAAGCTCGCGGAAAAGAAGCGCATTTCCATTAATGACATAAACAAGCAGCTAACCGAAATCACGAGGCTGCTAAAGCATTACAAGAAATAATTTAAATAAGAGCTAAGCGAATAATAATTATTGGTGTAATTTATGGCTGAAGAAGTTCAAAAACAGGATATGCCGGCACAGGGTTCTCCTGAATATCATAAAAAGGTCAGACTTGAGCATATAAAAGGCCTTGAGGATGTAGTGGACACCCTGACAGAGGATGTAGTTAAGGCGCTCGACATAAAAGCGCAGAGGAAACAGCTCGTAGACAAGATAAGGAAGCTCAAGCAGGAAGAAATGCAGCTCAAGGAAGTTGTAGGCGACCTTAAGACAACAAGGGACAAGCTTCATGGAGAGCTTCAGAAGAAGGGTGATGAAATAAGCATTCTCCAGACCAAGATATCAAGCCTGAAGGAAGACAAGGCGCATCTCGCATCAGAGAGGGTCACTCTTCAGGAACAGGTCAAGAATCTTGAGAACGAGAAAGAACTCATGGCAGTTTCCTTTGAGAAGACAAATGACATGCTCGTAAAGCTCAGGCAGCAGATAGAAACATTTGACGAGGAAATAAAGAAGTAATTATTGTTCTTCTTCTTTCCTGGTTTTTTTATTTTAAGCAGGAATATCAATTTCAAACAGCTGATGTTATGAAACCCGGAAAGCTAAGCCCCACGCTGAAGACTCTGGCTGTGATATTCCTCTTCGCCCTGATAGTGAGGATATTGCCTGTTGTCATCTTTCAGGTTCCTGCGGGGCTTGATTCATACCTGCATATAGACATAGCGCTGAGGATAGTCGAGAACGGGACGCTGCTTTCATTTGACCCGCTTTCCCTCATAGGTCTGAAGGCATACAGCTATCCGCCGGGCTTCCATGCGCTTCTTGCATTCTTCCTCCTCTTCCTCCCGCCTGTATTCGGCTCGCATCTTGTTGGAGCCCTTATCGGTGCTCTGACAGCAATTGCGATATTCTTCCTTTCCAGGGAAATCTTCCGGGATGACAAGATAGCGCTCTTCTCGGCATTCTTCTTCGCAGCATCCCCAATACACATATTCAGGACAGCCATGGCCATACCCGAGGGCTTTGGCGTTATGCTGTTCGTGACAGCGCTCCTCTTCCTTGTAAGATACCTGAAGACAAAGGATATCAGGCAGCTGGTATTCATGGGAATCACATTCACTGTGTACATATTCTCGCACAGGGGCTGGTCGCTGTTCATACTTTCAGCATTCCTGCTGCTGCTCGTGTACCACGCGCATATATTCAGAAAGAAAAGGCATCTTGCAGCTGTTGTCATATTCATAGCAGCAGTCTACTACGCAGTCAATTCTTACATGTCCGACCTTGTGTCAAGGATAAATGTAGAGGCAGTGACAGCCATAGGATACCTGAAATGGATGGGAGGCGTCCAGCTGGCATTCGCTGCCATAGGAATGATAAAGCTCCACAGGACAAAGGACAGGTTCCAGATGTTCATCCTTGTATGGGCTGTGCTGCTGCTGGCAGTTGGCTCTGTTTCTTTCAGATTCCGCGACCCTTATGCTGCAATACCGCTGTCTATCCTAGCAGGTTACGCAATGGTCAGCTATGTCATACCGAAGGCCAGGAAGAAGAAGCTCATAAAGGAGGCTGTGGCGCTGGTTATACTCGCGACAGTAGCGCAGGCAATTGTAACAGCTGTTTATTTCGTGGAGCATCCAGGTCCTGGGGAAATGTCAGCACTGTCATGGATAAAGGAGAACACACCTCAGGACAGTACAATACTGACATGGAAAGAGGAAGGATACTACATAATGGGCGTGACCGAACGCAAAGACATCCTGACGTGGAAGAAGATATACCAGGGATTCTTCGAGGAGCCTCCTTCTGTGGCGGACGCGCAGGCTGCTTACACCGACATGTTCGTGATGTTCCGTTCTGCGAATATGGACTGGATGCTGAAGCTCATGGACGGATATTCTGTTGATTATATATACATAGATTCAAGGATGAGGTCCCAGCTGGATGCGCTTAAGTACGGACTGGTGGAGCACCTCAGCCACAGCACGTATTTCAGGCCTGTATACGCCAATGACGAAGCAGAGGTCTACAAATATGAGCCTGTCCCGGTTCTTCCGGAAAACAGTGAAGCTCTGGACAGTTACATAGATGTCAAAGAGTACGCAGAGCCGTTCGGAACGAACAACTCACTTGAGCTTCTGCCGTATCTTGAGGACTACTGGAACGGTATAGCATACCTGGACCACAGGGACTTCAGGGCCCATTACCCTGACATCTCGGAGATTGTAAAGATTCATCTGGACATATACGAAAAGACAGGCAATGAGAAATTCTACGACAGGGCTGAATGGCTGATGGAGTGGCTCGCATTCGAGCAGCTTCCTGACGGCGCATACTTCGACCAGAAGTATGAATACCCGAAGAAAAGCACGGCTGCAACTTGCATTGTGGCTGGGAATGTCATCAGCATACAGGAAGACTATCCGGATATCGGAGGACCGTCCGTGGAAAACGCAGAGTCATTCATAGCGTCTTTGTACAAAGGTGGATGGCTCAGGACACTCGAAAGCTCTGATTCAGAAGACTACAGAAGCGAGGCCGCATGCCTTCCGGCGATGGATATGATGGGGAGAAGTGACATCGCGCAGTCACTTGCCGAGAGGATAATTTCCGCGCAGAATGATGACGGTTCTTGGCCGTACGGGGAATTCAGCGACAGGAGCACAGTGAACTCGCAGTCAGCCATACTTTCATCTCTTACTGACTACTACGAACTGACAGGCGACAGCTCAGTGAAGGATGCCATAGAGAAAGGTGCTGTCTGGCTTTCCCGGCAGCAGAATTCAGAGGGAATGTTCTGGAACTTCGTGGTTCCGACAACCGGAAGGGTTATAAGGACAGAACAGGTCGCATACCCCCAGGCAATCAGCGCTTACAGGTTCTCCGGTCTTGACCAGCAGTATGAGCTGACGAAGAGCTACTTCACATCACATTATGACCCTGAGAGGGATGACCTTGAGACACTTGTTAAACTGATGAGCTGAAGCCTATGAGGATATGCATAATCTCACCGTATGCTCCGCAGACAGGAGGCGTGCCTGTTCATACTGAGAGCCTCATTGATACTCTTTCCGGGAAACATGAAATACATCTCATAACGTATGGAAAACTGGGACGGGAAGACGACCGGATAACCATCCATGAGATACCCGTGGCAGATGTGAAGTTCCTGAGGGGAGCTTCCTTCTTTCTGGGCGCGCTTTTCAAGCTGAGGTCGCTGTGCAGGGAAATGAAGTTCGATGTGATACATGCGCAGTATATGCATCCTCCGGGGACTGTTGCAGTAAAGTTCAGAAGGCTTTTCGGAAAGAATGAAAAGATAATAGTGACAGCCCACGGGTCTGACCTGCTTTCGCTCGCCAAAGGACGTTTCGGCAGGTGGATGGTAAAAAGCATAGGAAACCTTTCAGACACACTTATATGCGTCTCAGACCATCTGGCAGGAGAAGCACTTAAGGCAGGCATAAACAGAAAGAAAATCCGTGTTGTACACAACGGCCTGGATGAAAAGGAGCTTCCTCAAAGCTCCAGGGAGAAAGCAAGAAAGGTGCTGGGGCTCGGCAGCGAAAAGATAGTCACATTCGCCGGTAAATTGTCGGAAGCCAAGGGCGCGGACATTTTCCTTCTTCTCGCAGAGCACCTGTCCGGAAGGAATGCTGGCATGAAGTTCCTGATGATAGGCGACGGTCCCCTTGCTGATAAGCTGAAAGAAGACACGAAAAAGAAGGAACTGTCCGGTATTGTGGAATTCATCGGTCCCAAGGAACATGGGGAAACTCTCGAATACATGAAGGCGTCTGATGTAGTTGTCATTCCTTCAAGGATAGAGGGTTTCGGCCTCACCGCACTGGAGGCCGCGCTGATGGATGTTCCAGTGATAGCATCGGGCAACGGGGCGCTTCCGGAAGTCCTTTGCGCTGAGTCCATATCAGGGAACATGCCCCACGATGTCATGAAGGCGCTGAATGACAGGAAGTTCATGGAAGTCATTGTAAAAGGCAACAGGAAAAAAGCCGGGAAGTTTACACTCAGAAGGATGGTCAATGAAACGGAAAATATTTACAGAAGCGCTAAGAGTCACTCATAAGCTGGCAACACAGCCGGAGCTTTTCATAGTAGCGGGGATAGCTTATCTGATAATAACATCCCTTGCCACGATGGACCCTCTGATGCAGGCAGCGAGCGCAAAGATATCCACGACTCCGCTAACTGTGTGTGTATTCATGTTTGGACTGCTTGCATTCTATATAGGGCTGAGAACGTCAAATCAGGCGAGAAAACTCTCATTCATACCGTTCATACCGGCATTCGTCATGGGCGTTGCTACAGCATACTACATAATAGGCCTTTCTGTACTGCTGAGCATACTCATGTCAGCTTTCGTGCTCATGGTATGCGCGATAGTGACGCTCTCCAGATTCAGGTGGGAATACATGTTCGCGACAGGCGCTTTCGCGCTCTGGGTGAGCTATGCTGTCAACGGGCTCCCGCTGATAGACATCTCGCTTCACAATGACCTCCTGACGCATGTCAACCCCATGTTCATAACAGGATTCTTTTTAATGACATACTCGCTGGCAAGGCTGTTTCCCGCAAAGAGATACCTGTGGCCGTTCCTCCTGTTTTCGCTTGCTCTCTCAACATTCAGGCTCTATGCGTGCATAGCATTCATAGCATGGCTGCTGCTTGAGCTCAATGCGGGGATGCTGAAAAGAAGGGACATCGGCAGGGCGGCTGTGCTGGCGGCTGTTGCTGCGGCGCTCTTCGTGCTGTTCATTTCCGTAGGGTACTCAGTGATGTCTGACAACAATGAATGGAGCCTTGATCCCATAAGGACATTCGAGCACAGGCTCGCATTCACCATGAGCGTTTTCGACAACATAGTTCATCTCTCGTTCCCGTGGGGATACACATACGGCGGCTCAATAACAATGGAATCAACTGAATACACATGCGCTGTTTTCTACGGATATGACTGCAGAATAACTTCGACAGCATTCGGCGAGGCCATGATGAACTTCGGGCTCCCTGCGGTATTCATCGTAGGATGGTGGTCAGGAATTGTCCTCGGAAACCTCAGGAGAAAAGACTATCCGCTTTATGCTGTCCTCATGGCAGTGCTTCTCGGAACGCTTGACGTAGGCATTAATGTATTCATTATAATAGGATTTACATACATGGGATGGCTCAGGGTGATAAAGGATGCAGACAGGCGAACTGTATAAGGGTGGACTAGTACTCCTACTCGGATTCATTTTCCTCAAGATAGGCGGCGTGCTGTTCAGGATAATATGCATGAATACGCTCTCTATGGACGCTTACGGAGAGGTGGCCATATTCCTCATACTGTTCAACTGGTTCGTGCTGTTCGCAACGCTCAATATCACGATAGGCCTGGCGAAATTTGTCTCGAGCGACAGCAGCAAGAAGAAGATATTTTTCACTGCATCGCTTCTCGGCTCGATAATCCTCGCTTCCGTTGTCTCAGGAATTCTTTTCATTGCAGCTCCTCTCATAGCGGGTGCTGTCAACGTGAGTGTCTCGGTTGTTTACTGGGCCATACTGGCAGTACCTTTTGCTGCAGTCTATAACATCGGCATATTCTACTTCCGCGGTCTTTACAGAATGAGAGCCAGCACGCTCACTGACGCAGCCATGATGGTGATGAGGATAGCAGCCCTCATAGGCCTGCTCTACGCAGGTCATGTTTTCGCGCCTTTCATAGCATTCGTGGCAAGCTTCATGCTCATAGACATCTTTCTGCTTGTCAGGAACAGGAGTTCCTTTCAGTACGGGGAGGAAACCGCGCATGCGTTCAGGACTATTCTCATATACTCGTTTCCCATATTCCTGAGCGAATTCCTCAGGCAGTTCGCAATGAACCTTGACAGGATTGTGATATCGGGATTTTACTCAGCTGCTGAGGCCGGGTTCTATGATGTCGCAGCAGCCCTGTGCATAGGATACCTGATAATAGCGAATTCGTATTCGAATGCGCTCCTTCCAAAGGCTTCCGAGAACCAGAAAAACCGCGCAAAGAGGAAAAGCGAGCTGTTCCGTGCGCTCAAGGCGAGTGCGGGATTCTTCGCTGTTTACACGATTGTCCTCATGGCAGCAGGGCAGATTGTGATAAATGCCATAAACCCTGCATATCTCGGGGTGTCTGAATTCCTGATGCCGTTGTCAGCCGCGTACATAATGATGGGATTCCTGACTGTGCTGTTCTTCTTCGCAAATTCCGTGGGACTACAGAAATACGCAGTTTACTCAGCCTCTCTGTTCGCATTTTTAAGCCTCGCGCTGAATGTTTACTTAGTGCCTGGAATGATATACATGGGAGCAGCTTACGCGCTTGGGATATCATCATTCGTGACGCTTGTGTTTATGGGTGGACTGATATGGAAATCCGAAAGATTCTGATAATTGCTTTGCTCGCAATCGCGGCTTTTCTTCCTTCAGCTCAGGCCATCGTCGATTATGACGTGATAGTTGTAAGGGGAGACCTCCCGACAGATTACACGATAGCTTCTGCATATGCGGGTGCGGAGGATATACCGCTTGTCTTCGTCAGCCCTGACAGCATAGAACCGCAGATACGCAGCGAGCTCATGGGATTCAGGAACATAGGATATCAGGTGATGCTTATAATAGGCGGCGAGAGCGCAATATCGACATCAGTCGAGGACGACCTGAAGGAGATGGGCTTCATAGTCAACAGGCTATGGGACTGGGACAGGTACGGAACCGCCGCACGGGTTGCCATTGAATTATGGGGAGAATCCCCGGAAGTCGTCATAACAGAAGGCGAGGACTATTCAGGATTCCTCATAGCCCAGAGGATAGCACTGGAAAAAGATGTCCCGGTACTGTTCCTTAAAAATTCCTCGATAACAGAGCAGACAAGAAATGCCCTCAGGAAGATAGGCGCAAAGTCTGTGACACTCATAAGCTCATCGGAAAGCGCGGAAGAGGTGCTGAAATCAAGCGGCATGACAGTGGAAAACATAGAAATGCTTTCACTTAAGGAGTCTGCAAAAAGTCCGGTTACGCTTCTGGATTTCTATCTCGTTTTCTCTCTCTGTGTGATAGTGATTATGACGGCAGTCATAATGCACCGCTCGCGAAATGAAAAAGGCGGAATAGTGGTAATGACCGAGGATGAGGAAAAGATAATCGAGATAATAAGGATTCACGGAAAGACTGAGCAGAACAAGCTCGCAAATCTCACTGATTTCTCCAAGCCGAGGATATCCCGGATGCTAAGAAGCCTTGAGCAGAGGGGTGTAATAGAGAGAGAAAAGTTCAAGAAGACGTTCCGGATAAAATTAAAGTCTAAAATATGATTAATTGTAATATAATGTATTTTAATTATCCAAGGAATGATAATAAGTATTTTAATTATCCAAGGAATGATATAAGCATCTTTTAATGGTTTTAAAAAAATGCGGCGCACCGTTTCACTAGTAATATTTATATTGGGTATGTGTACCATTATTAATTATGATATTCAATCAGATGGTTCCCATAGTATCGGTTTCAGCTATGCTGTCACTGGCGACATATCTTGCGACCCCGAACATAGCCAAAAAGCTCAAGGCAATGAACATATTCGGAATCGATGTCCACAAGAGAAGCAAGCCGAAAGTGGCAGAGATGGGAGGAGTGGCAATACTTCCTCCTGCGATAGCGCTTTTCATGTTCGCATACGCAGTGACGCTTTCGCCTGTCATACTGCTCGTCACGCTTTCGACAGCTCTCTTCGCTGCATACGGAATAGCTGACGACGTACTGAAACTCCAGAAATACCCGAAAATGGCAATTTCCGCAGGCATAGGGGCGCTTCTCCTCGGACTCGCGAACACGCCGTTCCTGCTATTTATACCGCTTCTAGTCATCGTGATGGGAATAGGAAATACATTCAACCTCTTCGCAGGCTTCAACGGGCTTGAGATGGGAACGAGCACATCCACAGCGTTCTTCTTCTCAGTGCTCTGCCTCATGACAGGAAACGTCATTCCATTCTACATGTCCTTCGGCATGTTCCTCATACTTTTCTCCTTCCTGCTCCACAACAAGTATCCGGCCAAGATATTCCCGGGCAATATAGGAACATTCACCGTAGGTGGTTTCTTTGTCGGCGTAACCCTCTACTTCGGCCTAATACATCTGCTGCTGCCGCTTCTGGTGCTTCACATGGCTGACATACTCATCAAGGGACTGTCAGCTGGATACTTCAGCTCTAGCGAGAAGGTCAGAACAAGAGTGGGAAAGAACGACATACTCGTCCCGAGAAACGACTATCTCTCCCTTTCAAGGATTGTACTGAGAAAGAGGCCCATGAACGAGAGACAGCTTGTCAGGTTCTTCTGGTCACTTTCATTGATGGTTGGAATATTCACTGTGATTGCCACAGGTGTTATGCTGTGAAATACTGGATAGATGTCACCAGCCTCCCTCATGTCCATTTCTTCAGGTCATTCATCAAAAGGATTGAGAAGTCCGGCAATGAGGTTTTTGTGACATCGCGCAGCTTCGGCGTCATGAACGAGATTCTCGAGAGGAACGGAATACAATACGCCAACGTGGGTTCGCATGGAGGGAAGGACCTGGAGAGCAAGCTTGTGCACAGCTCGGAGAGGATAATAGAACTTGCGAAGGTTGTATCAAGGGAGAAGCCCGACATAGCGCTCTCCAAGCACTCTGTTGAGTGCGCACGGGTGTCATTCGGCCTCGGAATACCGTCGGTGATGGTAATAGACCATGAGACAGCATCGAAGCAGAGCAGGCTCACGGCGCCCATAACAGACGTGATTGTTTCACCGAAAGCCACGGACATGAGGAAGATGAAGAAATACGGCGCCCGTGACATAATGGAGTTCTACGGCGTCTGCGAGACAGCCCATTTCTTCGATTTCAGGCCTTCTGATGACGTACTAAAGGAAATTGGGATAGAGTCCGGAAAAATCATAATTGCGAGAACAGAGCCCCTTCTGGCATCGCACAACTTCCACCGCTCAGTGCTGTTTGCAACACTCAAATCACTGAAAAAGGAATATCCCGAAACGAATATAGTCTTCCTGCCAAGAGGGAAGGCTGACGCAGAGCAGTTCAGCAGGCTTGACGTGATAATACCGGAGCACTCGATAGACACACTCAGCCTGTACAGCCACGCAGACCTTATGCTGGGCGCGGGCTCGTGCATGAACAGGGAGGCGTGCGTAGGCGGATGCCCGACCATATCGCTGTGCCCTGACAATCTTCCGGGTGTCGACAGGTTCCTTGTCAAGGAAGGGATAATGAAACACGCCAGGGACGAAAAGAAGGCACTGTCACTGTCCAGAGCCATACTCGATTCAGAAAAGCAGAAGGAAAACGGAAAGCTCGTTGAGAGGCTCGACAACCCGTACAAGGCCATAAACAGGGCCGTGAACCTGATAATGAAAAGATGATGTCTATACTCACGTCTTGTTCTGAAATAAAAAGAAAAGGTTAGAGGGGTAAGCCCCCTCTAATTTGTAAATTTGTGGTTTTCTATTGGCAACGCTTAAGCACTGTAGTCTACAGTTCCCTGCATTACCTTGACTGCAAGGTCTCTTGTCTTTGCCCTGTTGATACCAGCCACTATCAGAGCCTTCTGGCCTGATCCGAATGCGTCTTCAACTACTGTGATGACACCCTCGGTTGGGTACTCAGCTGTGAATTCTGTTGCACATGCTGGGTTTGTTGCTGACATCTCAAGGAGCTCTGCGACAAGTCCGTTTGCGCAAGGTCCGCCAAGAAGTACAAGGTCTCTTGAAAGTGTTGCTGTGTTGACCTCTGATTCCATCTTGGAGATGCTGTTCTGTATCTGAACTGCCTGCTCGACTGTTCCTGCTGCTGCGCCCTCGCCTGCTGCGAATGCTGGGTTCGAACCGAACGCGACGTATGCCGGAGTTGGCTCGTCAGGTATGTACAGGTATACTGTTGTGCTGTCTCCTGACTTGTCTTTTTCTATGTACGTGCCTGCTGGAGTGACATACATTTCCTTTTCAACGTCTGAATCAGCGTTTACCTCACTGAACGATGTGTCTGCATCTACATTGGTTGAGCCTGAAAGGTCTAATGTGAATGGTGACACTGCTACAGCTGATTCGTCGAATGCACCGCTTATGTCCTCAGTGATATTGAATTTGGCTTCAACTAATGTTTGATTGCTTACACCCGAATACAAGTTTGGAGCGAATGCTGCACCGTTCTTGGTGATAATCCAAGCAAGTTCATTGATTGGACCGTCGATTGTGTTGTTGAG
>CAZXIU010000025.1:10242-12456 GCA_964640865.1 uncultured archaeon | reverse complement strand
TTTTCATTGCAACTGCGGTCATATTCGCAGTAATCGGACTTCTTTATACAAAAAAGAAGAAGATAAGTGCTGAGGATTTTATTGGCTCAAAGAATTCCCTTGGGACAACCGCACTCGTCACAACGCTGTTCGCTTCAGGACTGGGTTCGTGGATATTATTCGGTCCGGCAGAGACAGGGGTCACAACAGGGCTTCTTGCGCTCATAGGATACGCTGCGGGGAGCCTTCTATCCCTATGGGTCTTCACAGTGCTGGGCATACGCCTCCGAAGGCTGATGCCCAAAGGGCATACGCTCACTGAATTTGTGCTTCACAGGTTCGGGAAGCGCATGTACGGGATTGTGCTCTTATTCAGCATATTCTACATGATAATCTCTCTCACAGCTGAGATGACAGGAATAGCGCTTGCTGCGAACCTTGTTTTCGGGATACCTCTCGCAGTCACGGCAATAGTGGTCGGTTTCGGTGTTCTTGCATATACGGCAATAGGCGGGTTCAGGGCATCAGTTTTCACGGACAAGGTACAGACACTGGTGATAGTACCCCTTTTCGCTATAATATTCACGGGAAGCCTTGCCTTCATGGGAGGGCTTTCAATATTTGACACAGTGGCTACAGAAGCCCCTGAGCTTTTCGGTTTCAGCGCGTATGGCCTTGAATTCGGAATCACGCTGATAATAGCAGTCATAGGAGCGGAGTTCTTCAACCAAGGATGGTGGCAGAGGATATACGCGGGAAAAGACGAGAGCACCACGAAGAAAGGATTTGCGCTTGCTGGCATTGCGATATTCCCGGTAATACTGCTCGCAGGACTGTTCGGGTTCTTCGCAATAGGCACTGAAGCTGCGTCAGAGCCCTCTGTGGCATTATTTGCATTCCTCATTGCAAATACCCCGGAATGGATAATCATCGTTACCATGGTCCTTGCAACAGCGCTTGTGATGAGCAGCATGGATACGCTGCTCAACGGCATTGTGAGCATACTGACAGTTGATTTCGTCAGGATAAGGCCAAAAGCTGACCACAAGAAGATACTGCGGTTCGCGAAATGGATAACAGTCGCTCTCGCTGTCTTCGGCATGTTCGTTGCATCCGAAGGCTACAGCGTCCTCTACCTCTTCCTGGTCGCGGACCTGGTATGCGTGGCTGTCCTGTTTCCTGTGGTTTACGGCTTCTACCAGAAGAGGTACTCGGGAACCGCCGGGGCCGTAAGCTCAGTTATCGGACTTCTGGCAGGGCTCGTGTGGTTCCCGACAGAAGACTGGTCTGCAAGCATCATCGGAGCAATCCTTGGAGACGCCGCCCCGGCATTCATGCAGGGCAACCTGCTATGGAGCTTCCTTGCCGCCCTTCTGGTTCCTGCTGCGATATCCGTGATATGGAGAGACAGGAAAGAATATGACTTCTCCCTTCTCCGAAAGAAGGAGACAAGGCTTTCGTAGGATGCGCATGGCTATTTTTTCAGCGCTGATGTTATTTTTTCCGTCTCGCGTATCATGATTATGAACGCCATAGCGTAAATCAGATACGCTATATACCACACGGTGTCTATAAGGTCTCCGCCAGTATATGTATCGTAGTTTATGTTATAGAAAATATCCCCCAGCATGTTCAGCACGTTGGCCGCCGCTATGAACAGCCAGGGCCTGCTGAACGTGCCTGAAAGCGCGTTGCTTATGAGGAAGAGTGTCGGGACGAGGATCAGTATGTCAGCGACAACGTAACCAGCCACGAGCATGTTTTCAAGGAATGTGATTTCAGGGTCCCACGAAAACGTGAAGAAACTGAAATATGCTGCCACGAGCAGGATACTAAGTGCTGACAGCAACGCAAGCTTCTTCTTCTCCTTCAGTATTTCAGGGTCTATTATCTTTATGCCGCAGATGACAGCGAACATGATCATGGGGTACCCGGCCAGATACAAAACATCGGCTGCAGATACGAGTGCGTCTCCGCTCATGGTCCAGATGACATCAGCGACAACCCACAAAACAATCGTGAGAACTATGAAAAGTATGCTCTTTCCCTGAAGCGACGAGATGCCGAAGTGCCTGATCGTATCCAGACCGATGATTATGGGTATAATCGCTGTCACTATGTTCACTGCGGTCGTGAGATTCCAGTAGAAGTCCGCGTCGCCGGGACGCATTAAATGAATTAAAACCACAGCTACCGCATAAAGTACTATCAGGATAATCTTCTTCTTGTAATTCA
>CAZXIU010000025.1:0-10142 GCA_964640865.1 uncultured archaeon | reverse complement strand
AAAACCACAGCTACCGCATAAAGTACTATCAGGATAATCTTCTTCTTGTAATTCATCATCAATTCACACCCCTGGCCTTTCCTATATTTAATTTGTTATATTTCCTTAATAGTCTTTCAAGTGTGGCATCTGCAGCTTTCCTTCCCATAAATTCGGAAAGCATGCGCTCGGCGACATCGTAAAGCTCCTGCGGATTCTTGTCCGAATAGTTCTTCTCTACAAGATTCCTTGTTTCCTTTCCGAACTTGCTTCCCAGAAGATCGGCTATGTCGTCCTTGAATGTCATACCAATATATTGTCTTGAATGATTAGTTAATTAAGCAATTCTATGTGCAGTCAATTATCTGCGGCCTTTAACAGCAAGAGCGTTCAGCCTGTTCAGGACTTCCGGCTTCACATAGTGGTGTATCGTCACGTTGTAGCTTTCCTTCCATTCATGTTCTTCCTTGACGAAACGCTTGTGACCGAGCTTTGACGCGAGGAACCTGTAGAACTCGAGCAGTTCCTTCTTTTGCACATTGTCATGCATCGAGAGGAACTCTTTAGCCTTTTTTGTGGCATAATAAGAGCGCACTATGTGCGGATAAAATGGATGCCCGCAGTATCTGCTGAATGCGAGCTTGAAGTGCCTGTCTGACAGCGGATGGCCGGTATCGCTGACGAACACGAAATCCGAAGGCTTCTTTTGTGCCAGTAACTTCTTCAGCCGAAGCATATACACCGCAGGGAAGTCTTCTGTGAACTTCCTTGGGACACCACCTTTCGAAATGTAAGTGAATGTCACCGAGTGGCCTTTCAGCTTCATGTCTTTCTTCTTCAGCGTTGTCAGCCCCTTGGTTCCGTGCGCCCGGTAGTACATCTCATTGCCTACCCTCATATGAGTCTTGAGGAGAGTATACATCGGAACAGCCATGTCATCGCCTGAATCCATCAGCGCCCTTGTGACATTGGTCTCAATTGTCGGATACAGCTTCTCAAACTCGTCGACTTCTGCATATTTTCTCTTCACGGACATATCCTTCTTGTCCAGCGTGTAAACGTATGCATAAGTGCCCCCAGGATTCCTGAAAAGCACGTCCCAGTGGTCGTTTGATTCCTCGTCATGGACAGTCAGGTGCTCAGCGAAAAGCGAGTATGCCTTGTCAACCTTCCTTCCGTCAGGGAGGACTGCTATCCTTGCGCCCTGCGTCCTGCCGCCGGTTGAAAGCTGGCCTTTGAGAAAATCCAGATTCCTTGCGTCCATCAGCGCCCTGAGGTTGCTGTGCGCCCTGAAAAGCTCGATTACGTGCATTGCGTCAGGGAGCTCACGTTTTGACAGCCTCCAGCCCGTTTTGGTCTTCTCATACGGCTTCAGGTCATTCACTCTGATGCGTATGGTGCCAAGGGGAACGGTTTTAGTTCTCACAATTGTTAATTACCCTAGAGAATTAAAAATAATTCGAAAAAAGAATATATACCCCAAAATCAACTATTATTCGTGATTTAATGGCACTTGAACCAATACATCTCGCGCTCCTGATACGGCTGGTCAATATCGTGCTTCTGGGATTCCTGATACACTTCTACTTCAGGGGCTACAGGAAGATAAAGTCTGGATTCACAGGAAGTCTGCTTCTTTTCGCTGTCATACTTTTCGCACAGAATGTATTTGCCATATTTTTCAGGATACTTTCAGGAGTGGATTACACATTATTAGATGAAGTGTCCATGCACAATCTGGTGCTGAACATCCTTCAGATGGCGGGTCTCGTATTCCTTGTGAATACAACGAGAAAGTGAGCTAGTCGCTGTCGCTCCATATCGTCGGCGTGTCATAGCTCTTTTCGAAATCTTTCCAGTCTATGTCCTTCTTTTTCGGGTTCAGTCCCAGCCTTTCCAGTATCTCGCTGAATGTTGATATTTCATTCTCAAATGCTCCCGAGAGGAAGAACATGCTGTCGTCCTTCTTTCCGCCGAGCTCCACCATGCCGTTGTCCATGAGTATCTTTACGTGATTGAGCACTGCCGACGGCTCCATGTCAAGCTTTTCGCTTATCTTCCTTGTGCCTGAAGGCATATCCCTCAGAAGCCCGGCTATGCGTATCCTTTCCATGCCGCCTGACGAGCCTGCGAACACGTACCACATCAGGTGCCTGAACTGCCTGGATATGTCTCCCATGAGATAAGATTGAGAACGTAATTTAAATTTGGTCTTATAACCAGTTCTTCTTCCTGAAGTAGAATACCATGAGCAGCGATATCACGGTAAGGAAGAGCAGAAGCGCGGGATATCCGTATTCCCAGTTCAGCTCCGGCATGTTCAGCGGAAAGTCTGTGTTGAAATTCATTCCATAAAGCCCTGCAAAGAAGCTCAGCGGCATGAATATCGTGGCTATTATCGTAAGCACCTTCATGACCTGATTCATCTTGTTGCTCAGGCTGGAAAGGTAAAGGTCAAGCAGTCCCGATGCCATGTCCCTGAATGTCTCCACTGTATCGATGACCTGGACGGTGTGGTCGTAAAGGTCGCGTATGTACAGGCGTGTCTTGCTGCTTATCAGTCTGGACTCGCTCCGTTCCAGCCCGCTTATGACCTCCCTGAGCGGCCAGACAGACTTCCTGAGGAAAAGCATCTCCCTCTTTAGGCTGTGTATCTCCTGCAGTTCTTCAGACTTCGGGTTTTCGACAAGCCCTGTTTCCTTCCCTTCTATCTTGTCCCCGAAGCTCTCGAGTACCGAA
Source organism: uncultured archaeon (assembly GCA_964640865.1). GTDB lineage: Archaea > Aenigmatarchaeota > Aenigmatarchaeia > QMZP01 > JAFGSV01 > JAFGFG01. The sequence goes on along the minus strand of CAZXIU010000025.1, from coordinate 7,424 downwards.
AAGTAGCCGTCCACCACAGCGTCCATGAGTGCGTATGCCAGATAATCGGCGCCTGATTTTCTTATCCTTCCTTTCCCTTTCTCTATCCTGTTTCTCAGCGCGTCGAAAATGTCTCCCGGCCTTTCCTGAAACGTTATAACGGAGCTCTTGCCGAGGATGATGCTTATCTGCTCCGATTTTGTTGTGCCGCTTTCCTGATCAAAATTCAGCATTTTCATCACGAAGAACATATATTTGTCGAAATCCTCGAATTTCGGCCTCTGTGCGGTGTTCACCACATCCTCAAGTACTAGGAGGTGGATGTCGAGTTTCTTTCCAATCTCTTCTATGACACCGACCTCGTGGAGGCCGTCTATATTTATCCAGACGGTCTTTCCCGGCTTTATAGCTGAAACGGCTTCGGAGACGCTTCCTGCGACCCTCTTTTCGAAGTGATTTTCCGAGTAGCTTATCACTGTTATGACAGGCTTTTCTATTTTCTGTTTCCCCACATGGACGAGAGTCCCGGGAGAGAGTCCGGCCTTCTTAGAAACGCGTTTGAAGAACCTGGGCATGATTACACAACTAGTGCTTGTTTCTGTGCAATAAAAAGATGTTATATTTCAGATGAGGCAATCCTTTAAATAATCCTTCATTAATTAATACTATCTTAGCCGTGGATAGCTTTTAGCTATGCCGAGTTATGTTAAGTAAAAAATAAGGTAGGTATTCGTATGTCAGAAAAAATGGTATACTTTTTTGGTGAAGGTGACACGAAGGACAAGAAGCTTCTTGGCGGAAAGGGCGCGAACCTCGGAAGCATGACAAAGATAGGTCTTCCTGTTCCTCCGGGTTTTACAGTCACTGCAAAAGTCTGTATAAATGTAAACAAGACAAAGAAGTGGCCGACAGGGCTGCTTTCTGAAATAGAGAAAAATGTTTCAAATCTTGAGAGAAAGATGAACAAGAGATTCGGTGACGATGGCAATCCCCTTCTTGTTTCTGTCCGTTCCGGTGCTGCTGTTTCAATGCCCGGCATGATGGACACCGTTCTCAATCTCGGGCTCAATGACAAGGCTGTCGAAGGCCTTGCGAAGCAGTCCGGGAATGCCAGGTTCGCATGGGACTCATACAGGAGATTCATCCAGATGTTCGGCGATGTCGTTATGGGCGTCGAGCATTCAAGCTTCGAGCACGCACTTGAGAAGGTCAAATCAGGACGTCAGGACACCGACCTTTCAGTGGACGAACTCAGGAAAGTTGTGAATGAATACAAGATTGTTGTAAAGGAGAGCGCAGGAAAGCTCTTCCCGCAGGAACCGATGGAACAGCTGAAGATGGCTGTTGACGCGGTTTTCAATTCATGGGACGGAAAGAGGGCAAAGGTCTACAGGAGGCTTAATGGCATACCGGACGATCTTGGCACTGCCGTGAATGTCCAGTCAATGGTATTCGGAAACCTCGGCTGGGAATCCGGTACAGGCGTTGGATTCACAAGGAATCCTGCAACCGGAGAGAACGTCCTTTACGGAGAATACCTGATGAATGCGCAGGGCGAGGATGTCGTTGCAGGCATCAGGACCCCGAAGCACTTCGATGACATGGCAAAGGAAAATCCGAAGTCGTACAAGGAGCTTCAGGACATGCGCAGGATACTTGAGAAGAACTACAATGACATGCAGGATTTTGAATTCACAATAGAGAAAGGCAAGATGTACATCCTCCAGACCAGGGACGGGAAGAGGACTGCAGCTGCGGCTGTTAAGGTCGCCGTCGACATGGTGAAAGAAAAGCTTCTCACTGAAGACCAGGCCATCATGAAGATGAAAGCCGAACAGCTTGACCAGCTTCTTCACAAGCAGCTTGACCCCAAGGCAAAGGCTAAAGAGACCTCAATTGCCAAAGGGCTTCCGGCATCACCGGGAGCTGCTGTCGGCAAGGTGGTATTCACTGCTGAGGAGGCCGCTTCCATAAAGGAGAAGAATCCCAAGGAGAAGCTTGTGCTTGTCCGAACCGAGACAAGCCCTGAGGACATCGAAGGCATGGATGCTGCTGAGGGAATACTCACAGCAAGAGGCGGAATGACCTCCCACGCCGCTGTTGTCGCAAGGGGAATGGGCAAGTGCTGCGTTGCAGGATGTGATGCAATAAAGGTTAATGAAAAGGCAAAGGAGTTCAGGGTAGGTGAACTGACCATAAAGAACGGCGATGTCATAAGCCTTGACGGTTCAACAGGTGAAGTGTACAGGGGTGCGCTCGGACTTGTGGAGCCGGAGATAGGCGGCAACTTCGCAATCCTCATGAAATGGGTTGACGCAAGGAAGAAGCTTTCGGTCAAGACAAATGCTGACACGCCGCATGACGCTCAGAAAGCCAAGGACTTCGGTGCCGAGGGAATAGGTCTGTGCAGGACAGAACACATGTTCTTCAAGCCTGAAAGAATCATGGCCATGAGGGAGATGATTCTGGCAGAGACGCTTGAGGACAGGAAAGCTGCTCTCAGGAAGATACAGCCGATGCAGAAGAAGGACTTCAAGGGACTTTTCAAGGTCATGAGCGGAAAGCCCATAGTAATCCGTCTTCTTGACCCCCCGCTTCACGAATTCCTTCCCCACGAGGAGAAGGACATAGCTGAAGTGGCGAAGGAGATAGGAGTGCCTGCCCAGAAGATAAAAGACACAATGGAGGGGCTCAAGGAGTTCAATCCCATGCTCGGATTCAGGGGTTGCAGGCTTGGAGTCAAGTACCCTGAGATAAACGAGATGCAGGCACGGGCAATCTTCGAGGCTGCAATTGAAGCCAGGAAGGAAGGCCATGTACCAATCCCGTACATCGAGGTTCCGCTTATCGGAACAGTCAGGGAATTCGTCATGATAAAAGAAATCATCGAGAACGTGGCGAAGGAGCTTGACGTCAAGGGAATAAAGTACAAGATAGGCACAATGATAGAGGTTCCGAGGGCTGCTCTCACAGCTGATGAGATAGCGAAGGAAGCTGATTTCATGTCCTTCGGTACGAATGACCTCACGCAGATGGGCTGCGGATTCTCAAGAGACGATGCAGGCAAGTTCCTGAAGATATACGTTGAGAAGGGCATATACAGCATGGATCCGTTCCAGTCAATAGACCAGGCAGGAATAGGCAAGCTGATGCAGATATGCGTTGAAAGCGCACGGAAGGTGAAGCCACACATAGAAATAGGCATCTGCGGCGAGCACGGCGGAGAACAGGAATCAGTCAAGTTCTGCCACAGAATCGGACTGGACGAGGTCAGCTGCTCACCATACAGGGTGCCCATCGCAAGGCTTGCCGCTGCGCAGGCTGCTATTGAAGACAAGATGAGGAAGCGATGAACATGGCGATGCAATTTGTTTTCCTCGGACCGCCCGGCGTAGGGAAAGGCACATACGCTTCCAGGGCGGGACCGCAGCTCGGCATACCGCAGGTTTCAACAGGCGACATATTCAGGGCCGAGGTAAAGAGCGGCTCTGAGCTCGGTAGCAGGGTCAAGGGCATAATGGAGGCCGGCGGACTCGTGTCCGACGAAATCGTGATAGAGGTTCTGAAGAAGAGGCTTGAACAGGATGACGCCAGGAAAGGCTTCATACTCGACGGCTTCCCAAGAACGATACCGCAGGCCGAGGCTCTCGACGGAATCGCGAAGATAGACATGGTGCTGAACATTGCCCTTCCCGAAGACATTCTCATTGAGAAGATATCCGCCAGAAGGGTATGCAGGAAATGCGGTGACCTTTACAATGTCGCAGCAATTGACAGGGAAGGCATAAAGATGCCTCCTATGCTTCCGAAAGAGGAAGGCAGATGCGACAAGTGCGGCGGCGAACTCTACCAGAGAGCTGATGACAAGGAGGAAGTCATTAAGGAGAGACTGACTGCTTACAACAGGCAGACATCCCCCCTTATAGACTACTACCGTGAAAAAGGCATACTTGTTGACTTCAGGCCCACGGCAGGCCCGGAGGAAATGGTACCAAAAATTATTGAACTGTTAAAAGAACACGGATAAAAATGAAAGGAAAGCTGATAGTCTTCGAGGGAATCGACGGGTCGGGAACAGAGACCCAGTCGAAGAGCCTTCTTAAGGCATTCAGTAAAAAGGGCGTGTCCGCTGAAAGAATCGAATACCCGGATTATGAAGGCGAACTGGGTAAGCTCATCCGGCTTTTTCTGGACAGGAAGCAGGAATTGTCAGCAGAAATGCAGTTTGTGCTTTACGCAGGAGACATGGTCAAGGACAAGGAGAAAATCAGCGCATGGCTGAACGAAGGCAGGACAGTCGTATGCGACCGCTACTTCCTTTCAACCATAGTCTATCAGGGCATCCGCGGCTTCAGGGAGGATGCCGCTCTCAGGTTCGCTGAGGATTTCGGCATCCCAAAGCCGGACATTGTATTCTTTCTGAATATTACTCCCGAGGAATCTGCGAAGAGAAAAATGAACGAGCACGGAAAGCTTGACAGGAATGAGGCTGACCTTGCCTTCCTCGGGCAGGTGAACATATCCTACGAGAAGATGGCTAAGGACAATGTATTCGGCAGGTGGTTCATAATCGACGGGACCAAATCACGGGAAGATATATCCAGAGAAGTTCTTAATGTCATAGAGAAGCTATGACTGCTTACCACGGCTCTCTTTTCACTTTTAGACTGAAGCCAATAAATGATGCGAAGAGGTGTATTCCAGGGGTTATTATCGCAAGCATCAGGACCCAGCTGGTGTCTATCATTATGACAGCTGATGCGAAAAGCAGCGCGCCGAACAGGAAATCCAGCTGGTCTATTACAGGAGCAGCCTGGCCGCGCTTCATGTTCAGCCGCCTCTTGATGAATGAGCCTGCTGAATCGCCTGACATTGCGCCGAGTCCGAGAAGCGCTCCAAGCAGCGGCGTCATTGCCGCCGGAGCTATGGGATTCTCCGCAAGCTCCCATGGAAGATAAGGAAAAGCGAGCATCATTATTGTTGCTATTACAGCTCCCACAATCGGACCGAACACGAAGCCTTCAATGGTCTTTCCTGGTCCAAGCAGTGGTTTACCGTCAAAGAATTTTTTCCCGAAGTCCACCCTGTGCTTCCCCCTGAACAACGGAACCAATCCGTTTGCAGCGTATGCCGGCAATACAAGCCAGAACGCCTCCACAAGGTGCTCAATCGTGAACATCTCCCAGACCATTCTAATTATAGAAAGAGCCTGTTAAAAAGTTTCAGCAGTATGCTGAGCCTAATCGCCCCTGAGGTCATCCCTTGCTTTTTTCATTTCCATGACAGAGAGATATACTTCACAGTCATTGCATGAGTCGGTATTCGTGCAGTGACCTGTCCTGTAATCACACCATTTTCCGTCACCGTGGAATCTCGGATTGTATGCCCTTATCTTCGGTCTTCCGGACATTTCTCTCATTTCAGCCTGGTCTGTCAATGACATTGAACATGAATAGCATGAAAAGTTTTAAAAAACGATTTAAAATCTAATGCACAATCAACAAATGCTACATGGGCTGGTAGATCAGTGGTACCCTTACGGGCATTATAGATCGCTTGGTTCGCATCCAAGAGGCCGTGGGTTCAAATCCCACCCAGTCCATAACTTTTAAGTTGGGGTCACGCACAAGATAATTATGGACACATACAGGCTGCGTGTGATGCTCAGGTCTGACTGGCTCGAGAAGACAGTCAAAAGCATAATGGAGTCCAACAGGAAGTTCTGGGCGCTTTTCCTCATTGTCTTCATGCTTCTTCAGGCTGTCAATGTATTCGGGTACACAATCCCGGACTACGCGGACTGGAACACATTCGGGTTCCCGTTCATATACATACAGTGGCAGGAAGGCACCGGTTACACATACTTCAACATTCTCGTGCTCCTGATTAACGCCCTGATAATATACGTTGCAATACGGGGAGCGATGTATATCTATCTCATGATAACCAAATTCAAGATAGTGGAGCCTCCGAAGAAGTAGCTATTTCTTCAAAATCTTGCCGCGCCTCTTGACTATCTTCACCCTTTTCACTACAGAGGGGTCTTTTTTGCCAACATCCAGCACAGTCAGGGTGAAATTCTTCATCTTTATCTGCCTGCCTTTCTTAGGCCTGCCTTCAAATCTGGATGACACGAGCTCTGATACAGTCGCGAACTTGCCCCTGAAAGGTATTCCTATCTTCTGCTGGAGCTCTGTCAGCAGCATATCTCCCCTGGCAATGGCTGTCTTGTTGTCTATGTGCTGGAGCCTTACCCTTCTCCTGTCAGGCTCGTCGTATATCTCACCCACAATCTCCTCAAGCAGGTCTTCCATTGTGACTATTCCCTTTATGTTCTTTTTCGAGTCCCTGACAACCGCCATGTGGGTGCTGTGCATCTTCATCTTGTCGAACGCATCATCCATCATGTCGCTGTCATTCACGTATATTATGGGTTCCACAATGTCGTCTATGACGGCATCGAATTTCTTGTTCTTTATGTAAGGGAGTATGCCCCTGAGGTTGACAACTCCGACAACCCTTTTAGAGTCCCTGTCATAAACAGGTATACGGCTATATTTCGTCTCCAGCATCAGCGTTATGACGTCCATTATGCTCTTTCCGGTGTTTATCATGACAACCTTCTTTATGGGTCTGTAAGCTTCCTTGACCTTGCTGTCAGCGAAGTCTATGACATTCTGCATCATCTCTTCCTCGTCCCTGTCTATGACACCCGCCTCCGCGCTCAGCGCGAGCGCTGCTATCAGCTCCTCCTCTGTTATGTCGTCCTTCTTCTTTTTCACGCCGACTATCCTGAGAAGCCCACGGCTTATCAGCTCTATGACGACTATCACAGGCCACAGGATGTATGTGAGTATGTATACGGGCCTGGCGACCAGAAGCGACATGCTTTCGGCATTCTGATGGAAGAACGACTTGGGTGTTATCTCACCGAACACAAGCACAAGGAATGTCATTACTCCTGTTGCTATCCCGACACCAGATGAACCGAATATTTCTGTGAACATTATAGTGGCAAGTCCTGCAGCCGCTATGTTGACCACGTTGTTTCCTATCAGTATGGTCACGAGCATCCTGTGGGGGTTAGCCTTGAGGTTCCGTAAAGTCTTCGCGCCGCTCCTGCGCTCCTTTATCAGCTTCCTCACCTTGATGTTGCTGAGCGAGAAAAGCGCGATTTCCGCGCCTGAGAATAATCCTGAAAGCGCTATAAGCACCACAAGCACGATAATTTCGAGTATCACTTTAGTTCACTGTTTGATTATTTGTGCTTTCTGGTATTAATTGGTTAAAGAAATAATTACTCTATAAGCGGGTCATCGTTCTCTTCGCATGTTCCTTCTAACCATTTTACAACATCTTCTGTTGTACATGCTAAGCAACCATTGTTGTACGTGTCCCAGTGATATGAATGCTCTTCATCATTTTCACTGTATCCACATACCGGC
>CAZXIU010000024.1:746-12988 GCA_964640865.1 uncultured archaeon | reverse complement strand
TCAGGGACCATGACGGGAACTACCTGAAGACACAGCCGCTCGCAAGGGAAGCCTTCAGGGGGCCGGACGGAAAGCTCGACGCAGAGAAGGTCTACAGGGAAGGCATAGCATCCGGAAGGGATGTGAAGTATGAGTTCGCGGAAATGATTAGATATGTGCTTCTTCTCAATCCGACCAAGGAAGAGACAAATGAGATTCTCGACGTATTCATGAAAAAGCATGTGCCTGAATCATCCAGCAATCCGAAAGCAAGAAGCAGGAACAGCCAGCAGTGGTACAGGCAGGCATGCGGCACTTTCGGCCTGATAAGCGACGATTAGATTGATGCCCGGACTTTGACTTTTAAAATTTTCCCCTATATCATTTTAATGTCCAGGTGGATTGGTTACGAAAGAGGACAGTCAAGAAAATACGAGAAAATTATAAGATTCTATAACACTTACACAGAAAAGACTTACAAGACCACTCTTTCTATTGAACTATACAATGAAGAGACCGATGACCGCATTGTGAAATCAATAAATATTGGTACAAACCGTTTAGATCTGTGGCAAGTTTCTGGGGAAGATTATAAAGCAATAATATTTGGTAAGAACAAAATCAAGCCAATGGAAAATAAAGAGCTGAAATATTTCTTCCATGAAGTGGTTATTCCTGAACTTGACAATTTCCCTAAAGCGAAGATAAAAGGAAAGACACCAAACGGTGAGAAAAAGAATAACTATCTTCTCAGTCTCAGAAACATTATAAGTGATGACATTGAATGGTATGATGATTTAGTAACAGATGCATCGACCTGAACTGGAGAAAACATTAAAAAATCTAAACTGTCAACGTCATGAAATCCTTCGCTGCCACGCTGTTCCTGAAGACTTTTTTTGCAATGTCCTCAAGCTCGCTGAGGTCATTGTAGCGCCTTGAGAAATGCGTCATAACGAGCTTCCTGGCTTTGGATTTCTTCGCAATTTCCGCAGCTTCCCTGGCTCCTGAATGGCGCCTGTCGTCAATTTCCTCGGAAAATGTCGTGTCGTGTATGAGTATGTCAGCATGAGCTGCCAGCTTCACAACGTTATCGCATGGCGACGTGTCGCCGCTGTAAGTGACCTTGGTTCCTTCCTTGACATAGCCCACATCCTTCAGCGTTATCTTTTTTCCCTTGAAGACAACCTCGCCGTTCTTCTTGAGCTTGCCTATGGCAGGGCTCTGCTTCAGGCCATATAGCTTCTCAGCCTTCTTTATGTCAACATTCCAACGGTCATTGACCTTGAATGAGTACGCAACAGCAGGAACCGAGTGTTCAACAGGTATCGTGGTTATCTCGAATGTGTCCGTTTTGAGTACAGAAGTGATGTCATCGCCTTCATATGGCACTTCCTTTGGTATGACTTCGAATCCAACACTCCAGTATCCCAGGTCAAGTATATCACGGACAAACCTGTCCGCTTCAGGACCGTAGATGTAAAGAGGTCTCTCCCTGCCTTCCATGTTCATGGTCTGGATAAGCCCTATCAGGCCTGCCCAGTGATCCGCGTGCCAGTGTGTTATGAAAATGGAATCAATCTTCATGAAGTTAAGCTTGGCCTTGACTATCTGGAGCTGTGTGCCCTCGCCGCAGTCGAAAAGCATATTTGTCTGCTCGTGGCGTAGCCATATTGATGCGTGATTTCTCTTTATGCTCGGAACGCCTGAGCCTGTACCAAGGAACACGAGTTCAATCATGTTAACCTATTTGTTTTCTTAATTAAAACGTTTCTGCGCACCGGTTAACATCTGTGAGTAAAAGGGAAAAGAATTTATTGAATATTCCGAATTGTAAAACAGGAAATCCGGTATATGATTAGAAGATGCTCTGAGTGCGGCTCTTTCGGTCATACCGTAGTATGCCTGAGAATAAAAAAATCCCTATGCAGGACATGCTGCGACATTGACTGCCGTGATAACTTCTCCTGCTGGGGAAGGTACTATTAGCTGAACTTGCTTATCATTCGGGTTTCTCTTCAGGATTTTCCTCAGGTACCGGCTTCTCGGATTTCTTTGCAGACGCGGAGCCCGCAACCTTTGCTTTGTAAGCGTCCAGAAGCTGCGGATTCTTGGCAACCACCTGAGCCGCTTTAGTTGAGAGGTTCACTGCGAATGACCCTACCGGCTGGACAAGACCAAGATACTTGTACAGGTAGTATTCAAGAAGCTCCTTGGACCTGTTCAGAGACTCCGGTGTGACTTCACCGCTTATATCCTCGCTCACGGACCTGAATACCTTGTTGAGGAAGGCCGGCTCTTCGGGAGTGGCATAGCTTATCACAGAAGAGATTACAGCCGACAGGTTCTTTATCAGTTCATTGAGCTTGTATCTCTTCCCCAGTTCCTTTGAGTAGCCGTCGACAAGAGTGTCGAATATGTCCGTTACTGAGATATCGTTCAGGTTCTTTCGTATAAGCTTTGACTCGAAGTTCTCGCTGAAAGCAACAACCTTGTCGTTTCCTGCGTCCATCTCCTTGAGTATGTCCATCTCCACGAGGTTCTTCAGGTCGCCGTCAGCATCAGGGAATCTGGGTGTGATTATACTGTTTGAAATAGATCCGCCCATCCTGAACACGAACCAGAGAATCTCTGAAAGCTCGTTTATTTTAGGCGACAGCCTGATGAATTCACCAAGAAAAGCTTTCTCTGTGACTTCTGTGATTTTTTCCATGCGAACTTTATGATTCTAACTAATAAAAGCATTGTGGTTCCGGAAAATATGTATAACAAAAAGTGTTCTACAAAAAAGAAAGATTGAGGGGGCTTAAAGCCCGGCCTCTTTCTTAAGAATTTCCGCTTTGTCTGTTTTTTCCCATGTGAAACCAGGTCCTGTTCTTCCAAAATGCCCGTATGATGCTGTGTCCTGGTATTTTGGCTTCTTCAGGTCGAGCACGCTTACAATGTCTGAAGGCTTTATCGGGAAGTGCTTCCTGACAAGCGCTGTTATTTTCTCTTCAGGTATACTGTTCGTACCGAAGGTGTCCACATGGATTGACACAGGCTCTGCGACACCGATTGCATAAGCCAATTGCACTTCACACTTCTCCGCGAGACCTGCCTTGACTATGTTCTTTGCGATGTACCGCGCTGCGTATGCAGCTGACCTGTCCACCTTTGACGGGTCCTTTCCTGAGAAAGCGCCGCCTCCGTGCCGTCCCACACCGCCGTATGTATCCACGATTATTTTTCTTCCGGTAAGGCCTGCGTCTGCATATGGTCCGCCTCTGACGAATGCGCCTGTCGGATTGATGTGGAACGTTGTTTTCTCATCCAGCCATTCCTTGCAGACCGGCTTGATGACCTTTGCGATTATCTCTTCCTTTATCTCGTTGTGGCTTATGTCCGGGTCATGCTGAGTCGATATGACAACTGTGTCAACCCTTATCGGTTTCCATACTTCGTCATATTCCACTGACACCTGTGACTTCCCGTCCGGCCTTACCCACTTGAGTGTGCCGTTTTTCCTGACCTCCGCAAGCTTCGCTGTAAGCTTGTGCGCGAGTGTAATGGGAAGCGGCATAAGTTCTGGTGTCTCATTGCACGCGTATCCGTACATCATGCCCTGGTCGCCAGCGCCCTGCTCCTTGTGAAGACCCCTGTCATTGCTGACACCCTGGTCTATGTCAGGAGACTGCTCGGTTATCTGGGACCATACGGTGCATGTCTCGTATTCTATCCCGTAATCAGCCTTTGTGTAGCCTATCTTCTTTATAGTCTCCCTTGCTATGGTCGGGATGTCGATGTAGCCGCCTGTGGTCATCTCACCGAAAACCATGACTCCACCGTTCTTGGTGCCTGTCTCTATGGCCACTCTGCTGTTCGGGTCCTGCCTGAGAGCCTCATCCACTATAGCATCGCTTATCTGGTCACACATCTTGTCCGGATGCCCTTCGGTAACGGATTCCGAAGAAATTATATGCTTTTCTGCCATTTTATATCACCTTCTTTTTATAGCACGGAGAACCGCGCGAATACTGAGATTTAACCTGGGACATTTATATTGTTTACTATATTGATTAGGCTTGAAATATTCCTGATAGTTATAAATACTGAGCAAAAGACAAACAGAGATTTAAATTAAATAAACAAATAATTAATCGTGTCTTCAAAGACCAAAAATTTCATGACGGAACTTTCAAAATCAGATGCTTACAGGAAGCTACAAATTGCAGTGGCCAATGAAAATGATCCCGATGTTCTCGAATACCTCAACAGAATCAATGAAAGGATAGGCGAGTTCATGAGCAACACTAAGAGCAATCTTGATGAAAACTGCGGAGAAGGACGGTCGTTGAATGACCAGTACATTAGTTTTGAAAGCGCTGTCAGGAGGCAGGCGGAATACATCATTCCCGAATGGGAGGGACAGCGAAGATTTTCATACAGGTATCGCGGACTTCAAACACCATTTCCTATATAACTGAAAGGACTTATTATAGTTAATTATGATAACCGGAAAGTATATCAAGGAGCTCAGGGAATCATCAGGACTTTCCCAGACAGAGCTTGCACGGCTCGCAAACATCTCCCAGGCTCATGTCGCGAAAATCGAGACAGAGAAGGTCAACCCAAGGCTTTCCACCGTGAATTCTATTCTCACAGTACTGCAGAATAAGAAGAAAGTGACAGTATGCGGAGACATAATGTCAAAGAGCATTATCCCGCTCAGGCCCACTGACAGCGCCAAGAAGGCTGTCAGCCTTATGCATAATTTCGACATATCGCAGATACCCGTGATGGACAGAGGAAGGGTAATAGGATCCATAAATGAGAACACCATAATCAGGCACATGGGAAAGAATCCGGCTCACATAAAGATCAAAGAGATAATGGACGCCCCGTTCCCGATAGTGAGCGAGAGCGACTCCGTAAGCATACTCCCCGAGCTGCTGAACTTCAGGCAGGGCGTGCTTGTGGCAAAGGAAGGAAAAATAACAGGCATAATAACAAAGTTCAACCTGCTAAGAGCCTAGAAAATTCCTCTGCTGTTGTACATGGATTTTGACTTCTCTATTATCTTTCCAAGGCCATTTGAATTGGCATTGTAATCCATTATTATGCCGTCAACTCCCGCGGTGATGACCGAATAGCAGAGATTCTCGTCAAGATTCTCTGAAAAGTCCGCAAAAAGCAGGTTTTCGGCACTGTACTTGAACTCAAGAATCCGGCCGATATACCATGAATCGTTGAACGAGAAGGAATCAGTGCAGATAGCCACATTATCCTTCTTTATCTCATCCAGCGGGGACCCATTCATGTACAATATCACCTGCTTTCCGTCCGGAACCTGAGACTCGATGGCCAGATAGTCATCTTTTCTCATTCTTATGAGATCAGCGTATTTCATAATATTCTGCATGTCATTCGCATTCTCCAATTCCACCATCACAGGAAGACCTGCCTTCATGCCAGCTTTCTTTAATCTGCTGAGATTTCCAATGTTAAGCTCTCCTGACATGTAAACGTCACCCCTGAGAACATTCACACCTGCATCCGAAGCCATCTTCGCTATGTCAAATATTCCACGGTCTATAACAGACGGTCCTGCGATGACCTTCAGTTCATTCATTTCTTTCATTTTTACCTCCAGACTCTATAGCTTCAGCTCACCAAAAATTTTCAAAATTTCAAGAAACTCGATTTCATTTCCGTTCAGAAAGAAGAAGTGGTGAGCTTGGGGCCGATGCTAACAATTACATAAAAAAATACTGCCAATATGAGCTGTTAGCATGACTCATGGAATATAGTTGGAATTGCACGTATTTAAAATTTGGCAGGAATCATGTCACATCTTGAGAAGCTGTTCTGAACTTATTGAGGATATCGGGAAAAACAATCCACTGTTATAGTTTATTATTCCGTCACTTATTGGTTTTGTAATGCTGAAAAAAGGTGCATAATCTCTTATATTCTCAGCTGCCGTAAGGACGCACTCATCGCCGTAGCATCCGCCAATGTAGTTTCGCTTGCTTTTGGAAAATCCGATAAGGTCGCTTTTCTGGACAGGTGTTCCCTCTGATTTTTTGGTGAAAATTACATCATCTATGCAGCCTTCTTCCACAAGCTTGTATCCTTTATATGCATAGAGTATGAAATCATCAAAGAGTATCTTGCTGAACACTTCCGGATTCGCATTCCTCATCAGGTTTTCCATCACACCGACAGCTTTTCGCTCAGTGTATTTTCCATACTCAGCCACATCATAATCCTTAAATGAATACGCGTCATGATAAATATGGACACACACAATGTTATTCCGTCCTGTTGTCCCATTTGTAAAATCACCTGCATGCTCCTTTGCAACCCGGCTGAGCCTTAATGCTTTTTCAGATTGCAAGACATCTCTACTTGAGACGGCTTCTTTTAGCACATCTGAGAATTCCGCGAAAGGCCCGTTCATGACCAAACTAAGAAAATAACTTTTAAAAAGCGATAATAAAAAATTACTTCTTCTCGCCCGCAAGCTTCAGAAGCTTTTCCCATTCGCTGTCAACGTTCTTCTGGATTCTTTCAAGCATGAATTCATTGCCCGGGACGAAGAGGTGCTTGAACCTTCTCTGGGGCTTCATGAAATCCGCGACAGGTATCTTGTTGGCGGGTTTGTAGTTGAGCTTGTATTCTCCGTTCTCTATTTCATAGAGCGGCCATGAGCAGCTGTCAACAGCCCTCTTGGCAAGGGTTATGGTGTCCTTGGGAAATGTTCCCCATATGGTCGGGCATGTGGAAAGCACCACAAGGACTGCGGGTCCCTTGGTTTCGAATGCCTTCTTGGCTTTCATCGCAAGGTCTGTAAGGTTGCTTACAGAAGCCTTTGCAACATACGGAATATTATGGGCGGCGGCTATCTTGACGAGATCCTTCTTGTTCTCCTGTTTGCCTGGCTTAATCTTTCCTGCCGGGTCTGTCGTGGCTGATGCGCCAAGGGGGGTTGAGCTTGACCTCTGGCCGCCTGTGTTCATGTAGCCCTCGTTGTCATAGCAGACGTAAACGAAATCATGCCCTCTTTCAAGAGCTCCTGAAAGTGACTGAATGCCGATGTCGTAGCTGCTGCCGTCACCGCCGAAAGCGATGAACTTGACATCCTCCTTCATCTTACCCTTCCTTTTCATGGCTTCGTATGCGGCTATGACGCCGGATATCGTTGCAGGAGCATTCTCGAAAGCCGAGTGTATCCAGGGAATGTCCCAGCTGCTGTATGGATAAATTGTACTGGCCACCTCAAGGCATCCTGTTGCATTGGCCGCGACAATCGGCTTGTCAGTGGCAGCGAGTATGGTCTTGACTATTATCGGGGCTGCACAGCCTCCGCACATCCTGTGGCCTGAAGTGAACTTCGGGTTGTCCGAGATTTTCTGTGCAAGTTCCTTGGGATTCATGCAGTCTCCTCCCTTAGTCCGAGATACTTCTTTCCGTCGCTAAACTTTCCTGCAAGCATCTCCTTGTAAACATGCTCCACGTGGCTCTCGAGAAGGTCCCTTCCGCCAAGCCCGAATGTGTAGCTCTGAAGGCCAGGCTTCTTTTTCATGGGGTAAAGTGCATTCATTATTTCGCCGTAGAGAGGCGCGTTTGCGCCGAATGACATTGAACGGTCAAGCACTGCAACGTTCCTTGCCCTGCTTAATGCTTTCGCGACTTCCTTGTACGGGAACGGCCTGAAAAGCCTTATTCTGAGAAGGCCGACCTTTTTCCCGTCAGCCCTCATTTCGTCCACAACCTTTCTTGTGGTTCCTGCAGCAGAGCTCATTGTAACTATCACAGCCTCGGCGTCGTTCATTTTGTATTCTTCAAAGAAGCCGTAATCATTGCCCGTGAGCTTTGAGAGATCCTTTCCTATTGAAAGGTATATGCCGGGCACCTTCTCCATTGCATCCTGCTGCTGCCTCTTGGTCTCGAAGAAGTAATCCTGAAGTTCAATCGCGCCGACAGTTATCGGGTTCTTCAGGTCGAGAAGCGCATGCTCCGGCTTGTTCTCGCCGACGAACTTCTTCATGACTGCATCATCGTAAATCTTGACATTCTGGACGCAGTGGGATGTGATGAAGCCGTCTTCGCATACCATGACAGGAAGCTGAATGTCCCTGTGCTCCGCAAGCCTGACTGCAAGGAAGACATTCTCGTAAGCCTCCTGTGCTGTTTCATTGTAAATCTGAATCCATCCGAGGTCGCGCGCGCCGATGCTGTCCGAGTGGTCGCAGTGGATGTTGATTGGCGCTGATATCGCCCTGTTCGCCACAGGCATCACTATTGGACACCGGAGTCCTGAAGCGACACCCACAATCTCGTACATGAGCGCAAGACCCGCTGAGCACGTTGCAGTCATTGTCCTCGCGCCGGCCATTGCAGCGCCGACGCATGCGGACATCGCCGAATGCTCTGATTCCACCCTGACCATCTCTGTGTCTACCTTCCCGTCGTTGGCGAACTTTGAGAATGTCTCCACTATCGATGTCTGCGGGGTTATCGGATACGCAGCCACGACATCAGGGTTTATCTGCCTCATCGCCTCTGCTATGGC
The DNA here is from genome assembly GCA_964640865.1 of uncultured archaeon. Classification (GTDB taxonomy): domain Archaea; phylum Aenigmatarchaeota; class Aenigmatarchaeia; order QMZP01; family JAFGSV01; genus JAFGFG01. The sequence goes on along the minus strand of CAZXIU010000024.1, from coordinate 4,452 downwards.
ATAATTCCCTGTCAGTGGCAGTATCTTTCCTTTTGCTATCATGATAATCACTTCTTGAACTTTGTCTCCTCTTCCATTTTTATGCATTTCACCGGGCAGATGCTTGAGCAGATTCCACAGCCCTTGCAGTAGTCCAGGTCAACCGGCTGCCTCTTTCCGTCCTTGAACTTTATGGCGTTGTCAGGGCAGTGTGTCACGCAGAGCGAGCAGTTTATGCACTTGCTCTCATCTATGATTGGCCTGAATGACTTCCATGAACCAGTCTTGTTCATGAGGGCCGACGCCCTTCTGGTTATGAGGCCGCCTATCGGTATGTCCCTCCACCCAAGCTTCTTTCCTATGCTCTCCTTTGTCGGGTACTTCTCCGTGCTCATTCCTTCACCTCGTCATATGCCCTCTTGATAGCATTGATGTTTGCCTGTGTCTTTTCGACTCCAATCTTCTTCAGGAACATGCCTTCAACCCTCTTCTCGACATATTTTATGTCAATGACACCCGTGACCTTTATCAGCGCGCCTATGATTGGCGTGTTAGGGAGGTTCTTTCCGAGAAGGTCTATGGAAATGCCTGTTGCGTCAACTGTGTAAATCTTTCCTGCGAATCCTGTCTTCTTTTTCAGCTCAGCTGTGCTCTCAACAGTGTTAACGACCAGTGTGCCGTTCTTTCCCAGACCCTGAGTTACATCAACCTGGCCTACGAGAGTAGGGTCGATAACGAGGACTATGTCCGGTTCAAGAACAGGCTCATAAGTGGTAATGGGCTTGTCGGATATCCGTGCATATGTCTTCATCGGAGCGCCTGTCCTCTCAGGTCCGTATTCCGGGAATGCCTGTATCTGCTTTCCCTGGTCAAGCGCAGCCTCGACTATAAGCTGGGATGCGGACTTGGCGCCTTGTCCGCCACGGCCATGAATCCTTATCTCAAATACGGTTTTTTTCGTCATTGTATAATCATCTCACGGATTACAATATTTGCCATCGGCGACTTAAAAACTTGCCTCCTGAGAAAAAATAATATTAATATCAGAGTAATAGTTAACAGTTAACGGTGCTTCTATGGATGAAAAGCTGAAGAAGGTTCAGGAAGGAATGGATGTTCTCCTTTCACTTCAGAGGAAGTTTCAGGAAGCGCATGGATTTGACTTCTGGAAGAATTCCCCGGAAAAGAAAAGGGACATGTTCGTGAGGACACTCTTCGCTGCCATAGACGAGCTTGCCGAAGCCGGTGATGAGGTAAACCGCTGGTGGAAGAAGGGCTTCAGGGAACCTGAGGCACTTGAGGAGAAGAAGGAAATGATTCTTGAGGAGATGATAGACTCTTTGCATTTCTTCCTGGGTGCTCTGCTCATACTCGGGGTTGACGGAAAGGACGTCGCTGATGCTTACATGAAGAAGAACAAGGTCAATTTCGAGCGCCAGAAAAACAAGGACCTCGGTTATATTTAGGTGATTGGATGACTAATCCCGTACATGAAAAGATAGAAGCCAGAAAAAGGGAACTTGAGAAAAAGATGCGTATCCCGAAGATAATGTTTGCAGTGCTTTTCGCAGCACTGTTCATCGTGCTCTCGCAAACAAAGATGTTTCCTATACTTGGGACTGACTTCAACTTCTCACTGGCTGTGATGTTCGGTCCAGCGCTTGGCGGTCTTCTTGGTATGGGGCTTGGTGCGGCAACCATAATACTTTCCCAACTCATAGGCATAGCGATAGGCATGTATTCCATGGACAGCATCATAAACATAGCCGTGTTCTTCCCTATACTTTTCGGCTCGCTGTACTTCGCGAGGAGCTTCAAGGGCGATAAACGATTCATGCTGATACCAATTGCAATGATGGTCGCATTCATAGCGCATCCGATAGGCCGTCAGGTATGGTACTATTCGCTGTTCTGGCTTATACCAGTAGCTGTTATGCAATTCAAGAGGCAGATAGATTCGCTGCTGAAGCATCCGATAGCTCAGACATATTCATATTCTCTTGGCACAGCATTCGTCGATCACTCAGTAGGCTCCGTGATGTACCTCTGGGCATTTAGCATACCGGCAGAGATGTGGATAGCAGCGATACCAATAACACTGTTCGAGAGGCTGCTCATAGCACTTGGAATAACATTCAGCTTCCATGCGGTTAAGGCCGGAATGAAAGCACTCCAGGATGCGGCCATGGCTGTTGCACATGCAGAGCCCCAGAAAGAGCCGCATAAAGAACCGGTTCCTGTTCCTGCCGGATGACTACTTCAGGCTTTTTGCGAATTTCCTTGCCTGCTCGAAGTTCTGAGGATTCGGATATCCGCGCCTTAAAATCTTGAACATCGTTCCGGGGCATACGAAGCTGCCCGTGACCTTATATCCCTTGCTCTCAAGGATGCTTTTCATCTGCTCTCCTGCAATAATCTTCTCACCGTCGCCTGAGGTCTCGAAGACCGCTGCCTTTCCGGATTTCACCTTGGGCAGGCTGCTGATAAAATCCAGTATGCCTTTTCCGGCATTGCCTCCGTAGACACCTGAACCCACCAGCAGAAAAGCGTCCTTCGGCATGTCCTTGACATTACTTGTGTTATGCGCCTCCGTGTCAAACACCTCTGCCATCGCATCGGCTATCTTCTTGGTGTTGCCCGTCTTCGAGCAGTAAACTATGAAAGGCTTCATAACAGAGCATTGGAAATATTGATATAAAAATGATTTTTCCAGTTCAGAAGGCTTTTATATCAACTTTCCAAATTAGTCTTGGGGAATAGCAATGGCAGGATACGAGGACCTTTTGAAAAGATGCATATGCAGGATACCGGAAGACTGCAAGGATTCCGGAAGATTTACAATGCCAAGGGCTCAGGTGCTTATACAGGGAGCGCGCACCATATTTGTCAATTTCAGGGATGTTGCAACTGAGCTCAGAAGGGACCCGAAGCATATGCTCAAGGTGATAGCAAAAGACCTTGCCACATCTTATGAGGAGAGCGGCAGCAAGGTTATTTTTCAGGGAAGATTTCCGGGTCCGCTGATGAACAGGAAGCTTGAGGGATACGTGAAGAACTTCGTCCTCTGCCCGAACTGCTGCAAGCCTGACACCAAGATAATGAAGGTCGGAAGAGACGACATCCTCAAGTGCGAGGCCTGCGGCTCGAAGAGCCCCCTGAAGAAAATATAAACTATTATTTCACCTTCAACAATTATTTTACATGAAAGCCCAGATGTTTGTTGTGACAGCCATATTTCTGGCTACCATGCTTTTCTCAGTGCAGCAGGCATTCATAACGTATTCGAAAATAGACATGTCAGGGCCTTTCGATACGAAGCAGCCATACATCGTGAAGAATATAATCAAGAGCGTAAACGAGAGCATAATGAACGAGCCCAATAGCGGAACCCAGCTGGCGCAGTGCCAGAGATTCCAGCGGAACCTTGAGGAGCTTCTGGATGACCTCAAGTTCGATGTCAGCCGTGAAGGATACCTCATGGAAAGCCAATTTTTCATAAACTGCGGGAACTGGGGAAACGCATATCCAGCCAGCCCTCCGCTGAAGCTCAGCCTCAGGCTTTCCGAGACGTATGAATACAACATGATAATAGACTTCTACCACAACTCGTGATTCTTTTCCGGGAGCGCTTTTGCCTGACTCGGTCAGAAAAGGGTTCAGTGGGCCCGGCCGGATTTTCGCCTTTTCCGTGAACGCTTTTGCGCGAATCGGAAAAGGGTTCGAACCG
>CAZXIU010000024.1:0-736 GCA_964640865.1 uncultured archaeon | reverse complement strand
AAATAGCATACTCACCGGGATACAAAGATGCATGCTGCTCACAGCACAGTCTCTGCTGCTGCATTTCACCATGCTAGAATAACAATATAAAACAAAAAAAAGAAAATATGAAATATATATGAAAAATGAAATCATATTATCGCTCATCATATTGCTTGTAATTTCAAGTATAGCGGAGGCCTCAAATTACAGCGACTTCAAAAAGGTCCTGAGAAACAGCCTCATAGACTTCTTTGAGAAGACAAGTTCCGGCAATGACCCCGTGATGACACCTGACGAGATAAGGGATATGATAGATTTCTTCACCAAAATACCTGAAAAAGACTATAATATGGACCTTAGCCTAGTCGGTGAGAACAGCGGAAATACTATTATGAATTTGTACGAGAAGGCCAAAGAGATAGAGACTCAATATTATGCTGTTGGTCATGAGGTTGGCTGGTGCGGAGACCTCTTCTGCAACGCTGTCATGGGAGAAAACGCTACAACCTGTTGCACAGACTGCGGATGCTCTTTAGGATATATATGCTTTCTGGGAAATTGTGTCAATTCGTCCTTGAAGAAGAACGGGGCTATCTGCTATTCAGATTCCGAATGCATGAGCGGAAGCTGCGACTATGATATTTTTACTGATAACAGAGATGAAGGCAATATCAATACGACCATAATTGCAAAGTACTGCCATTCTTATTCAACGAAATGTTAATATAACCAATCCCACGTGAAATGATATTTT
>CAZXIU010000023.1:0-13350 GCA_964640865.1 uncultured archaeon | reverse complement strand
CATGAATCCCGAATGCGTTGAGCATCTCAAGGAAGTCGTTGGATACGGGGGCTAAACCCCCTCGAACCTTTATTTAATAAAATTTTTACAGCGTTCACTTTCCGAACTTTCTCTGCTGCTCTTTATACCATTCCAGAATCTTCTCGAAATCCTTTCTTGTGAATTCAGGCCACATCTTCTCTGAGAAGTATATTTCAGCATAACTGGACTGGTAGAGCATGAAATTGCTAAGCCTGTGCTGGTTTCCGGTCCTTATGATGAGGTCAAGAGGTCTCTTGACGTATAGCGCCCTGTCAAGCTTGCTGGCAGGCTTTCTCAGAGTCTCCTTGAGCGCCTGATTCATCTCGAGCTTCGAGCCGTACGCAAGCATTATGTTGAGCACGATGCGCGAATAGCTCTTGGTCGAATCGTAAAGCTCCTTGACAATCTGCTTTATGTTTGGCTTCCATGTGCCCCTCTCGCCAACGACCCTCACCTTCATCCTCTTGTTGACAACCCTCGGGTCCTTGAGAAGCTTCTTCAGCTCAGCGCCGTACACTTCCCATAGGGCGTCCACCTCTTCCTTGGGCCTTTTCAGGTTCTCGGTTGAAAGCGCGAAAATGGAGACCATCTCTATCTCAGGATGCTCGTCGCACCACTCGATGAATTCTTCAATTCTCTTGGCGCCCTCCACATGCCCCTGTATGGGATTGAGTTTCCTGTCCAGCGCATATCTCCTGTTCCCGTCAGGAATCAGGCCTATGTGAATGCCCTTATTCTTACTCATCGTAATCACCAAGTTTTCCTGACAGCCTCTCCAGCTTGGCTATCCTTCTCTTTATCGGAGGATGCGTTGAGAAAAGTCCTGTGAACCAGTCCTCGTGGAATGGGTTCGCTATCCACATGTGGGATGTTGCAGACGGCCCCTTCATGGGCCTGTCATGACTGTATTCACTTATCTTTCTTAGTGCCGAAGCGAGTGCGCCGGGATTCTTGGTGAGCATGGCAGCTCCGTGGTCTGCTGCATATTCCCTTCTCCTGGAAATAGCGAGCTTGACTATGGAAGCTGCAAGCGGTGCGAATATAACTATCAGAATGAGCCCGAAAATGCTTGAATTGTCCCGGTTGTCCCCGAACATGCTCCAGTACCCGATCATCGCGATATAGGATATTGCACCGGCTATTGTGGCTGCTACGGTCTGTATGAGCGTGTCACGGTTCTTTATATGGGTCAGCTCGTGCGCAAGCACACCCTCTATCTCCTTTCTTGAAAGGTGGGTGAGTCCGCGCGTCAGGGCGACAGCGCCGTGTTCCGGATTCCTCCCTGTCGCAAAAGCATTGGGAACATCACTTGAAAGCATGTAGACATCAGGCTTCGGTATCTGGGCCTCCTTTGCCAGCTCCTTCACCATCTCGTTAAGTCCTTCGTCGTCTGTGAGCTGGGCACCGTACAGCCTGAGGACTATCCTGTCCGAGTACCAGTACGAAACAAAATTCAGCATGAAAGCCATAATCAGCGCGAATGTCATCCCCGCTATGCCTCCCATGAGGAGACCGACACCCAGCAGTATGGCAGAAAGCGCTGCAAGAAGAATTGCTGTCCTGAACATAATTAATAATGAAAAGAATGCTTTTAATTTATTGTGCGGCTATCCTGATGAGAAGCCTCCGGGCAATCTCTTTTGTTTCCTTTCCGGATTTCATGACGCATACGCCCTTGTCGAACAATCCGTAAACTATGGAGTAACCCTCATCTGCAAGGAGCATGGCAGCGAGGACGGCCATGTCTTCCTCCCCGTCTACCTGAATTTTCACAGGCTTTTCTGAATTCAGTGCTTCCTGCGTCCGCATCCACATGTCGTTTGTTAAGTATCCTGTCTCATTGACGCATTTCAGTGCATTTCCCAAGACCTTTATGTCCCTTCCTGAAGGCTTCCTGTTTATCTTTCCGTCCATTATCGTGACAGCGGGTTTTGACTTTGAAATACTGAGGTCATACCCGACCTGGTCACCCACTGATATTATCATGGTATCTTTCATGAAATCCGATGTCTTCCCAATACTGCTGAACAGCTTCCCGTAAGGCTTCCTGAGATCGTCCCTCATGCTTTCCGGTATTCTTAGCTTTCCTGTGACGAAGAGCCCGTCCTTCTCCATGAGAGCCGCTGCCTCTTTCGCGGATTCTTCCGGTGATTTTCCCGTGGTGTCTATCTCCACTGTCCTGCGCCCGAGCTCAAGCGACTCTGACTTGCATACTTCCATTATCTCAGCCTCCACGTTCTCTTCGGTCTTATCATTATCCCATCCTCTTTCAGCAGCCCTTTTCCTCATCTCAGCGGGATTTGTCCTGAGCACGATGACAAGGTCTGAAGGCACAGCATGCGCATAATGGGATTCTATAATCATGTTGCTTCCGGAACTCTTCATCACGTCTTCTGCGAGCAAATCGGTATCAACTATTTTACAGCCCCTCTTTTTGTCGTATCCGGAGTATCGCTTCTTTTCCTCCGCAAGCGCATTCAGCGGCACAAGCTTCCATCCTGTTATTTTTGCAAGCCTTTCAGCCACAGCGCTTTTTCCTGTTGTGGGGGTTCCTGTCAATGCCACTATCATATAGAAAATATCAAGCAGTATGTATAAAGGCTTTTAGGCTTTTGTAAGACAGAAGACGTGCGATGCTATCGAAAGCATTAAAATACCTCAGGGAATAATTTTCATGGCTCATGAAAGCATTGCGGCGGAGATAGCGAAGCTGAAGAAGAAGCATAATGCAGTCATACTCGCGCACAACTACCAGCTTCCGGAGGTCCAGGACATAGCTGATTACACAGGCGATTCCCTCGGGCTTGCGATGAAAGCAGCAGAAACGGATGCCGATGTAATAGTCTTCTGCGGTGTGATGTTCATGGCGGAGACAGCGAAAATACTCTCTCCTGAGAAGAAGGTAATCATACCGGAACCGGATGCAGTGTGCCCTCTTGCAGCGATGATAACACCCGAAACTGTAAGGAAGCTTAAGAAGGACAATCCCGGCGTGCCTGTCATAGCTTACGTCAACACAACTGCTGCTGTAAAAGCCGAGGCAGACTACTGCTGCACATCCAGCAACCTCCTGAAGGTAGCCGACCACGTGAAATCCCGGAAGATTATATTCATACCTGACAGGCACATGGCTGCATACCTCCAGATAGAATCCGGAAAAACCGTAATCACAGGCAACGGCTACTGCCCTACGCACGCGAAGATACTTCCGGAGCACATCATGAAGCAGAAGAAGAAGCATCCGAAAGCAATGGTTCTCGCTCATCCTGAATGCGTGTATGAAGTGCTTGAGCTGGCTGATATCATAACAAGCACAGGAGGCATGCAGAAATATGCAAAAAGCCTTGATGCCAGGGAGTTCATAGTCGCAACAGAGAACGGGCTTCTCTACGGGCTGAAAAAGGACAATCCCGGAAAGAAGTTCTATCCCGCAAGCGAATCTGCATTATGCCCCAACATGAAGAAGACTGACATGGGAAAGGTTCTTGAGTCGCTGAAGACACTGGAGTACGAGGTCAAGCTGCCGGATGACATAATCAGGAAGGCAAAGCTTCCCATAAAAAGGATGATGGAAATATCCTAAGAGTAGTTATTCCAGCAGAATAGATGATACTGGCATCCCTCGTTTTCGAGTTCGCAGCATTTCTTGCACATCATTCCTTTCTTCTCGACGCATTTTACTTTCACTCTGAGCCTTCTGCCGCAGGAAATGCATTTTTCAAGCATTAATTCTCTTAGCTAAAATCCCTTTTAAAGGGTTTCTGAGATACCGGAAAATGCTGGTGAAACCCATAATTGGGTAGAATGAAAAAACAAGGAAAATTTTAAAGCACGGAATACGGAATAAGTCTTATGGCATTTGATGTTTTCGGTTTCGGTAATACGCTCGTTGACATAGTGATGAAGGTTGATGACAGCCATGTCATGGAGCTTGACCTGAGAAAAGGAACATTTCATCTTGTCGGCGAGGATAAGATCAGGGGCGTCCTTGAGAAATTTCAAAACCACAGCAAGACCACTGTTCCTGCAGGATCTGCAGCCAATACGGTTTTTGCGCTGTCTTCCCTTGGAGCGGATACTGTGCTCTGCGGTAAGATAGGCAACGACCCCCACGGAGACCTCTACGAGGAGATAGTAATCAGGGACCGCATAACCTCAAGGATAAAGCGGACATCCGATGGCATGACAGGTACGGTGATAAACCTTGTGACGCCTGACGGCGAAAGAACATTCGTAGTCAATCTCGGCGCTGCTGTCACACTGAGGAAAGAGGACCTTTCCGATGTCGAGGAAGACCTTTCCAATTCAAAGATTTTCCATACAGAGGGATATGTCCTTGCGCACGATGTGCTTCGGGAATCCGCCATGCATCTCCTTGAGACCGCCAAAAAGAGCGGTGTCAGAATCTCAATGGACCTTTCAGATTCAATGCTCATCAAGAACAATCTTGAATTCTTCAGGAATGTTGTCACAAAATACGCTGACATAGCTTTCTTCAACGAGGACGAGGCAAAGGCATTCACAGGGCTTGAGCCCGAAGATGCAGTCGTCAGGATTTCTGAGATGTGCGAAATATCTGTTGTGAAGCTTGGTTCAGAAGGCTCGCTCATAAAGCCCAGAAACGGGAAAACCATACGCATTGGCACGAAGAAGGTGGAGCCGGTGGACACAACAGGAGCAGGAGACTTCTATGCAGCCGGGTTCCTTTACGGGCTCTCAAGAGGCAAGGACCTCATGACATGCGGAAACATAGGCTCGATAATAGCAGGGAATGTTGTCCGGCAGATAGGCGCAAGGCCGCCCGGTAACATGAGAGAGCTCCCGGAACTCAAAGGATTACTCTGACGGCGTTCCGGAACCCATAAAATGGACCTTCTGCGCATTGAGGTCCATAAGGATGAACCTCTCGTTCTTCCTGTAAGCAATCTTCCTGTCCGCCTTCAGCGTTATTGTGCTTCCGCTGATATCCGTGACTTCAGCAGGGAAATACTGCATTCCCACAACGGCATGGAACTTTCCGGCGGTTATGCCGCCTTCATAGAACACATTCGCGTCGAATGAAATCTTCACGCTTTCCGAAACCCTGTAAGATTCAGGCTCCGCGATTATCGCCCCGCGCCTCATCTCCTCGACTGTCGCGCCCTTTATCGCAAGGCCCACCCTGGAACCCGACGGCGCCTCGTCGAAATCCTTGTCATGCATCTGTATTGACCTGACGAGAATTTCCTTTTTCTGGGGGTAAAGCCAAAGCTTCTGGTGCTTCTTCACAATCCCGGACTTCACGAAGCCGAGGACTATTTCTCCTACACCCCTCACGCTGAATGAATGGTCAACTGCAACGGAGGATGGCGATTCGTTGTCAGGCTCATGCTCTATCCTGGAAAGCGTATCGAATATATGATGCTGGTCCCTGTCCCTTACAGTGAAGCTCTCAAGGCTCGTGCCCCTTGTCATCTCCACTATCCGCTTCACATCCGTTCCGGGGGTGGCTATGGCAATGCCTTTTTTCACTCCAATGGCATTGAGCATTAATATGGTCTCCCCAAGCTCGGGCCCGGGATTCTCAAACGACACGATTGCCACATCGATGACTGACATTATCTGCGCTTTCGCGGAGAGCTTTCCCTCAAGCGGCTGGATGAACGTGTAAGCAGTGTCCTCCTCCTTCCTGTTGAAGAATGCCATATCGCTTTCCGTGCCCTTCTTTCCCAGAACCCTTCCGAGTTCATAATCGTTGAATATGCCAATTGTGAGGCTTTTCATATAGTTACCATATGAGATATTTACTTTAAAATAGCTGTGCATTAGATAATATGGCAAACAGGAAACCGAACCTTCAGGATATGGTATTCGATGTAAAGGACGACCCCATGCCCAAGGGCTCATGGTGGTGGTGGTTCTGGCTTCTCTTCTTCGACAATCCCAAGAATCCGAAGAAACCAAGGCAGCTGATGATTCTATGGTCAACCAAGAATGAGAAATCAATAGACTGCAATGGCAAAGTCATGCTTCTCGGACCACAGGATGACAGGAGCAACATGGACGGTGCAGTGGCTGCATGGTATTTCGACGGCGAAAAAATGCATCACAACTTCCTCCTTGAGCAGTGCAAGCTGAAAATCACCGGGAACAGCCTTGCATCCCAATCCCTGACGCCAACGACTTTTTCCATGGACGGAAAGAAGAGCGTTGTCACCATAGGGAATGGCATGAAATTCACGGCACGGATGACAGAGAAGTGCGATTTCACAAAGCCTGACTACAGGACGAATCATTATCCTCTCGGCATGAATTACTCCCTGCTGAGGGTGAATCATCTTGACCTTGATGTTGTCCTTAACGGCGAAAAGCTGAAAGGAAGCGCATATTTCCAGAGGGTGTTCGTTAACTCCCCGTCTCCGGGATGGTACTGGGGAGTGCTGCATTTTAAGAAAGGCGGGGTTCTCACATACTTTAACCCACGATTCATGGGAAAGAGCGTAAAGCAGGACATAGTCCTCTTCGACGGGAAGGACACCCACAGATTCAAGAAGATAAATGTCAGGGGGATAGAAGCCGGCCCGTTCCCGGACTTCGTGATAAATGGTGAAAACGAGACCCATACAATAAAGTTCACAGTCGTTTCCTACGAGCATTCGTCATGGACATTCAGGAAGCGCGCGTTCGGCATCTTTCCGAACAAGCTCGTTTACAACGAATACCCCATGACAGTCAGCGACCTCGTGCTTGAGGACAAGAAAACAGGAAAGAAGATAACGTCGGACGACCTCGGTTTAGCAATAGGCAATGCCGAGCATTCAACAGGACTGCTTCTCTGAAAAAAACATTAAGCCGCGATGCAAAGGAAAGCCTATGGAGAAGAAACTCAAGAAGAACATAACCATCACGCGCGAGGAGCATGATGAGTGGTACAGGAAGCACAGCGAATACGACGGTAAGGTTGACAAGGCTCATGAGCTCTGCCACAAAAAAGCCGGTATCACAGTAAAAAACTGAAAAATATTAAGTACCCCTGCCGGGATTTGAACCCGGGTCCCCGGCTCGAGAAGCCAGTATCCTTGACCGGGCTAGACTACAGGGGCTTACTTAACTAAATTGTTTGGTATCATTTATAAAATGATTTCTGGATGGGCCCGTTGAGATTTGAACTCAAGACCTCCCGATTATCAGTCGGGCGCTCTGCCAGACTAAGCCACGGGCCCTTTTGTGCAATAAATATAATATACATCTTTTTAATATTAGGCTATCCAGAATAGTTATTGCGCCTCAGTAGCTCAGTGGTAGAGCGCGGCGTTGGTAATGACCCTTTTCGGTGCAATAAACACAAAAGCGTCAACGGAAAAACGAAAACGGTTACCAGGCACGCCGAGGTCACGAGTTCAAATCTCGTCTGAGGCTTGCCTCTCTCTGTCCATTACTTTATTGAGGATGGAATTGTATTCAGCCATCTTCTTTTCCCTGAAGTCCGGGTCTATGAAAAGCCTCATGCGTGATACATTCTGCTTCACCTCAGGTATTCTGTTGTCGTATATCTGGTCATGAATTCCGGACAGCACCGAAATGACAGCGTCTTCGTTCAATGTTTCGGATTGCCTGTTCAGCAGCATGGCATTAATGTAAAGAGTATCTTCTTCTTTCAGCCCGATTTTATTGAGAAGTTCCATGAATTCTCCCCTGTCATCGCCTATGAAATAGTTGAGACCATTTGGGAAGTATCTTCCGTGTATGTAATTGAAGAGTCTTGTATCAGACGAGCCAAGCCCCATCTCTCCACATACATCGCCTATTGCGAGCGCATCTTCCATATAATCATTGAAAACCATAATCAGAATTGAAATAAAAAAATATAAACTGCTGAGGAAGTGAAAAATAAGAAATTGTTGCCTTCAAGATATCTCGAAGACAACGTTAACTGATGCTGTTACACTCACTTCTCCGGGGGTTACGTCTGTTGACGGACTGACACCCGCGCCTTCAGCCATTACGTAGTCCATGGTGCTGTATGTATTCACGCTTGGCGAGTACGAATATCCCTCAGTCGCGCTCATAACCCTTGACACTGTGACGCCAAGGCCTTTTGCCATTGCGTCTGCCTTTTCCAGCGATGTCTTCGCTGCGGTCTCCAGGGCCATGAGCCTGAGCTCTTCCAGCTTCTCATCGGAAAGGCCGAAAGAAACGCTGTTAACGCTGTTAACACCTGCTGATACAGCCGCATCTATGACCTCTCCTGCCCTGCTGGTATCCGAGAGCTCGACTTTCATTGAGTGGATTGTCATGAAACCCTCGTTCGTGTATTTCCTGGTGTCGTAGTCGTATTCCCTTATCTGGCTGAGTGTGTACCCTGTTGTCTCTATGGAATCGGCCTCAAGTCCTATGCCTGTCAGTGCAGACCTCACTGCTGTTGTTATGCCTGCATTTTCCTGCTGCGACCTGAGTGCGCTGTCATCCTGCGTTTCAACAGAGAAGTAAATTGTTACCTTATCCGGATTTGCACTGGCACTCGCGGTTGCGCTCACAAACAGCGTATTGTCTGTGACATCCTCAGCTGCCCACGCACCCGGCATGAATGTCTCGCCGAATAGCGCATTCAGCTTTGTTTCCTGAGACGGGTTGGCATAAAGCTCCTGCCTCTGGTCGTTGACCGCTGTCAACAGTGCAAGCGTCACGACCACGAAAACCGCTGCGAATCCAAATAATGCTTTTGTATGGTTCATATCCATGACTTGTTCGGTCTGCTTAAAAAGGAGAGCTTTTTTGTGAGGAATTCGCCTTATAATCTTTTTTAATATACATATAAGCTATTATAGTTTGAGGGTCCATGGTGTAGCTTGGCCTAGCATCGGAGCTTTGGGAGCTTCAGACCTGAGTTCGAATCTCAGTGGACCCATTCAGGAGGTAATGATATATGAGTGAGGACAATGGCTGTCTTTTCTGCAAGATAGCCTCTGGTGAGATACCATCGAAGAAAGTCTATGAGGATGAGAATGTTTTCGCATTCCTGGACATCAACCCGAGGAATCCCGGGCATACGCTGGTCATACCCAAGAAGCATTTTACAACAATAAGCGACATGAGCGAAGAGGAATACGGAGACCTGTTCTCGCGTGCTAAGTACGTTGCGAACGGCGTCCAGAAGGCCACGAAGTCCGAAGGCCTTTCAGTTGTCCAGTCGAATGGCAAAGCCGCCGGCCAGGTCGTGACCCATGTTCATGTACATCTCATACCGAGATACATGTCTGAAGGACCGGTCAGCCTTGAAGGTGTGCTCTCAGTGAAGAAGTTTCCTGACGAAACTCTCGACAGCGTTGCCAGTTCAATAAAGGGAAGCATAGGCAAGTCATCCGAGAAGAAAGAAGAGTATGACTTTTAAAGGAATCGTGCATAATATTCCTTACAAGCGTCGGTAGTCTAGTCTGGCAGGACCCAGACAGTCTTCATGGATTGTCTTGGAAGATATGACTCCAGGGATGATTGGGATAAGCCTTCCAAGCCTGTGACCCGGGTTCAAATGAACCCTTTTGCGCAAGTAAACGCACAAAAGCGTTCGCAGAAAGCACGCTAACGCACGAGAGTGGAAAAACGCAAAAGGATTCTGGGAATCCCGGCCGACGCACCTTTCTTTTTTCACTTTTCATGTATGCCTAAAAATACTGCCAGATGTATGAAACAATCCGGTGAAACAATCCCTTAACTGTTTCATGACACATTTTTAAAGACAAATTGAAGTATAATTCATATGAGAAGTATTATCATATTTTCGGCTTTCATAGTTTCGGTTATGTGGATGTCAGGAACAGTCTCTGCTGCCACACTCGGCCACTATGGCATAGACATACAGGTGGAACGAAACCTGCATACGCGGACAGTCCTCTCCCTTGAGCCGAATGGTCCAGTGAATCATCTTGAATACAACCTCGGCTTCACCATTTACAACCTGACATCTGAATCAGAGAGCGGGACAGTCAACTGCGATTATGAAAACGATGTACGAAGCAGCATAATTATATGTGACTTCTTCGGAATGGCTGCAAACAAAACCAACATAAAGCTGGGCTTCACCACAAAGGACGCGGTCAAGCCGCAGGAAGACAAGTACGTTTTCAGGGAAACATTCCCCATGATCATGGATACTGAAGAATTGTTCGTGCTTCTCGAGCTTCCGGAAAAGTCCGCGTTCTCCGAGGAAGTCATAAACCAGTCCTACTCACCTCCTGACGGAAGGATATTCACAGACGGAAGGCATATGTTCATAGTTTGGGAGAGGACAGCTCTCGAATCCGGTGACAGCATAAGCTTCTCCGTATCATTTGAATCCGTAAGCCAGGGAGGCATGTTATGGAGCTTTACCGTGATAGCCATAACAGCTGTGGTAGTCGGTATCATGGTTGCAATAGGGCTTTACATGAGCAGGGGCTCAAGGAAGAGGCTGCCTGCCGAGGTTAAGGTGCTTCCGCTGCTCAACAATGAGGAAAAGAAGGTCGTTGACATACTTGTGAAGCACGAAGGCACTGCAAGGCAGAGGGAGATAGTCAGGGAGTCTGACTTCAGCAAGGCCAAGGTTTCAAGGCTGATAAAGAACCTCAAGGAACGCGGCGTTATAGATACTGAAGCCATCTCCGGACGCGAGAACAAGGTCATCCTCAAGATAAAGGGCATAGAGTGAAAAACTTTAAAAAGCTTATATTTTTATTACTGTTATGGAACAACAGATTGCGGATACCTTGGACGTTGGATTTTTAGACGATGTTATAGTGGAGCCTATGCCAGTGTCAACTCCAGCCACACCTGAAGAGCCCGTTGAACATAGATACGTATCGAAAAGGATAATGGATGTCGCTATTTCAGGACTGGGCCTGATCGCCACGCTTCCTGTAACGCTTTTAACCTCAGCTGCCATCGAAATAGAGGCATTGTTCGACAAGAATGCCAGAGGACCACTATTCTATTCTCAGGAAAGAGTAGGAAGGAATGGCAAACCGTTCAGAATTTACAAATTCAGGACCATGTCGAGAGAGACAGGAGTGCAGGAGGTCGATGAAAAAAATTACGATATTGAAGAAAGGATGCTGAATAAATACGAAAACCCCAGGACGACAAGAGTCGGCAGGTACCTGAGGAAATCTGGTATAGACGAGATCCCTCAGCTTATGAACGTGATCGAAGGGGATATGAGCATTGTCGGACCCAGACCTTTTTCCACAAGAGATGCAGAAGAGCTATCCAAGAAGGGTTACAGGGCATCATACCCCTGCAAACCTGGTATAACAGGGCCTTTCCAAACCAAGAGGAACGAATACGATAATTTAGATGAGGCCATGAAACTCAATGATTCTTACCCAGACGGATTTAGCGACATTTGGTATAAGCAATTAGGAATGGACACAGGATATGTGACGAGGACTGCCGTATTCGTCCTCAGCGGGAAGCATCACTGAGCTTTCAAACTTTTAAAGAAAGCCCCACAACTGATTTTATGAAGAATTTTCTCATAACCACGGCCATAGATTATCCCAGCGGCAAGCCCCACCTTGGTCACGCATACGAGAAGATATGCACAGACGTGATTGCACGTTACAAGCGCCTGCAAGGTTTCAATGTTCATTTCTCAACCGGAACTGACGAGCACGGAATGAAGATACAGCGCTGCGCCGAGAAGGAGAAGAAGACGCCGAAAGAATATGTGGACGGAATGGTTACATACTTCAAGGCGCTCTGCGATGCGCTGAACATATCACAGGACGACTTCATCAGGACAACTGACGAAAAGCACAGGAAGACTGCCCAGGGCATTTTCAAAGACATCTTCGACAAAGGCGATATATACAAAGGAATCTATGAGGGGCTGTACTGCGTTGACTGCGAGACCTATTATACGGAGAAGGACCTCAGGGACGGCAAATGTCCTGTCCACGGAACTGCGCCTGATAATGTCAGCGAGGAGAGCTACTTCTTTCAGATGGGCAAGTACAGGGAGAAGCTGCTTGAACACATAAGGAAGCATCCCGATTACATACAGCCCGATTCCAAGAGGAACGAGATAGTCAACCGTCTCATGAACCCGCTCAAGGATCTTTCCGTCTCCAGGACGAGCTTCAGCTGGGGCGTGCCGGTTCCCATAGACGAGAAGCATGTTCAGTATGTCTGGATGGATGCGCTCATCAATTATCTTTCAACAATCGGGTGGCCTTCCCCGAAAGCAAAGGAGTTCTGGCCGACAGCTGTGCATATCATAGGAAAGGACATCGTCTGGCATCATACAGTCATATGGGGAAGCATACTCATGGCAGCCGGCATACCCCTTCCGAAGACTGTATATGTCCATGGCTTCGTGAACATAAAGGGCGCAAAGATGTCCAAGTCATCCGGAGCTGTTGTCGACCCTGTAGGGCTGGCCGGAAAATACGGCGCAGACCCGCTCAGATACTTCCTTGTAAGCGAGATACCATTCGGCGATGACGGGGATTTCTCCGCGGAATCTCTTGTCACTAGGAACAACAGCGAGCTGCTGAACAACCTTGGAAACCTTGTCAACCGCGTGCTTACCTTCATATACAACAAGAATGGCGGCAAGGTAACGGAGCATAAGGATTTTGACAGCGCTGACAAGGCTCTCTTAAAGTCCATGGAAAGCTATCCGAAGAAAGTGGCGAAACACATGGACGACTTCAATCTCCAGGCAGCGCTCGACGGGATAATGAAGCTGTCCAAAGAGGGAAATGAGTACTTCCAGCAGAAGGAGCCGTGGAAAAATGACTATTCGAACTGCCTTTACATAGGCTCGAACCTGCTAAGGAGCCTTGCGATAATGCTTTCGCCTTTCATACCGGAGAGCGCGGAGAAGATATGGAAGTATCTGAATCTTCCGGGTTCAGTGCACAAGCAGAAGTGGGAAAGCGCAACAAAGCTTGATGTGAAAGGCAAACACAAGATAAACAAGCCCGAACCCCTTTTCACGAGGCTTTAGCAGGATGGGGTTCCGCATCCAATCTGAATGTCTTTTGAATCTATTTTGGAAGTTCCGAATATCTTCACTTTCAAGAAGTTCAGGTTTTCTGACCTGTAAGGGTCGCTCTTAACACTTTCCGGAACCATATGGGTCCCTTCGAGCTGTGCGCCTCCTATGTATCCCTGAGCAAGATGGTATGACTCTTCGTTTTCATTCCCGAAAATGGTCGGCTGGTCGCTGATGACGATGGTGTAATTCCTCCTGCAGACGCCCATAGGGCATTTCTCAACAGCACGTATGACCTCGTTGCCTGTGTACATTTTATCAATTGATAATTTGCAGTAAAATTTATAAGGGCTTCAGTATGCCTGTTCATTGACCTT
>CAZXIU010000022.1:0-14662 GCA_964640865.1 uncultured archaeon | reverse complement strand
CCCTTTGTCCTTCCTGTACCCTCCGGTAGTATGAAAATCGGCTGATAGCCGCCCTGTCCTATATTTCCGTTCATGAAATCACCTTTCCTTAATTATATAATAATTATGAGCTTCCGCTCGTAAGAGTAATAATAATAGTTTATTTATAAGCTTTTCCCATCAGCCTCATAACGCCTTTAAAAAAGCTAAACAATTAAATTCTACAACACCAAGAACAATTGAAACACCGGGCCCGTAGCTCAGCTTGGCTAGAGCGCCAGTCTTATAAGGCTGTCAGGGGTTTGCCCTGAGCGTAGAAGCTGAAGGTCGAGGGTTCAAATGAACCCTTTTGCATATGTAAACATGCAAAAGCGTTCGCGGAAGGTAAGCTGACGCACGAAAAATACGCAAGCGCAACTAAAAACGCGCGAGCGGACTTCCGGGAGCGCTTTCCGCGCATGCGTGCGGAAAGGGTTCTGAAAATCCCTCCGGGCCCATTCCCATTTTAATCATTAGGCGAAGAATATTTAATGAGAGTCATAGCTGATTTGCATATACACGGACCTTATTCCCGCGCTACGAGCAAAAATACATCGCCTGAGCTGCTCGAAAAGTATGCCAGAATGAAAGGACTTGACATAATAGGAACAGGCGACTTCACCCATCCAAAATGGCTCGGAACACTGAAAAAATCACTCACAGAAGACGGCACCGGCGTCCTGAAGAGCAGCAGCGGGTTCAGCTTCATGCTTTCAGGAGAGGTCGCCAACATATACAGTCAGGGCGGGAAGCTGAGGAAAGTACATAATGTTATAATTTCACCGGATTTCGATACAGTTGACCAGATAAACGATCTTCTCGGAAAGAAGGGAAAGCTGGCTTCAGACGGCAGGCCTATATTCGGGAAGATGCCGTGCACAGAGCTGGTTGAATCACTAATGGCAATAAATCCGAAGATTGCAGTCATACCTGCGCATGTATGGACTCCGTGGTTCGGCGTGCTTGGCTCCAAGTCAGGATTCGACAGCATAGAGGAATGCTTTCAGGACCAGTCAAAACACATATTTGCAATAGAGACAGGTCTCTCGAGCGACCCCGGGATGAACTGGAGGGTGTCGTCGCTGGACGGGTATGCACTAGTGTCCAATTCGGATGCGCATTCATACTGGCCGTGGAGGATAGGCCGCGAGGCGAATGTGTTCAGCCTGAATGACGTGTCCTACGGTTCTGTAATGAGCGCAATAAAGGAGAAAAACCCGGAAATATTCTTATACACAGTGGAGGTGGATCCCTCGTACGGAAAGTACCATTTTGACGGTCACAGGGACTGCGGTGTATGCCTCTCACCATCGGAAAGCCTGAAAAAGCGCGGAAAATGCCCGAAATGCGCGAAGCTGCTGACAATAGGCGTGCTCAGCCGCGTTGAGGAGCTTGCCGACAGGAAGGAGGGCTACGTCCCGAAAAATTCAGTGCCTTTCCGTAAGCTGCTTCCACTCACAGAGATACTGTCCGTTTCCATGGGAACAGGGCAGATGCAGTCAAAGAAGCTGTGGTCTGCTTACAACCGCCTCATAATGCGTTTCGGTTCGGAGTTCGGCGTTCTTCTGGATGCTGAAGAACGTGATATAGAAAAGTCGTCAGACAGGAAAACCGCTAATATCATATCAATGATGAGAAGCGGGAAGATGAAAGTAGAACCGGGATATGACGGGGTCTACGGAAAACTGAATGCTTAGAAGCCGCCGAACCTGTCCGTGCCCTCGACTTCCACTGTCGCAGTCGCCGATGTTATGTAAGTGTAATCTATCTGGCCGACTATTCTTGACTGCGTGAGAGCATCCACGTTATTGGCGTTCATCCTGCATGTTATGGTCTGCGACTGGCCTTTCCAGAGCATCAGGTCATTCTGGCTGCAGTCGCTGTCAGGCGTAAGGCCGCCCTTTCCCTCAACAACAAGCTTGACTTTGCTGTCTTTCACAATTCCGCCGCCTGTGTTTTCTATTATGACATTTACAGGGAATTCCACTCTCTGCATGCCGTCATCCCTCATCCTTATGGGACCCTCTATCTGTATGTCTATGCTGACAGGCGAGTTGGAGCGGCTTATGAGCTCGGATGGCAGTGACTGCCCCGAATCCCTCAGTGCAATGAGTTCCCTTGTCGGGAGGAGCGTGACGGATTTCGATACAAGAGACGTGTATCCGTATTCGACTTCAGCCCTTGCATTGTAGTTGACTCTCATGCCGTCCTCTATTGAGGGAGCAGTGCATTTCCATGTAACTGTGAATTCCTCTCCCTGAGTACCCCGTTCCTCAGAAGGCGCTATGAGATTTGAGAATGATTCGGCTTCCTGGCTGCTGCATATCCATTCCTGATTGCCAAGGTCATTGCTGACTGTTCCGCTTGCCTCGAATGTGCCCATGTTTTTTATCTTTATCATGAACTGGACAACTTCCCCTGAATAGACAGACGCCAGTTCAGGTGTAAATTCCGTTATCACAACACCCATGCCGGAATTGGCAGCGCCAGTTGGAAAGAGATTACCTGGAAGAATACATCCGGAGACAGACAAAACAGCGACCATAAGCATCGCCGCAAGAACTATTTTCATAATTATAATTAGAGCTAACGCTTATTAATTTAATAACAAAAAAGAACCGGGAATCAGAATCCCCATTCCCGTGTTCCTGTAACAGTTAAAGGTAGTGTTTCGTCCTGATAATACACGTACTTCAGTGTGATTTCCAGGTCTCTCGTCTCCCTGTACTCCGGCGGATTTACAACCTTGAGCTCGCATGTTATCTTTGTTTCCTTCCCGTTCCACATGTGTATCATCTTGGTTGAAATCGGCTGTACAAGGCCAGCGGGAAGTATGCTGTTGTCGAATGGTACCCACTGAGTCTGTGCATCTCTTGGACAGTCCTGCCTGAACATTGTGCCCGGCGGGTTGACTATATCGATTCCTATCGGATAGTTCTCGCCAGCCAGAAGCCCGCCTCCCGTGTGTGTTATTGTTATTTCAATTGGGAAGTAAGACTGTGTCCAGTCATCCTTAGTCCTGATGAATTCACCTGTTTGTACAGTCACTGAAAGAGGACCGCCACTTACTGTGGTTAGCTCAGCAGGAAGAGATTCCCCGTTCTGAACCGCCCTCTTGGTTTCCTCTGATGTCAGGAATGTTATGGGCTTTGTTACTCTTGTCTCGTAAGAGTAGAAAACCCTTGCTATTGGATTGTATGTCCTTATGTCTCCCCTCTGAAGGTCAGGTGCCCTGAGATACCAGTCAGCTATTCCCAACTGTCCTTCAGTGCCCATTTCCGCGTCAGCCGGAAGAAGCTCGCCTATGAAATACTCGGTGTTTGGCATTCCCCAATCACCAGGGTATATTCCGATAAGCTGAGCAGCCACATCTCCAATAACACCACCCATGTTCTGGACCTCAAGATGGAGGTTCACCTCATCACCAGACTCAAGCGCAGAAAGGCTTGAAGCGAACTGCGTTATGACAACGCCGCTGCCTGATATAGATGTCCCGCCACTAAGACCAGGAATGGTGCATCCTGATGCCAAAAGAACCAGCATTGGTAGAATTAACAGGATTGCTAGACTTTTAGTTGAACTTGTTGTAGCCATTGTAATCCTTTATTACTTAGGGGGGTAAGTTTATAAATTTTAACAGCCGTTTTCGGCAACAATATTGGAAGTCACTGGGCGATTTTCGGGTTCACTGTAACTGTGACCTTGTCTGTGAATATGTAGTCATATGCGATTTTCATCTCCACTATGCTCGTGCCGCGCCTTTCAATGTTCATATTGGAAAGGTCGATTGTGCAGAGGTATTTCGTTGATTCCTTTCCTACTATGACTATTTCAGTATTAGGGTTGCTTACGATGGCGCATTCCATCCTGGTGCCTATATCTTCCACACCCTTTATTGTGTAGCTTATAGGATTGCCGTTCATGCCGCCGATACCGCTGGTTGACGGATATCCCTGTCCCATGTTCTTTACCTGGAATCCTAGCACCGTACGTGCACCAGGGAATACAGGAACCGGCTGCTTGTCTTCAACTGTTATGTACGGCTTCAGCGGGCCCTGCCCGGAAACCATGTAATCGCCAACTGCCCAGTAGTCCCTCTGGACTATTGACCTCTCAAGCTCCTCGTCGCTTATGAATGTGACTGTCGTGAGCGCAGTTGTCTCATACGGATACTTGACAAGTACCTTTACACCATCCTGGGGGCAAACTGTTTTCAGCGGTATGTTGCCGTTGTTCTGTGCGAGTGTCCATGTGACCGGGACGATTTCCCCCGGAAGTATCTTATCTATTGTGCATTTGGTGCTTACACCATGACCTGACTCTGTCTTGCATATGTCAAGGGTTGGAGTGAAAAGACCTGAGCAATAATCGTAAAGCTCGACCTCAACAGCCTTGCCACCCACTTCACCGATGCCAATGGCCCTGTCACCGATATTCTGGACATACGCTATTATCTTCGTGGACTGCCCTGCATCAATTTCACTGGGTACAGCTTCTAGACTCTTTATAACTATTATGTCGTGTTCATACTGCACGACCTGCCCTCCTGTCAGGAACGGTATGTTTATGCCTTCAAGACCGGGGATTGTGCAACCGGAGCTGAAAACAACAAGAACGAGTGCAACAGGAAGAAACTTCTTCATAGTTAATATTGACTGTGGAACAAATATAAATTTGCCTTCAGTGTATTTGATATGGATATACTGTACGAATACTTTCTTGTCCCCCTGATGCGCAACGGCTGGTTCAACCCTGTCAACAGCGTTGTCTACGGCATAGGACTTATAATAGGCATATGGGCTGTATTCGCGCTTCTGAAGAAGGTTAATGTGAAAGTGAACAATGGACTGTTCATAGCATTCACACCTTTCATAGCATTCGCCGGTGTCACAAGGACACTGCGCGATTTCATCTATTACAGCGCATCCGGCCAGCCTGGCTTCCTTTCATCATTCACAGGATACATGTCATCAATGCAGGCGGCTGCATATGATTACATATTCGGGGTGGCAGGAAACTCATTCATAGCAACAATAGACTCATACATCATAGCATGGTTCCCGACACCCGGCTCCTATCTCATAACTTTCATGCTTGCGCTCTTTTCATTGTTCATCTCTCTCTTGGTGAGAAAGCATGCAAAGATAGAATGCTGGAAGACGATGTTCTTCATGGGCATGGTGTTCTTTGTGACGAATGCGTCGATGCTTCCGGTGAACACGCTCCTGCCGCTGGCTTACATAGGAGGCGTAACAATTGCCTGGGCACTGGCATTCTTCGGCATAACGTATGCTTCCGGGAAGGACATGTTCAGACGCTTCGGAAAGAAGTTCTCTGGAACAGTGAAGGAGATATTCACAAGGACTAATTCAATGGTGCTGTCAGCGCATTTCTTCGATGCGACTGCGACGTTCTTTGCAATAGCGATGTTCACGACACTCGGAGGACAGGGCTACACCGAGCAGCATTTTCTTTCAAGATGGATGATGCCGTATATCGGCCCGGGGGTAATGTTCCTTCTCAAGTTCGTGGTTGTCGTGCCTGTGCTCTGGTACATAGACCGTTTCTCTGATAATAAGGACATCAACAGGTTCCTCAAGCTTGCTGTGTTCGTACTCGGCGCTGCCCCTGCAGCAAGAAATCTCGTCAGGCTCATGGTGGGCGTGTAATTTATGCAGTGGTCTTTCCTGTTATGTTGCATACGTCACTGAACTCGAATCTTGTCTCCCTGTCATGCCACCTGCTGAACCTGAATGTGGAATTGGCTGTTATCAGGAATGTCTTGGACGGAGGACTCACATCATTGACAAGAGGACTCAGATCGAGACCTATCTGATTATAGCAGAATACGGAATTCTTTATGGTTGTAGGCGGCATTTCCGTCCATGTGCACGTATCGCCGCTGCATGGCGTATTTGAAGGAGGTATGCAGGATTTCAGCGTGTTCTGAAGCTCTTCCGGAACATTCAGTGTGACTACCGTCCTGCCGGGAACTGGCTTGTCCCATGACCACAATATCTCGGAATCCGCCCCCTCTGCTGATGAAAGGTTGAAACCTATGTAGAATGGAGTGTTTTCGACTATTGGCTGGTCGAACGAGCCTATTGAAAGCTTTGCAGGCGATGTCGATATGAACGATACCTTCTTCTGTGGAACGAACGTGCCTGCAGCTGACATTATCTTCCAGTTCTCGTAGCTTATGAATTCCAGTGTGTGCGTGCTTTCGACGCTGTAATCGTACTGCACGATGATTTTCACAGGTATGAAATTGTCCCTTATCTCATACTGGAAGTCACGGCTGTTCTGCCTGTCCATGACCCTGTCGCAGTCTGTGTACATCATGAACATGAAAGGCCGTATCTCGTTGAGGTCCATGTCGAAATAGTCAGATGCAACACCATTCTCCGAGGCTGTTATCAGGTAGCGTATGTCACCGTTCTTGGTCTTCTCTGATGCGTATGGATTGTTTACATCCATATCAGACCCGATGTGAATGAAGTAGAAGTCATTCGGTACTTCCACGTAAACCATTACATTGGAAGCCGGAACAGGTCCGACGTTCTTGATGTTGAACGTGGCTATCGCAGGGCTGTTCGGGAACAGCGGAGGGATGTTTATTGACTCAATCTCGACACCGTAAGCGCCTGTCGCTCCTGTCGGATTCTTCTGGTAAGTGCCTTCCATCACCTGATTGGCATAGCCTACAGGATTGGTCAGCAGTGTGAATGTCTGGCCGAATGTTCCCTCAAGCGTCTCGAAAAGCCCTCCGAAAGGCTCTGTGAAAGAGTTCATTGTGTTGTGAAACAGCGGCCACCACTGGCCGAGGAATGCCGAGCCGACAGCCTGCTGTCCTGGGCCTGTCATGAAGAGGAAGAACACAACAGCTATCACAAGCATGCCTGTGTATGGCCTTGTCTCTGCCGGGGAGAGCACCCCTGCGAACAGCCCTATGCCCCACGATGCCCAGAACACTGTCGCTGATGTTCCCTCGAAACCGAGGTCGCCCATGTTGAACAGTCCCATGAACACGAGGACAGCGAAGACCATTATACCCACAAACAGCATCTTGTCAAGCATCTCCCTCTGCGACTCTCCTGCTGTTGCAGCCATGTTTAGTGCATTGGCTTCTGACTTGGCGTGAGCAACAGGAAATACAAGAAGGAACGCCAGTGTTATCCAGAACAGAACACCGCTTCCCTGTCCGAAGAGCCCGAGAAGCGACAGCGGCACAACGAATCCAAGAAGGAACCTGAATATGGAGCCCATGAACTCGTCGGGCTTGTCTATGTCATACCTTATTGGAAGCGAGTAGTATGCCCCGAAAACGAAGAGCATGTATACGAGTCCTGCCATCGGGATAGCGCTCTGGTAAAGTCCAAGTCCTATCAGCACTATTCCAAGCACGCGGAGTATGACCCTGAGAGTTGCTATTCCGGTATTGTAACGGTTCTCGCGGCTGTAACGCATGGCTCTTGTGTACATCAGCACAGGCATCAGGGGGGCCAGAAGCTGCGCTCTTCTCGTCCCGCCCTCAGACATCGTGTTGTCAGCTTTGTCTGCATTTTTCATTGACTTGAGGACTTCGTCCGTTATGTCATCGGTGTATTCTATTTTCTCGGGATTCGGAAGTATGGAGTAGAACGCGAAAACAAGGAAACCCCACAGGAACATCTGGTCTTGCATGAATGCTGAAATTATGACACCGCTTATGATAAGTGCAAGCGCCATGAACATCCGCTTGCTCGTGTCACCGCCCTTATGGCCGAGCTTTGCAAAGAATCCGAGGTCACCGCTTGAACGTTCCTGTGCTCTTTTCCTAAGTTTCGAATATTCCTCTTCAGAAAGACCATGCCTTTCTGCGAGCTTTGCAAGGCCTTCATCAAGTTTTTGCTTGAAAGAGCGCCTGTTTCCAGAGAGAAGGCCATTTCTGAGAAGTGCTGAAGATGCCCTTTGTTCGAATTCTCCCCCATTTTTGGAGTCACCTATTATATCGTTTATCTGATCACGATTCATACCCATGTCGCTTAGTATTGCTTTCATTCTTTGGTATGAATCTTCCTTGAATCCCTGCTTTCTCCCAAAATTATTGAACGCACCAGTTGTTTGGTCATAATCGATGCCTCCCCAGTATGTTTTGTATTTTTCCCCAACATTCTTTATACCATTTAATATTTCACGTCTTTCTTGTGGAGTTCCAGCAGTTGCAAGCGCTGACCGAAGCTCTTTCAATTTGGACTTGGTGTCAACTCTGGCCATCTGCTTTTGAATCATTAAATATTCGTCTGAATTTGGTGCTCTCAATGTAACCGGTCCGCTTATTGACACCTTTATTACATTTCCTTCGTTATCTCTGTGCTCTGTTCTTGAGCCGTTTATTATGAAAGGCTGTTTGCAATGGCCATAGTCCAGACCCCAATCGTAACTTTCCCCTGGTATGCCAACCCCTGTGTATATTCCTCTCCAACCATCAGGATGTCTGTTAAGTGGTATGTAATGGCTTATGTTGTAGTCAAGCCCGTCCGAGCATCGTGGGCATCTGTATTTTCCCTTTTCGTGCTCAACAGGCTCCGGTTCCGGTGCATGTTCCTTTATCCTCGGCTCTTCTTTTGGGAACTGTATGGTCATCTGCTGAGGCTCAATCTCCATGTTCATGTTTGGGCGTGTAACGGGAATGTATATGAACTGGTGATTGCAGTTACTGCATAAGTAGATGTTCCTTTTCGGGTACGGGTCGTCAATCCTTGTCTTCACGTTCGTGTTCTGGATGACAGCGCCGCCGCAGTGGGGACACGTAAGACCTTTCAGCATCTTTTCCTGCCCGCTTTCACTGGAAACCCTGGTGACACTGTACTGCTTGTTATCGTTTATGTCAAGCGCGTAGATAGCCTTTCCGGAAGAACCGCCCCTCACTGAAGAAGACTTTGCGCTCTTCTCCGCAGAATAATTCCTCTGCTCTTCCCTGAATTTTCTGGCAAATTCGGCGAGCTCTTCCTCAGTGGCAGCCCTTTTGACAGTCCTGAAGAGCGGGCAGTTGCTGTTCTTGCATCTGTAGAGGCCTTTTCCGCGAAGCTTCAGTACTTCCCCGCAGAGTGGACATCCGGGACTTTGGGCCATAATAAACTATTAAGCAGCAATGTATATATTTTTGAAATCATGCATTTTTCTTTGCTTCTTCTCTCATTTTCTTCTGCATAATATCATATTCTTTCCTTGCATCTCTTTTGATTTCTTCTGAAATTCTGTTGAAATCATTTGATTTTCCGGTACTGAAATTCACTTTGAGCATTTCCTTCTTTTTTGTGTCCGGTATCACTACTGCATATTCATCATTCCACTGGCTTGCAGGCGGAACAGGGCTTCCGTATATGATAGCAGCTCCCGGTCTTATTGAATGCATCGTAAAAACAGAACCATTGCGTGACGCAATAACTATCTTTTCATTATTCCTTACGTCATCCGGAAGGGCACCTCCTGGCGTCTGTTTCAATACGATTGTCATAAAGCCCGTCTCGAAATCTGACAATGGCTGGCTTGTCTGAACCCCGACAACATCTATCGTCTGCCCGTCCTCAATTTTTTTTGTTCTTGTTCTGACAGCATCTTTGAGTGACATGGCATCTTTTGTACGCCTTACAAGGTCCCATCCAACTTTCTTTGTTAATATGTTTTCGTATAAGTCTCCGCCTCTGTTGGATGTCCTGAGGCTCATCCACCTTATATTGTCAGTTAATGTTTTCATTTTTACATCAGGAAAGAAAGCGTAACCTGTTGATGTGTTGCTGTAAACTGTTTTTATGCTGTTCAAAACAAATGACGGAAGGAGCACTATCTCTCCTTCTCTGGCTTTCAGTATCGTAGTCTTTTCATCAGATGAAACTGACTTTCCTTTAAATCTGTCGAATAATCCCAGAATTATCTCCAACCAACCGCTTATGCGAATTCAAGGCTCGCTTCACCAACATCGAATGCGCCCGAGCTGCTTATCTCTATCCAGTTGCTTCCTTCCTCGAGCAGGCTTGCGTCCAGTTCTATGTTGTTCCATCCGTCCCTGCCCGTGGCTGTTCCTGCAGTTGCCTCATTGAGCTTTATGTTGAAAGCGCCTGACCTGTCTGTGTATTCCACGTACATCTTCAGCGTCACGCCGTTGGCTTTTGCCTTTACGATGTCTTCCCCGTATAGGTCAAATCTCTCTCTTACGACCTTCTTGCTCGTGGATACATGCGTGTTGAGCAGCACGTCCTCAAGCTCGAATACGCCTCCGTCAACAGGCGAGAATGTTATCCTGTTGTTTCCAGGCCTGATTGACGCGCCTTCCAAATCTTTCTCAGTGAATTCGATGCTCACGTCTCTTTCAGGAACACCGTAATACAGTTCATCGCCGTTGATTTTCACAGAGAGGTTACCCCTCCTGCTGGCTGTGTACCAGGCAAGCTCGAATGTATCAAGTGTCTCCAGCTCGTCATTGGTGACTGTGAAGTCAACGAACTTTGCAGGCCCGTACTGCGCGACTGCATTGAAATCGGATATCTTGTAAACGGAAGCCGCCCAGAACATGAATCCGGGTCCCTGTGAGTATATCTTCAGCGTGTTCTGAGATTTTATCTGCTCAGCCTTGATGTCTATGGAGTGGACGCCTGCATAAGCCTTCTTGCTGAATACCTCTGCGCCGTTCCATTCTATGACGAGGTTTCCGAGCTGGTTTGTCTCGTCAACTGCGAATGTTATCTCGCCTCCGAGAAGCCATTCTATGACATAATCAGGCACTATGATGTTGAATTCCTCGCTCTCCCCGCCGAATATCCCTGCTGTTATCTCGAGCGCTGGTGCGCTTTTCAGCACCTCGTCCTGGGGGACGCCAACGCTGAAGTCACCGAATTCCTGAAGGCTGGAAACATAATTCTGGGTGTATCCGACTGTGCCTGCTGAGAATGTGTGTATGACCCTCTCTTCTTCAGGCACGCCTTCAGGATAATAGGGGAACCATGCTGATGCAGCCAGCAGTATTCCAAGTATGACGAACACTGCTATGAGAGACAGTATAAAATCATCCATATTAAATATTCTCCGAAATCTATTAAAAAGCGAGTTGTACTTTTATGAAGACTGTGAAGAAGGATTTGAGGAACGGGCTGGTCGTGCTGAAGGTGGAAACACCGGAGGACCTATGGCATCTTGAGCGCATACTCAGGCCAGGGGACACCATAAAGACAAGGACCATGAGAAAGGTCTCTGTGAAGTCCGGCGGGGAATACAAACTGAGCGAGAAGAAGCCCATGGTTCTGGCAGTTGAGATGGAGAAGATGTCCTTCGACTCCACGACGGGCGCCCTCCGTGTCGCAGGGAAGATAACAGAAGGCCCCGAGGACACCAAGCTGAGCTCATATCATACCATGGAAATAGAGCCCGGAAATGTGATAACAGTGACAAAGAGCCATTGGCATTCATCTGATTTCGACCGCATAAAGGAGTCAGCCGAGAGGCAGCCGCGGATACTGATATGCGTGCTTGACAGGGACGAGGCAGACATAGCGATACTGAAAGGGACGGGAATCCACAACATAGCCCACATAGACAGCTATGACCCAGAGGACAAGGAGCCTTACAGGAAGGAGGTCGCGAAGTTCCTCGCAGGCCAGGACGGCTACGATGTCATGATTGTGGCAGGACCCGGTTTCGAGGCAGGAAACGTGGTGAAAGTGTTAAGGGAGTCGTATCCCAATGTGAAGCCTGTTCTTGAAGGTGCTTCGCATACAGGACCGAATGGCATAAGCGAGGTCATAAAACGTTCTGCTGAGAGGGTGCTGAGGGATACCCGCATAGGCCGCGAGAGCAGGCTTGTAGGCGAGATTCTGACAAGAATAAAGCTGGAAGGGCTTGTGACATATGGAAAGGAAGAAACATTAAAAGCACTGGAAATGGGCGCTGTGGAGACTCTTGTGGTGTCCCGCGAGAAGATTAATGATTACGAGGAGCTTATGGCACTCTGCGAGAAGATGAAGGGAACAGTTAAAATGGTCACAGCAGACCATGAATCAGGGGAGCAGTTCCTTCACATCGGTGGGATAGCCGGTCTTCTGCGCTTCCGTCTGGAGTACTAGGCGCCTATGCTTTCCCACGTCGGGCCTGAGCCGCCCTTCTGTTTTTTCGTGTAGAAGAAGTATCCTGCGGCAACAGCTGCCGCCACTATGATTATTATTCCCATGTAGAGCAGCCAGTTCGTTCCTTCAGGCGTGCTGTCTCCGGGTATGGCATCATCCCTTATAACGTTTCCTGTCATTGACTGGAGGCTGTCCCATTCCTCGAGTGTCACGACACCGTCATTGTTTATGTCATCCATAAGGTCTTCCGCTCCAAGCTTTGACGCATCTCCTGTGAGCTCGTCAACTGTAAGCCACGCACTTGTGGTTCTCTGCGTCTGGTCTGCGCCCTTCACAGTTGCCTTTATTTCATAGGTCTTCTTTTCATCAGTGATTGGCCTTACATTGAACTTGATGTTCTTGGTTTCCCCTGTCTCTATGAACGATGTGTAGCCGGAAAAATCCGTTTCAATGCCTTCGTCAGCTGATACCAGCACTGTAATCGTCTGCCCGTTTCCGAAGTTCCTCACGGACACAGTAAAGCTTGTTATGCCCTGGTCAAGGATGCTCTTGGTTTCAGGGCTGAGTGTCGCGTAGAAGCCGGCCTGCGGTGTGTTTGTCGGGTCAGCCACTACGAGGGTGCCTTCAATGGTCCTGACGCAGTCATCTGCTGAGCAACCGTTTACTGAAGCCACTACGCTGAAATCATACGTGCCTTCAGCCTGCGGCGCGGTCATTGAAATTTTTACAGTTTCCTCTGAACCGTCGATGTCAACTGAACCTGCGCTCGAAGACAGCTGTACAGTGCCTGCGCCCTTGCTTATGCTGATTGTCATTGGCGTGTCAGAATCCAGTATGAGCGAGTATTCAACAGATGCTCCAGGCGATGCGTACTGCGTTGGCTGGAGGAATGCTGCGCTGAAGAGGTCTGTGTGAGCGCCCATTATATCGCATGCGTTTCCCGTTGCTTCGCCGCTTATGACGTCAGTGTCCCAGAAGCTGTCCACGCATATCCCGTAGCTGTGCGTGACATTTCCTGTTGGTGTTTCAACTATGACCTGTATGTTCGTTGTTTCAGAAAGGCTTCTGCCTATGCTGCTGAAGCATAATGGAACTGAAATGATGTTGTTGGGTCCTGACACAAAACTGGTGTAATGATTGTCGATCCACGGCTCATCCGGATATCCCGGGTCATTGGCCATCAGTGTGTACTCACCGCCGCCGTCATTGCCGAACTGTATGGATGTGCATACCTCTTTCCCGGGCGGGAACGAGTAATATGATGCAGCCATAGCTGCGTCCGCAGCCACGAGCAGCGTCACAGCCATAATCGCCAGTATCATCGTCTTTTTCATCATCAGCTTCCACTTCCCCCTTCCGTCACAGGAAGAACTATATTAAGAGGGTAACCGCCTATGGACTGTCCTGAGAACATGAGGCTGATGGAACCCTTTATTGAAACTGTTCCGGTTCCGCATGTCGGGTATATTATTTCCATTGTCCCGCACTCGACATTCCCAACTGCATCCACATTGCATGTCACTGAACCCTGATTATTCGTAAGAGGTATGGTCATTGACCGCTGGTATGAGTTTATTGCCTGATTATTTGCATTCATGCATCCGTAATTGTATGTCATCGAAAGCTGGCCGTATGTCCTTGTGCTCCCGTAATATGAATTGTATGAATTGTAATATGAATTGGTATTGTAGTATGGCGTCTGGCCGTAATAGTTGCTGCCGTAGCCTCCATAATAACCACCGGTTGTGCTTCCGTAAACAGGAAGGTTGTAATTTATCGTGAATGTGCTTCCTGAACTCAGTGAACTTCCTGATGTCGGGCTAAGCGTCATGCTGGGACTGTTCCATCCCATGGACTGCGACATTGTATAGGAGTATCGTGACATGTCATTGGTGAGCTTGTCCATGCCGGCTGTCATCTCCTGAGTGCATCCTTGCTGCGTCCTGTAGTAGTTGGCTGTCTTTGCCGCCATGTCATATCCGGTCTGCTGGGCTCCTGTCCTCGCTGTCATTCCGGCCTCTGCGCTGACAGTGCATGCCTGGTAGTTCATCACAGTACTCTGCATGTTTATCACCATCTGGAGCAGTCCGACCATTGAAGAGATAGTATCGCAGGTCTTGGCTATTGCCTGCAGGGCTCTCCCACCGACTTTTATAAGCAATGCGCATACTCCTGTTGCTACTGCAAGTGTTCCCCAGTATGCTCCGCTGCAATCGGTTATCGTTATCATCGCTGCTACCATAATCAATCCGGCGAATATACCTGCTGTTCTGGCACCCCAATTGCTTGCTCCTTTCATCGTGTTCATCATGTTGGAGAACATGTTCATCGGTATGCCGCCGAACGAGCCTCCAGTAGGCATAAGGATTTTAGTGGTTTCATCTTCAGTTGCGTCCGATGCGTCTCCAGGCAGACTATATTTCCTGTCGACTGTAGCATAAAGTTTTTTCCTCGCGTGTTCTGGTGCCTCGATTACAGTTGAACCAGTGTATGTCCTTCCATCTACGTTGATTTCAAATTTTTGAATATCCTTACCGCCAATTAAA
>CAZXIU010000021.1:0-15350 GCA_964640865.1 uncultured archaeon | reverse complement strand
GAGACAGTGGGAATGTTCAGGAACAAGGCCGTGAAGGCCATAATAGCTGTGGTTCTCGCGTTTTTTGCTATTTCCAATCCCATGACAGTCACTTACATAAACGGCCTGCTTCCTTATGCAGCCATACTTTTCATCATATTCTTCGGCATAGGCTTCGTCAAGAAATCCCTCAGCGGCGGGCAGAAGGACAACGAGCTGATAATAATAATCATAGTGCTGGTCATGCTGTTCGTGGGCTCGCTGTACACAACGACAAGCGATTTCGACATGTACCAGTACAATGAGCTTGTATGGATAGCCGGCATCGCTGTCATAGGTGCGATACTTTACGGCGCATACAGAATGAAAGAGCCTGTAAGGTGATTCAATGGCGGCATTCGAGACCATGGTACGGTTTCTTGAGTCACTCGGTGTCTTCAATTACCTCGCTTTTGCTCTTCTTATCATAATTCTCTATTACTCTTTCGAGTACCTGCTTAGGAATGTCAAGGCGCTCGAAAAGAGGCAGACCCACAGGATGATACTGGCAGCATCACTGTCAGTTGCCGTGACTGCGCTGTTGTACGTCATCTTCTTTCCTGTAGCCGGTTCAGTAGGCATGGTTGTCGCCGGCATAATATTCATAGCTGCGATATTCTTCCTTCTGGCTGCAACTGGCATGAGACTCGGTGGAATGGACATTCCATCCCTTTTTCGGAAGTAACCGGCTCAATACCATGAAAGTTTATAAGTCTTCCCACGCAATAACATTTTATGGGACTATTCGAAACAATGGTTCAGAACATGCAGAGGATGGAATTCTTCCAGTACCTATTCCCATTCCTACTTGCATTCGCTCTGCTTTACGGGCTTATGCAGTGGGCATTTAAAGACAACCTTGGCGGTAGGAGGGTGCACACGCTCATAGCAATTATTCTTTCATTCTTCGTGATGCTTTATTCGAGCTATAACACATGGCTTTTCGCGCTCCTTACAACCACTTCAGGCATATGGCTTGGGCTGGCGACAGTTGCACTTCTATTGGTGCTATTCGCGCAGCTTCTTGGCATAGACATAGGTTCAATGCTGAGTGGCGCCGGGGGAAGCAAATACCCATGGGTTAAGTGGATAATCCTCCTCATCATTGTCTGGATCGTTCTGTCAGCGTTCCTTGGATACGCAGGTATGTCAGCATGGCTTCCATACTGGCTTACAGGCAGTGATCTTTGGACAGTGCTTCTCGTAGTCGTCATCATAGGGGCAGTCTTCTACTTCGTTGGTGGAGAAGGCGGCAAATCCGGTGGTGACAGCAACGATAAGGCGAAACCGAGTTAATTTTTTACACTTTTTCTCTTTATTTCAGAATTAGCTGAAGCTATCTGCTTTTGGGCGGTGCGTATCTCGGGGGCTCACCAGGCTCGTCGTCTTTCTGAGGTTCCGGTGCTTCTCTTGCCTTAGGCTTTTCGAGCGGATTTTCCGTCATAACCTTCTTCTCAGGAGCCTTCGGAGGCTCGGGAACAGGAGCAGGCGACGAAGCGAACTTCATCTTTCTTATGGATTCAATCATGGGGTTCAGCGAGCTTTTTACAACTTCTTCAATGGAGTCGATTCTTGCGTTGGTTTCCTCTATGCTTTCTTTCTGAATACCTATATCCTTTTTCATGTTTATCAACTCATCTGGTGATGATCCCCCGCTCTGGGATGCTGCATTCTTCATGTAACTTTCAATTTTCTCAAGCCTTTCTTCCAGATCGCTGAACCTGACAGCTATCTCTTTCATTTTTTCATCAGCTATCTCTTCAGTGAGCTCCTCGATGTCCCTTCTTCTGCGCTCCTTGAGTATCCTTGTTCTGTCATCCTTGTCTTTTGGTAGCGGCGGCCTTGCAAAAGGCAGTGGTTCGAGTTCATCCCTTGGTATTGGAGGCGGACCCATTCCGGTGGAGTCTTCCATCCTGTCAATAAAAGCATCAGGTCCCATTTTCCTTTCTTTCGGAACATCGTCAATATCATCCATGTCGTCAAGGTCATCATCCCACTTGGTTGGCGCAAACTGATTCTTTGATGCAGCAGGCGGCATATTGAATCCCCTTGGTGAGAAAGGCTCGTCACCCGTCATGTCATCAATTTCCGGTTGCTGAGGCGATGGCTGTTCTTGAGACATTGGCGGTAATTGTCTGGGCTGAAGCGGCCTCTGCGGCTCCTGTGGCATTGCAGGCATCTGTGGAACTCCCTGGGCCGAGCCAGAAGAACCTGACCTCATGGCGTCCTTCATTGCGCGGTCAACCTCTATGGGGCTGAATCCGTCCTCTCTGAGTGTTTTTACAATCTCCGGCTCCGAGAAACCCTGTGAAGACATGGAAAGAACTTTCTGGGTAGGGACACCCCTTCCCCCGGCAGCTGGTGCCGGTGGCGCATTACCCTTCTTTTTTCCCAATCCGAACATAATCAGTACCGCAATTTATATTTACTTTCATCTCTACTTAAAGTTTACTTTGGTGTATTATCCGGCTGCCCTGCAAGCCGCGGGAGGATTGATTCGAACAGCTTTACGGTCTCCTCAACCCTTTTCAGCTCGCTCTTCTTCACCATGAACTGGAGCTGCTTCACAACTTCCTTCAGTGTGTTATTGACTGTATTCGTCTTCTCGTCGAGAGCTGTCATCTTCTCCTCAATGCCTTTGAGCCTAATGTCAAGGGATTCGAGCTTTACTGAGAATGCCTCGTCCATCGAGCTTATCCTGCTGGTGAGAATTCTTTCCCTTTCCTCAATGAGCCTCAGCCTCTTTGTGTTGTCGTTGACCCTTCCGACGATTTCGTTGACTATCGGCGCTCCGCCCTTCTTCTTTCCTGAAGACTGCTCATTCATGACAGGCATAATATCAAACTCCGGTTATTTTTATTTAGTCTGCCACAATATAAAAGTACACAGATGTTTGAACAGCAGTTCAGGTGACCGGTTTATGGCTTCAGGCGAATACACGTATGATGAAGACGAGCAGAAGCTCAGGCTCAATTATCTTGGTTCCGCTTTTGGTGCGAGTGTCGAGGATTATGCCGAATGCATGGCTGATGTCATAGACAAGATTCTTGAGGTCAAGAGCGTCAGGACAATAATACTGACCAAGGACAGGGAATACGAGTACGGTCCGGACCAGACAAAGATGCTTGTGGAAATATCCAATGTCATAGAGGATGTCGTCCGTGAAAGGCTCACCGGAAGGATAAAGGCCGCTGACAACCTGCAGAAGAGGATGATACCGGAGATGAATGCGCGCGTCCAGGAGATTGTGCTGAACCTCCTGAGGAGGGACCCGATAGGCGCCTACGTCGAGGTCATACGCGAGATGAGGCGCGTCAAGATAAAGGCGAAGCACACCAACCAGAAGAGCGTTTATGATTTCTACGTGGATTATCTGGAGAATGTTCTCAATGTGCTGAAGACCAAGCTTGAGGCAACGCAGATAATAAAGCTCGCGAAGCCTCACATAGCCGGATACACGCAGGGCGACAGGTCTCTCTACCGTGAGATGTTCGTTCCGAGCATACGGCCTAACTTCATGCTCACACGGTACATGATAACACCTCCTGAGAACGGCAGGTCTGTCAAGAGGTACAATGTAGGCGACACTGAAGTGGAGATTTTCAAGCTTCCTGACAGGGCTGAATACTTCTATTACGTCCTCCCTCCCGAGTTCATTCTCAGTGAGGAGAAGTATGCTGTGCTGGATTCCGCGCGGAGGTACATGGCTACCCACAGGCCGAAGGATGCCGAGTTCGTCAGAACAGGAAAAATCCGCGAGGTCTTCTTCAGTATAGGAAGGGACATGATACGGGAAGTGGCCGACCAGCAGAGGGTGCACCTGACATCAAAGGACATCGAGCAGCTTGCCACCATACTTACAAGGTATACAGCCGGCCTTGGCGTTCTCGAGATACTGCTTGCTGACGAGAAGATTCAGGATGTGTACGTCAACTCTCCTGTTGAGTCACAGCCCATACTGATAAACCATTCGGAGTTTGAGGAGTGCAGGACCAATCTCATACCCACGCAGGATGATGCCGAGGCATGGGCCACAAGGCTGAGGATGCAGTCTGGAAGGCCTCTGGACGAGGCCAATCCTGTATTGGACACGGACGTTTCTGTTCCGGGAGGGAATGCAAGGTTCTGCGTAATCACAAGGACGCTGTCTCCACATGGCCTTGGCTTTGCCATACGGAGGCACAGGGACAAGCCATGGACGCTACCGCTTTTCATAAACGCCAAGATGCTCACGCCTCTGGCTGCCGGAACGCTTTCATTCCTCATAGACGGCACAGCGAGCATGCTGGTCGCAGGAGGAAGAGGCGCAGGGAAGACATCCATGCTGGCCAGCATAATGCTTGAGATACTGCCGAAAACAAGGATTGTCACCATAGAGGATACGCTCGAACTGCCTGTGGACCAGCTCAGGGACATAGGATATAACATCGAGCGCCTGAAGTCCCGTTCTGTCCTGACAATGGTCGAGACAGAGGTTGCCTCGGACGAGGCTCTCCGGACTGCGCTCAGGCTCGGTGATTCTGCGCTGGTTGTGGGCGAGGTCAGGTCAACGGAAGCCAGAGCCCTGTACGAAGCCATGAGAATCGGCGCGCTTTCCAATGTGGTCATGGGCACAATCCACGGCGAATCAGCTTACGGTGTCTTCGACAGGGTCGTGAATGACCTGGAAGTTCCCATGACATCTTTCAAGGCCACTGACATAATTCCCATATGCAAGAGCCTCAGGTCAGCTGACGGTCTCCACCGTTTCAGGCGAATGACAGAAATAACTGAGGTCCGCAAGAAATGGGAGAAGAATCCTGACAAGGAAGGCGGCTTTGTCAACCTTTTCGAATACTCCGCAAAAGAGGATGAGATGAAGCCTACGGACACTCTTGTCAACGGTGAGTCAGAAACGCTGAACAGGATTTCCAGCTACGTCAGGGAATGGCATGGCGACTGGGCGGCTGTCTGGGAAAACATAAAGCTCAGGGCTGACATAAAGAAGGCCATGGTGGAGATGAGCATCAGGACGAAACGGCCTGAACTGATGGAGGCTGAATGGTGCGTGAAGTCGAATTCCATGTTCCACCTCTTCTCGGAAATCACGCAAAAGGATGTCGGGGCAGTTGAGTCAAAGACAGTCTACGATGAATGGCTCAAGTGGTTCAGGAGCAGCATAAGGTAATTTTTTTCTTTAAAGAAAACGGACAAATAATTAACATGTCGTTTTTCAGCAGGAAGAAGAAAGCTCCTCAGGCACCTGCTTACAGCGCCGGCCAGCTTGACCCGAGAAGGATAAACATATCATCAAGGGAGTACAGGCTTTACCGCAGCAAGTCGGAAACAAGGCTGAACTGGTATGAGCAGCTGGCCAAGTTCGCTGTCGGCATAATAAATGTGAGTTTTGACAAGAAGACCACGGATGACATAAATGCCGCAATAGACTTCACAGGACTTCGCATAAAGCCGAATGCTCCTACATCTCTGTTTCTTCTGAGCATCATATTATTTTCGTTCCTCGGAGGATTCCTGTTTGCGCTGAGAATAATTCCAACAGCCTACGGCATGATTGCGTCAGTGATATTGGGGCTTGCTGTCGGATACTTCCTGATGATGTATCCTAAGAGCCATATGAAGACGCTCCGCATACAGGCGAGTTCCCAGGTTGTCCTCGCGATACTCTACATGGTTGTCAGCATGAGGATATCGCCCAATGTCGAGCGCGCGCTGAGGTTCACCTCGTCTAACATATCAGGCATGCTTGCCTGGGATATGCGCAGGCTTCTCTGGGACATAGAGATGGGAAAGTACTACTCAGCCAACGAAGCGCTTGCTAATTACATCGTCAAGTGGAAGCCTGAGAATGAGGAGTTCTCGGAAGCGCTGAGAATGATAGTGGATTCGCAAAGCCAGATACAGGAAAAGGCTGAAAAGACTCTGGATGAGGCGCTAAGGGTCGTGCTTGAAGGGACAAGGGACAGGATGAAGCACTATGCGCAGGACCTCCAGATGCCTGTCACCATGATTCACATGATGGGCATAGTCCTTCCGATACTCGGCTCTGTGATGGCACCTATGGCAGCAATTTTCCTGTCAGACATGATTACTCCATGGCATTTCCTTGCAGGATATGACATTTTACTGCCCATACTGCTGGTGTGGTTCATAAACAACACGCTGAGCAAGCGTCCTGTGACATTCTCGAAAATAGATGTCTCGCAGCATCCAAGCCTCCCGCCGCCGGGAAGCTTCATGATCAGGAGCGGTAAGAAGAAGATAATCATACCTGCATTCCCAATAGCGCTCCTTGTAGGTGCCCTCATACTCATAATGCCTGTGCTGTATTTCGCTGAGAATTCCCAGTACCTCATAGTTCCTATGGTTGATGACGGCTCTGGAAATATGGTGCCGTCTGAAATCCAGGACCCAGCTCCGGATACGACACTCCTGATGTCCATACTGATAACAGTGGGAGCAGGAGCATCACTGTCTATTTACTTCCTCCTCTCCAACCTGCAGCGTTCGCGCGTTGAGGCTACTGTATACAAGATGGAATCTGAATTTGAACTGGCTCTCTTCCAGCTTGGAAACAGGATATCAGGCGGCACGCCGCTGGAGATAGCTGTTGAGAAGGCTGCTGTGGATGTGAAGGACATGGAGATTTCCAACCTCTTCCAGATTGTCCTGAGGAACATGCGCAACTTCGGGATGACATTCGAGAACGCATTGATGAATCCCCAGAGCGGTGCGCTGAGATTCTACCCAAGCAGGCTGATACAGAATGTGATGAGGACCATAACAGACACAGCCAGGAAGGGCGTTCAGTTTGCATCTGAGTCCATGCTCACTGTGTCCAAGTACCTGAAAAGCGTTAGGGAAACTCAGGAATACATGAGGACGCTGCTTTCGGAAACCACAAGCAGCATGCAGTTCCAGGCTTATGGCATGGCACCGCTTGTTAGCGGCCTGATAGTGGCCATGTCCAGCGTCATAATACAAATCATAGGATTCCTCGGCACCCGGCTGAATGAGTTCGGCCTTCAGGACAGCTTCGGCATAGACCCAAGCTCTATACTGGGTTCCTCCAGTGCTGTGACCCCTGCGATGTTCCAGCTTATAATGGGAACTTACCTCATAGAGGTGATAATAATCCTTGCCATGTTCGTGACCAAGGTTAACAGGGGGGATGACAAGTCGAGTCAGTGGCTTCTTGCAGGAAAGATGATATTCATAGCTGTGATAATATACTCCATGGTGGCAATAGGCTCAAGCATGATGTTCGGCAGCATGATAGAGGATGCAATGAGGACACTTGCGTAATTTATAGCACAAAGGAGAATAATAATTATGGTTCTTAAGGGAGTCCTCGGAACTGAGATGACACTGGGAAGCTTCACCAAGCTGCTCATGGTCGTCTTTGTTATGATAGGATTCACACTCTTCATAACAGGCGTTGCCACGAACATGAACGAGACGACCAGCAAGGCCTGCCAGAAATATCCTGAGCTTCCTTTCTGCATCGGGGATGAAGGTGATTTGCAGGCACTGAACGACGAGATAGCTGTACATTCCACACAGGCGCTCGCATGCGCGATAAAGAGTGCGTGGCTGGGAAAGTCACAGGAATGTGCTGTTGGAATAAACGACCTTCGCGATAGTGACGACCTTGATAAGCTTTCGGAAATGGACCTCAGTGACGAGGATTTCTATATTCCGAGTGAATTTGCCAAAGTCGAATGCCATGTAGAAACCAAAGTTGAAAATCCGGAAAAATCCAAGATAATAGAGTATGACGGAGGCATAGCCAGCGACAATGTATGCTATCAGTATGCCGAGGGCACGGGCTGGATGTGGAGCGACTGCACCGAGGAGCTGGTGCCTCTTTCAGACCAGAATCCGCCCGGTGTGAAAAATCTTCCCCTTGTTCACGACTATTTCAGGGACAATGTCATCGCTTTCGGCAATGCAAAACAAGAGTCGTACAAATACCTTCTCGGGCTTTTCGAGGGTATGCTTAACGGCAACAATTACGCAGTGCTCGACGACAGCAGGAAAAGGCTGGAGTACAGCGGCGACAGTGAAAAGATATCCAATGACAGGATAAGGATATGGAGCATGACATTTGAGGAGTATGAAAGCTCTTCATGGGCTGAAAAACTTGTCAATGGAAAAGGTGGACTCTGGTATGGTGATAAAGACATAATATTCGTGGAACTTATTAAACCCAGTGGTGCGTCTGTAGGAAGTGATGGTCGAATCATAAAACATGTTTATGAATTACTTGAAGGTTACAGTCCGGGAATTGATGCATTATTTGTGACAACAGAATGCAAGGTGAATGATTTCTACCTGCCTCAGGATTTTGACCAGATAAGGGTATTAGGAATTGAGATGGATGAGCCTAGAGCATGGGTCGCGGGTTTCGGAGACCCTGAATACCTGGTTTACTGGCAGGATTTTCCCCAGGGAGAAGATTATTCATGGACAAGCCTCGGCTCGTGGCTTGATTCAGCGCTTTTCGTCTTCTTTGCGGGAGCTCCTCTTGGCGCAATGGTAAAAGGCACAAAATACCTTATCAAGGGGGTCGGGAAGACTGTAATAAGTGAAGCAGGCGGCGTATTGACTTCAAAGGGAGATGATGTGATTTCAGCTATGTTTAAAACGACCTCAGCGACAGACGAATCTATCCAGTATATAATATACGAAGAGGGCGTGACCAAGGCAACAAGAAGGGCGGTCCTCACAGAAGCTGTTGAGAAGGGGTTCTTCTCTAAAGTTGTCACCAACATGAACAGCTACTACAAGGGACCAAGCACCACGTGGCTGTTCACCAAGGCTGGTGTGCTTACAGGGGCTGCTTGGGCGGCTGCATACATTGACAGCCTCAACGAGAAGTTTATGAAGCAGAAGTCATCAATGGTCCTGAAGGTCCCATTCGCTGACACACAGCTCTTCATGATAGAAGAGATGACATCATCACCTTCTGACACGTCTTATGACATATTCGGACCGGATACGTATCTCGGCCGCGAGTCCGGCTCATACCCCCTTGGCATTGTCAGGCCTGTGATGCTTGACAAGACAAGCACCATCACGCTTACGGAAGGCGGAGAAGGCC
This sequence comes from uncultured archaeon, assembly GCA_964640865.1. GTDB lineage: Archaea > Aenigmatarchaeota > Aenigmatarchaeia > QMZP01 > JAFGSV01 > JAFGFG01. The sequence continues at coordinate 6,232 of CAZXIU010000021.1, read as the reverse complement.
TTCAGAAGGATACGCTGTTCTATCTTGCATCACCGTGCCTTGCAGACCTTGACATAAAAAGGGAAACCATCTACTGCAGCAAGTATCTGTATAATTCTGTTGACCAGACATTCATATGTTCAGACCCGGTTTCAAGGGAAAGCGCAGAAAAAATGAAGGCACTGGGCTTCGATGGTGTCAAGCCTTGCGGCTCTGCGCCCCTAACACTTGACGCTTTCCAGAACAACCGGCTTTTCAATGACAACAACAACGACGGGAAGTGGGACGAGGTTCTAGTCTACGGGCTGATAAATGAGATAGACTGGCTGAAGATAAAGGACACAGACTTCGACGGGACTTTCGACGGCTATGAGGCTAAGGTAAGCAACAATATCGTTGTTTCCACAGGCTTGAAGACCGGAAAGATAGACATGGGGCAGGACGGCACGTTCGACTATACCTTCACACTTGTTGACAAAACCTACGCAGTTGCCGGTTACATGACAGAGATGGAGATAAAGGACATGTCCGGCAATCCTGTCATCAATTCATGGTCATATCCAGCTCAGGCGCAGGACCTTGTCGTATTCAGCGCGGTGGATAAGAACAGTATCCTTTTAGGCCTTCCCATTGCCAGCGGCACCAATGCAGCTGATATGGAATTCACGTTCCTTCACGGGACAAGCAGTGACTTCACTGACCCATCAGACCCCGGTCCGCATCCACTGAAAATTGAAGACAGGACAGGTGATGGCAACATAGACACATTCTCAATGGGAAGGATGAGACTTCTCGTCAGGGATACGAGCGGAGACGGCTATTGGAATTATTACGATGAGGATGATGACAGTCATCCCAACATAGCAGAATACGACAGGGAGTACGGGACCGTATACAGCACTTACTGCAGCATAGAAGGTATCACAGTCACGCCTGAGATGAAGGACATAGGCAAGGGGAATAATTTCTGCTACACCAAGATAGAAGAAGGAAAAGCCATGACAATAATGGTCGCATCTGCTGCTTTTGGACTTATACTGGAGCAATTTACAGGTGGTGTAGCGTCAGCAATTGTGATTGGTGTGGTTAATACTGGAATCGCGTATGCCCAGATGCAGGTCAAGAACTGGCCGTGATTTTTTAACGAGCAGGTCCAAGTAATATCCATGGAAGTCACAATGGGGGTTGTCATAACAGCCATTATAATTCTCATAGCAGGGCTTGTCTTTGCCACCCTCATATTCGGCTGGAGTGGAGAAGCCCGCTTCTGGATGGAAAGCGTGATTTCGCCGTTCCAGGACAGCCTCAGCGGGGACAGGGTCACAGACCAGACCGTGAAGCCTTAAGGTGCATATTTTTAAGTAATCCCGGCCATAATTATAAGCATGAAAGGACTTTCGATGACGCTGAGCATAGTCATTGTGGCTATAGTTCTTCTCGTGACAGCCTTGGTCGTGCTTACGATATTCGGCGGGCAGATGTCAAGGTTCCTCGCGATATTCGGAGGAGTCCAGAATGACGCGGTTCTCCAGAGCGCATGCCAGCAGAAGTGCGCATCGTATTGCATGGGACATATGAGTGACCCCGACATAAAGAATGGTTATTTATGGACAGATATAGGGTCAGTGACTGCACCTGACGGAGAACCAGCATCCTGTTCCGGTGTTATGGCAGATACTTCACCAAGATGCATGTGTGTATAATTTCCATTTTTATTTTCTGTTCTTCATAACAGTTGTATGAAGGCTTCATTTCCCGGCATTAATGCATGGCTATGGACAATCCTTACCATAATAGTGGTCGCAATGGCCATTTACTGGGCAACAGGCCAGTTTGACAACATGGAGCTGTCAAAAGAGACAGGCAGCGCAGACCTCAAGACTGATACAGTTGTCTACTCAGAGGCGTATCCACAGGTTTCCCAGAGCCAGATGGTAAGATACCTCCATGATTACGGAGGGGAACAGCTAAAGGACAAGGGACTTGCTTTCTACAGGCTTGGCGTCCAGTACAACACTGACCCCGCATTCGCTGTGGCTGTTTCAAGGAAGGAGACGTCACTTGGGAAGAGTACATGCCAGCAGATAAGCAAGGACTGCAACAACTTCTTCTGCATCAAGGACACGACAGGCAGCAGCCCCTGCGGCATATGGGCATCATATGACACGCCCGAAGACAGCATAGAGGCGTTCTACAGGCTGATTGAATATTACAAAGAGAGGGGTCAGGATACCATAAGCGAGATTGCATGCGGCCCCGGCTCGGGGTTCAGTCACAGCTCAGGAGATTACTGCTACTGCGAGGAAGGAGGCTCTTTCTGTTCCACATGGGTAAGCGGAACATCAAGTGTGCCTGCATTTACAGCGGAAATCCGTGACTATTTGACAGCATGATATATTAGCTGGGTGCAAATATTATTATGGGAAAGATGAAAGCCATAATCGCTGACATGGGAATGGGTATGATAGAGCTTATCCTGACAATAGCTGTCATAGCGATAATAACAGGCTATGTCATAATGATGATGTCGTCTTAAGTTTTAAGACTGTTTCTCCAAAGAATAATATATGAAAAAGGGAAACGAACTGATGGCTAAGCCCCTCATGGCTGTGATGAGTCTAATCCTTTTTATCATGGTGCTGGTTTTCATGTACATCCAGCTCTCTTCAATACTTTCGGGGCCCTGCTGGAAAGAGACATTGAAGGGGCTTGAATTCTTCAAAAGGGAGACAAACGACGACCCGAGACTCGTTATGGACCCTGAATGCATGGAAAAGGTAATCTTCACATCCAGTCCTGTTGTCTGCAAGCTGGCGTGCAGCAGGATTGATGACGGTGAGAGGATGAGGGAATGCTCGGCTAAATGCTCAGTCAATGCTTCCGACAGGGGAAAGACATTCATAATAGCTGTCCCATTGGACAGGGGAATTCTCAAGAGAACGTCGCAGGCAGTGAGCAACCGCAATGTTGAATGGATATTCCCAGACAAGATGGAGGTTTTCGTTGCTGACTGTGAAATAATCGACCTGACAGGATTCATTGGAGAAGACGGAAACAGCGTCTGCACGAAGGACGGCAATTCATGGGAATGCTTCCCTCGGGATGTGTCAGCTACATACATGCTTAAGATGACAGTCAGCACAGGGGACATCTGCACCATTGAAGGGCTAAGGACTGTTTAACGTTTGTGGTCTTATGGAAAGCAGCAGAAGCATGATTGCGGTCATATTCGCCCTGATACTCGTCATGATATACTGGGTTGCGTGCGTGTACGTGCTTAATCCGCTCCTGCGCGCAGAAAGCTCGTACGTTGAGCAGAAAGTATCCTTCTACATAGACACACTCTCTTCTGTGAGCAGCGGCTCAGTCAAACTGGAGATACCCAAGAATACAGTCAGCGCAATAAGCGTCGAGAAACTCACGAAAGGCGATTACGATGACTACACGATTCCTGAAGACGGCTGGTATGTGGTGGTGGCATACAGGATTGCAGGAACACTGAACAAGGGCGTAAGCAGGATAAATTCTTATCCTGATGACGACAATATCAGGAAGACATTCGCATCCCCTGAAGACTTCTGCATAATAAAGGATGCGGACCTGGATTACGCGGTGGTGGGAAAATGCTGAAAGGCCAGCTGGACATAGACATAGAGTTCATGGGTGGGACCATAATTTTCGTGTTCTTCGCGATGATATTCTTCTCGATGCTTCTGGTTCCGATAGTTGCCAACAGCAGCGTGACATCAAGGGTTCACAATTCAGTGGACCAGCTCTCTTTCGCAAACCTGGCAGAGTCTTACATGGTGAGGGACTATGCCAATGAGAACGGAGTGCCGGATTTCCTTATGATGTCTCTGGACACGAACCTGCTGAAATCATTCAGGAATTTCGTGCTTTTTGAACAGATTCCATCCGGAAAAATTATATTCCCACTTTTTTCAGTGAGTAGCATCAATCCGGATGATGCGACAGGGCATGATACCTATGGCATAACATGGACAAGCTTCGAGAGCACGAAGCCCGAAGACATTCTGATACCAGCCGGCAGGATTTCCCTTGTTGACGTCCACAGTAACGGTTCGCTTGTCATAATCGATGTGTATGGCTATCCAAGATGCTCTACAGGCAATTCAGAAAGAACAGGCCTCACAGTGTATCCGCTGTGTTCATCAGTATCGGACGCCAATATCATAGATTCGGAATCAGCCCGAGACGAGCTCATACTTTCAGTCATAAACGGCGCGTTTCCAAGCATGACGTTCTTCGTGCGCGCAGCCAAAGATATCCGTGTGTCTGACATCACAAAACCCTTCAAGGGAGATGTGAGCGCGACATGCGAAGATAATGGAGAGCATCCGGTCTGCATAAGGAAGTTCAGTGATTACACCACCGCCACGAGGATTCACGTTGAAATCACTCCGGGAGGTTTCTTTTGGTATGAAAGCGGCGATTAACCTTATAGGTCTGGTGATAATAGGCATCGCACTGACAGCTGTCATAATAATGATACACGGCGTCCCGCATGCATCTGAGATGATCAAGGTGAACTCAGAGACAGTAGCCTATATCAATGTCAACGACGAGACATCGAAGCTCATGCCGATACTTGAATCAGGCAACATCAGCTTCACTGCAGTGGACCAGCTTGCATGCGATATACTGGGAATAAGCTGTAGCTATCAGGGTGATTACATCGATGATGTGCTCAAGTCCATGGATGCGGGAATCATAGTGTACGCAGGAGGGGTTGAAAAGAAGACTTATGGCAACGAGAAGAGCGATAAACTATTCGCTGACATACCACTTCCTGGCGGAAAAGTCGGGAACATCGCGCTTATGGTTGACATACCGCGGTCAATATCAGAGGCAAGCTTCGACTCCAACTGGATATGGCCGCTTGAGACACTCACGGGAATTCATGTCAGCCACTGCTACGGTGAATACAGGGAGCTCAGCGACGGCTCGACCTATACGCATTCCGGTGTGGACCTCGGCGGCAGCCGGGGAGACAACATACATGCTGTAGCTGACGGAGAGGTCATATTTGTCTGTGACAAAGACGATAGGGAACTTACGGATGCGGAAAAGGATTCTCGTATCAGGGGAAACTGCAGCGGATACGGCAACAACATTATAGTAAAGCACGGCAGCCTTTATGTCAGGTATTCACACATGAACACGGAAAATGGCGTGCTCGTCTCAATGGGAGATAAGGTCACGCAGGGCCAGATTATCGGGAGGATGGGAAGCACAGGCCGTTCATTCGGTGCACATCTTGACTTCAAGGTGTATTCATACGAGCCGTATGCCAATGGCGCATCAGGCTATGATGCCAATATAGACCCTCTCTGCATGTACACGCCTGAATATCTAAAGAACGTAGTGAAGCTCACGTACGAGGAGAATGACAAGGACTGCCAGCAGTCTAAGTTGTGCATAAAGTACAGGCCAAATGTATATACAGACCTTGTCGAGGAGGACCTTACAATATAGGTGGTGCCATGAGAAAAGGAAATGTTGCCAACATAGTATATGCAGCAGGTTTGGTGCTAATGTTCATTATAAGCCTCCATTACATACTTCCTGCGCTCGCGAACACTGACAAGAATCCTGTCATGGTGATGGTGGACAATAATGTTTACATGCTCAAGGACTCCGCAGAGGTCGCGAAGTCTTACATAGACAACTCAGCCAGGTATTCACTCTATCAGGCAGTATATTCCAATTCACTGAAAGGCGGCATGAACCAGACGGCCAATGCTGTTATTATAGACGGCAAAACCTACGAGCTCTGGTATGATAATGCTGACAACACGCCTGACGAGGTGAAGATAAAAGAAGAGCTTGGGAAGACCTTTTCTTATTGGTTCTCCATGTATGTGGGCCGCAGCGTGATAAAGGCATTCATGCCTGTCATGCCCCCCCAATACAAAGATTTCACATTCAGGAATGACGGGTATTACTATACAGGAATTGCTGCTGAATCTGATGACGAGCTGAGTGCCCAGATGACAATGGAGAACGGCGATGCGCTTACAGTGTCTGTTGACGCTGGCATAAACATGAGCCTTCCGGTGCCTTACTTCCTCCTTGTCAGGGAAGGCAGGGAATTCAAGGACGATGTAAAGGGCCAGCTGGCGAACTGCAGTTCGGTACTTACGAAATTTTATGAGAGGCCTGAACTTATTTTTTCTTCAAAAGCGATATCTTCCGACGAATACTGCATAGTCGCGGTTGATATCATGAGCAA
>CAZXIU010000020.1:0-15476 GCA_964640865.1 uncultured archaeon | reverse complement strand
GCTGCTGATATACCAGTAGTCATAGAATCCAATATCGATGTCACCCATGGTCACTGTGGTCACGTATCCGTCATCACTGGAGTCATCGACATACGCGACTGCATAAACATCACCGCTCACATTCGTTATCACAGGCGCGACGACAGACGATGCCCTGAACTCAAGCGTGTCCACGGGTTCTGCTGCCACGTCACCGGATTGGTCTATCTCCACAACAGTAATGAAACCGTTGTTTCCGTTTCCCCTGTAAGCGATTGCGTAATAGTCGCCGTACATCCACAGTATCCTTGGTGTCTGGCAGTTGCTGCTGTCGAACTCGTAGCTGTCTATGTATGTCGATGGTATGTCACCGTCGCTCTCTATCTCGAATGTTTTCAGCCATCCGTCGTCATCGCTGTCCCTCCTGTAGGCCACAGCATAGACATTGCCTGATATGTGAATTATCGAAGGCTCGGCTGCATCAGTTGTCTCGAATTCGAATGTGTCCTGCGTCGAGCCTATGTTGCCTGACGGGTCTATGTCGACTGTGGCTACAAAACCGTCGCTTGACGGTCCCCTGTACGCTATGGCGTATATGTCGCCTGACACATGCATCATGTCAGGCATGTAGCAGTTGGAGTTGTCGAATTCAAGTGTGTCTATGTTTGCTCCTATTGTGCCTGCGGAATTTATTGTGAAAGTGTACATATGACCGTCGTCATCGCTGTCCCTCCTGTAAGCGACTGCGTAAACATCCCCTGAAACATGGACCATGCTGGGGTTGTATATATCGCCGTTGTAGAATTCATGGTCATCCTGCTCCGAGCCTATGTTTCCTGAGGAGTCTATATCCACAGTCATTACATATCCGTCGCTTCCAGGACCTCTATAAGCTATGGCGTATATGTCACCTGAGATGTGTATGAAGTCGGCATTCTCGCCACGGCTGTTGTCATATTGATAAGTATCGATGACAGGACCTATGTTTCCGTCGCTTGCTATTGACACTGTTGATATCCATCCGGTGCTGTCTGATGTTCTCTCATACGCTACTGCGTACACGTCTCCTGATATGTGAATCATGTCCGGGTCAGCTATGTTCGCCGGACTTTCGAACGCATATGTGTCTTCTGTTGATGAATCACCTGAGAGTGTCACTGTCCCGGTTTCGTTCCAGCTGTCAAGAGACGGTCCTGTGAATTCGCTGTTGTCAAGCATGTTGAATGACCTTCCGTCGCTGAGAAGGTCAACGGCCTTGTTTATGCCGCAGCATATGCATGTTCCTCCGCAGTCATCGCTGTATCCGCTTATCTGGCTGTTAAGATAGCCTGAGTCATATGTTATGTCGTCATAGCTGCACAGGTCGGAGCCGTATGCGCTCAGGCCGACCCGGCTTCCCTGATAGCTTATCACAGTGTCTACGAACTCGGAGTCAGCGTCCTTTGCGACGTTTATTCTTTCGCGTTTTCCGTATGTTCCGCCGCACTGGGTGCATGTGGCTTCGCTGTCGCAGCAGTTCGAAGTCTCGCCGCTGCACACATAAACAGAAGGCGTTGTCTCTGTCCAGACGCCGTTGCATATGCTCTCGCATGTGCTCTGGCTGTCATCGCATGTCGCGCTGCACCTGTCGTAACAGCCAAATGGGACACAGTCGTAGCTTTCATTTGACCAGACGTCGCACGTTCCCATGCTTCCGGACCTGTCTGTTATGAGCACTACGTCGCTTGACCCGACTCCTGAAAGTATGTTGAATGTCTCCATCCCAAGCCTGATCGGAAGCGTTGAATTGCTTATCTCTGTGTAATTCAGGTATGCCTGCATGGCCGCGTCGCTCATGTTCACTTCAACCTCTCCGCTGTCGTTGAGCCTGAATATCTCTGTGTTTCCCAGTATAAGATACACCGGGAGGCCGGTTCCGTTAACAGTTATGTTGTTCCTGTATCTCAGGTGGAGCTCCATTGCATCAAGGTTTCCGGGAATGCGGAAGCCTGAGAATACATTCACAATGCCTGTGACACCCGGGAACCTGTACCTGTCCTCGTATGTGTTGTTGGTTATGCTGTATACGCCCATTGTGTCAGGCTTGCTCGTGTTGTACGTGATTCTGAGATAGCCGCCGCCGATGAAGTTGTTGTAGAAGCTGGAGAAGTTTATGGTCATCGCGTTAGAGCCCTTGCTGAACATCGCGCTGCATCCCGCGAAGCTGCTGCAGAGTGTCCAGTTGCTGGCAGTGAAGTTGACGTTGTACGAATCGAATGAGCCAACGTTGTTTCCGTTGACGAAGAGGGTGAAATTGTTGCCTATGTTCGCCTCAAGGTAGGCATTGGTGACATTTGCGTCTGTCGGGATTGTGAACAGTTTCGTTATGTTACCGTCTCCCTCATATCCGCCGAAATACACATAGGTCGATGTGGACTTGCTCATCCTTGAGATGAATGCGCTGGCGAAGTACCCGGACACGGGCTTTCCCAGCTCATAACCGGACACTATTGTGTTAAGGCGTGACACGAAGCTTCCGGGCGAGCCGTATGTGTAGAGGCTCTCATCGTCTATCAGGACTTCATACCCGAAGCTTCTTGGAAGCGTGCGGTTCACTATTTCCCTTGTCAGGTTTTCCGCGCATTCCGAAAGCTTCGTTGAGTTCCTGGCCCATAGATATCCGAGTACGTCAATAATGGTCTTGTTCATGTCGTCGCTGGTTATGTTGCAGTCTGCTGCGTAAGTCGGCGGGAGCATGTCGGCCACAGCTGAGAACCTGGCTGTCTCGAAGACATTCATCAGGTCCTTCCCGCTGTAGTAGAGCCTCTGGTACTCAAGCTCGGGGGAGTAGTATGTAAGCGACATTGTCGTGACAAAAGCGGCTATTATGAACAGCAGGCCTACGGCAACTATGGCGTCCATGGAAAGAAGGAATGCCTTTTTCATCAATTAATTAATTGATTTTCTCGGTTATATTGGTTCTCCGGTAACTGTTACTGATTGCATGCGTCTCCAAACATATAAAAAGCAGAGACACGAAAATGATAACATGGACATAAAGGCCTTCCTCAAGAAAAGATTCGGAAAGAATGTATTCTCGCTCAGCCAGGAAGACCTTCTCAAGGAGAGGGTGAAGAACGAGAAGAACATCGAGAGGCTCTCGGCTGACATAAAGAGCATACAGGATGGCATACAGAAGTTCATGATAGAGTCCAAGGGCCAGCCGAGGACGCTGAAGATGCTTAACATCCAGAAGATAAAATCACTGAGGCTTGAGGCCAACACCAAGCAGCAGGAGGCTAACCATTACCTGAGGGAGCTGCAGGTCATACTTCTTATTGAGGCGATGCATGAGCAGGAGAAGCTCGACGGGGAATCAGACCTTGTCGAGAGAATAATGAACACGGACATGGACCAGCTGTCAGAGGCCATGGTCGGCATAGATGTCAAGAAAGCCATAGAGGAAGGCCGTCTGGATTTGGTGAAGGGCAAGCTTTCCAACATATTCGGAAAGGAAGAGCTTCCTGTTGATGAGGAATCGCAGGACATAATGAGCGCAATAGACGACCTCGAAGAGGTTGACGAAGAGACTGCCATGAAGATGGCAGGCGAAAAGGCAAAGTCACTTGCTGACGAGACCGTGAAAAAGAAGAAGACAGTCGAAGAAAAGCAGTAATTTCTAACCTTTTTTACAAAAACGTTAACGAAAAAACCTACATGAAGTACTCGCTCAGGGTCATGTACACGATAATCATGTCAAACAGGAATATGACGCCTGATATCATCACACCGAGTATGAAGTCGCCTGTTATGGTAAGCGTGCTGCATCCTGTTGTGAAAAGAGAACCGGTTCCGTCAGTGCATGCGAGTGAAGGCTCCACCATTGTGAAGAGCACATAGACAAGAAAGAATGTTGCGCTGAATATTATCACGACATTCCTTGTGGGAAGCTTTTCAAGACCTTCTGTCAGTGTATCTTCTCCTTCCTCGCCCATATTTAGAATTGGTTGCATTGACTTAAAATTCAGATGCTTACGACCAGCTTCTTTCCGTACCTGATATTCTTTATGCCATGGGTTGGAATAAGGTCTTTTTCAATCTTCTTGAGCTTATCGGGAACAGTCGCTGATGACACAGGCTCCTTGAGGGATAGTTCCTTGTCTTTCTTGGCTTTCCATACAGCTGAGTTGAATGATATTATGTCCTTTGTCGTGAATCCCGGGTCTGCTTTGATGAGCTTCTCGTCAGCTTCCGGGAACTTCTCCGAGTGTATGTCCTTTCCGCGGAGGTCCGTGTAGACCGAATGCGTCAGGAACGGGAGCACAGGAGCGAGCACGAGCATTATCCTGTCAATCACGTAGTTCAGTGTGTACAGGGCTGAGTTCTGCTCGTCTTTCGTGTATTTGCTGTTCTCATTGTATGCCCGCTGCTTCACCAGTTCAAGGTAATGGGATGCGAATGTCTCCCATATGAAGTTCTTCATCCTTGCAGCAGGATTGTGGAAATCGTATTTTTCGTACCGCTCGCGGGAGTATCTGACTATGTTCTCTGTTTCGGACAGTATCCACTCGTCGAGTGCGCAAAGTTTTTTTGGCTTCGCTTTCGGCTCGGGGAACATGGATATGAAGCGCGAGACATTCCACAGCTTCGTGAGCGTCTTGCCTGTTCCCTGTATCCTCTCGAATGAGCAGCGGAAGTCGGTCTTGTCCAGGTTGCCTTCTATCGCCGCCCACAGCCTGAAAGGCTCGGCGCCGAACATGTCCAGCACCTTTTTCGGGTCTATGACATTGCCCTTGGACTTGGACATCTTCTTTCCCTTTTCATCGAGTATGTGATAATTTATCCAGACATCGCTGAATATCAGCTTCCCTGTGAGAAGCCAGTCCTTGAGGACAGTGTAGTATAGCCATGTCCTTATTATCTCCTTACCCTGCGGCCTGAGGCTGCATGGATGGCTCTTCTCGAAGAATCCCTTCGGGTCCTTGCGGTATTTCAGTATGTAAAGAGGCGATATGCTGGAGTCGAACCATGTGTCGAACACCCTCTCCTCGCCGCGGAAGCTGTCCGAGCCGCACTTTGCGCATTTCCCCTTCTTCAGCCCCTCACTCTCCTTCGGAGGCTCCTCTTTCCATGGCTGGTAGTATCTGCCTTTCGGGGGGATTATCTTCTCGCCGCACTTTGAACAGTACCACAAAGGCACCTCGGTTGCATAGAACCTCCTCCTGCTTATGGGCCAGTCTATTGAAACGGACTCTATCCAGTCCAGCATTATCTGACGTGATTTCGGCGCGAAGAAGTTCAGCTTCTTTGCGAGCTTCTTCATGTCGTTCCTGAATTCCACCTGCTTCACGTAGAACTCAGGCATCGCTATGAATTCTATTGCATCCTTCGACCTCTCGCATATGGGAGTCCTGTGCTCGCTTGTCGGTATCTTCTCTATTATGAGGTCGGTCTTCTCAAGCTCTTCGACTATCATCTTCCGTGCTTCCTTCACTGAAAGCCCTTCAAGGATGCCTGCGTTGCTGTTCATCCTGCCATTCTTGTCTATGGCTATCACCGGGTCTATGTTCTGCTCACGGAAGAATCTTATGTCCGCAAGGTCTCCGAAAGAGCATACCATCATTATGCCTGTTCCCTTCTCAATCTCTGCTGACGGATGGGATTTTATGGGAATCTCCTTTTCGAATACAGGCGCTATTGCTGTCTTGCCTTCCAGATGCCTGTAACGCTTGTCAGCCGGATTGAAAATGACCATGCCTATCGTGCAGAGCAGCTCCGGCCGTGTTGTCGCTATTATAAGGTCTTCTCCAGTCTCCTTGACACGAAACCTGACATTGTAAAAGAATCCGGAGCGGTTCTCATATTCAACCTCTGCATCAGCCAGCGTTGTCTGGCAGCCCGGACAGAAGTTGTTGACACGGTTATCCTCGTATATGAGCCCCTTGCTGAGCATGTCTATGAAGGTTTCCTGCGTGAGCGCCCTGTAATCCGGGCTGTCCGTTTCATATAGTTCACCTATTCCCGGACCTTTCTTCCACGAGTTGAAGCTTATGCCGAGCCTGATGAAGGACTCGACGCTCGCAAGGCTTGCCTCCTCAAGTATTTTCTGGCATAATTCTATTGCATCTTTCCTTGGCATGTCTGTGAGCTTTTTGCCGGACTTCTTCTCAGCTGCCATCTCTATGGGAAGGCCGTTCCTGTCCAGTCCTAGTGGAAACAGCACGTTGTGGCCTGTCATGCGCCTGAAACGTGCGAACATGTCCATGAGGACGTAAGTCGTTGCCTGGCCTATGTGGACAGGCGTGTTTACGTATGGCGGCGGCGTGTCTATTGAGTAAACAGCACGTTTGGACTTCTCGTCAAAGCCGTAGGGCCATGACTTCTTCCATTCATTGCTTATGGTGTCCTCAATCTGGCTGCTCCAGCGCTTGCTCTTAATCCTGGGTTCCATTAAGACATCATTTGATTGAATGATATAAAAATCTTAATCCTGCGCTTCATTTTTATCCATGTGCAACAAATATATTTATGAAGCATACCATGCACGTAACGCTGATTCTGATAGCGGTGTTTCTCTTCATTCAGTTTTTCGGGCTCTACGCTTTCAGCGAGACCATGAACATTGTCACTGACTCCGGAGGCAACACGCAGGTGCAGTATGACGAGACGGTTGTCGGCGACAGGCCTGAAATAAGCGGCCTCGCCTCGCTTATTTACATACTTTTCGGCGTGCTCGTCGGAACGGGAATAGTAATGCTCTTCGTTCGCTTCGGGCAGTTCAAATTATGGAAAGGCATGTATTTCATGGCCATATGGCTGGCATCCTCTGTCACGCTTGGCGTGTTCATGGGCTCTACTATTGCCATGGCGATAGCGCTCATACTCGCTGTCCTTGAGCTGTTCAGGACTAATATTTACATACACAACCTCACCGAGGTCTTCATATATCCCGGAATAGCCATACTGTTCGCGCCCCTTTTCAATTTGTTATGGGTTTCCGTTCTTCTTGTGATAATATCCGTGTACGACATGTTCGCTGTATGGAAATCCGGACACATGATAAAGCTTGCGAAGTTCCAGACGAGCAGCAAGGCATTCGCAGGGTTCGTTATACCCTACGGGAAGGAAAAAATACACAAGGCTATACCCAAGGGCACATCCGGAAAGGGAGGCATGCGCACAGCCATACTCGGCGGCGGTGACATAGCGTTCCCGCTCCTGTTCGCAGGGGTCGTGATGGAATGGCTTGTCACAGGGGCAGGCCTTATCAAATCAGTTGCGCTTGCGCAGTCTCTCTTAGTATCGGTCATGGCAGCAGCCGCTCTCTTCATACTGTTCATGAGAGCTGAAAAGGACAAGTTCTATCCCGCAATGCCTTTCATAAGCGCCGGCTGCTTTGCGGGGCTCGGCCTGATATGGCTGCTAAGCCTTCTTTAGGAGTTCGCGCTTCTTGAACTCCTTCTCGTAGTTCATTATGCGTATCTCCTGCTCATTTATGGCTTTCATGTAGCTGTGGACAAGGTTCCTCTCAGCTTCCGTGACAATGCCCTCCTCAAGCCTTGCTATCTTCTCCCTGAGCTTGTCAGTCTCAATCTGGGCCATGCGCACCTCTATGTCTCTTACCTGCTCCGAGAAGTCGCGGCCTTCCTTTGCATTTGACTTTGCTTCCGCGACGAGGCTGTCAACATGGCTGTCCGAGCCGAATTTGTACCGTTTTATGGTTTCATCGTCCATGAGTTTCATGTTCTTCTTCTTTCTGAAGCTGAAGACCATGTCCCTTCCGACTTCCATTCTTCTCGCTTCCTGCCAGTCGAAGAATTTCTCTGATATCTTTGCTAAACCCATTATATACCACATGGCTCCCAGGAACATGACAAAGAAGTTGACAGTTATGACCGATGTCATAAGCGCCTCGTATTCGGTCTGGAACATGTAGTAAAGCGTTATTGCCATTGAGCCGGAAACCACCGTGAGCACTATATGCTCGAGTATGTATTTGCTCTTATGTATTATGAAAACCATCTGGAGCTTCTTGTACATGAACCAGCTCATGTACCATGAGATGCCTGAATGCACCACATAGAAAGACATGAAAAGTATCGTGAATGCGTTGTAGTCAGGGAAGAGGAATGCAATGGTGAGGCTGAATATCCCGAGTGCAAAGAAGTAGTAGTGGATTATCTGGAAGTATTCGGGTTTTATGAAAATAGCCATGTTTAGTAGTTTGTTTAGGACAGTAAAATATATTTTAGCTGCCAAAACAAAGATAATACATGAATCAGCAGGAAAGAGCGATACTCATATGGTCTGTATTTTTCCTCATATCAGGCGTTGTCTTCATAGTGGCCTTCCTCTTCTCTCCTGTCACAGGAACGCTCGTCACAACAGCCTACATAATACTCTATGTCGGGCTCAGCGCGGTTTTCATGATACTCTTCAAGGAGCTTTCCATGATCAAGAGCGACACCCTCGACACGCTGAAAGACCGGAAGGAAGAGCTGGAAGAAGTGGAAAAAGCCCTGAAAGGCAAGTATTTCAGGAAGAAGATAGACGATGCATCCTACAAGAACATGGTACAGGAATACGAAAAGCTGATAACTGAGATTGAGGTCAAGATAAAGAGGCTTGACAAGAATAGCTGATTTTAAAGACAGCGGACAATAAGACTTATGATGAATATTAGGGACACTGTTCTGGAATTCGTGCTGCAGAATGCGATATTCTACAACGGCAAGGCCAGCCCTGGGGCTGTCGTCGGAAAGCTGCTCGGTGCCAATCCGGAACTGAGGAATGACGTCCCGGCTCTGAAAAAATTAATAGACGAGGTCGTCAAGAAGGTCAATGCAATGAGCCCTGAAGAGCAGAAGAAGATGCTGAAGGGGAAGAAGCCCGGCATGCTGAAAAAAGAGATTAAGAAGCAGGAAGGTCTTCCAGAGATACAGGACGCTGTCATGGGTAATTTTGTCACAAGGTTCGCTCCCTCGCCGACAGGACCCCTTAATCTCGGCCAACTGCTGAGAGCAGCCATGCTGCCGTATCTCTATGCAAAGAAGTATGACGGCAAGTTCATCCTCAGGATAGAGGACACAGACCCCAAGAAGATTGAGATGAAGTTCTTCGATATGATAAAGGAAGACCTGAAGAGCACGGGCATAAAGTGGAACAAGATTGTCATGGAGTCTGACGGGCTGGATAATTACTACATCCATGCGGAAAAGCTTATCAAGGAGAAGAAGGCATACGTGTGCCAGTGCCCTGCGGAGGAATTCAGGAAAGCCAAGCTTGAGAAGAGGGAATGCGAATGCAGGAACACGGATTCGATGTCTGCATGGAGGGCAATGCTCAAGGGAAAATACAGCGAGGGCGAAGTCATCGTGAGGTTCAAGACTTCAATGAGCCACAGGAATCCGGCAATGAGAGACCCTCCGATGCTAAGGGTTTCACGTGGGAGACACCCGCTGAAAGGCACCAAGTACAAGGTGTGGCCGCTTTACAACTTCGCCTGTGCAATCGAGGACCATTATCTCGGCATGACCCATGTGTTCCGCGGAAAAGAGCATGAGCATAACACGACAATCCAGAAGCTGTTCTACGATGCTTTCGGCTGGGAAGCGCCTGTGACAGTGAACTTCGGCATGGTATACCTTCCCGGAACCAAGATACATACACGCGACATGAAAGAGTGGATAGCTGAGGGAAAGGTCTCGGACTGGGACGACCCGAAGCTGCCGACAGTGAGGGCACTGATAAAGAGAGGGTTCCATCCAAATGCTTTCGTCAAGTTCGCCGAGGATATCGGGATAACAAAGAACGACATCCGCGTCGGCTGGGAGAACTTCGAGGGCATAAACAGGAAGATAGTGGACCCTGAAGCGAACAGGTACATGGTTGTAATCGACCCGCAGTGCATTTCCATAAGCGGCGCTCCGAAGATGAATGAGGTTGTCGACAACATGCATCCGGACTTCCCGGAAAGAGGCAGCCGTGAGATGCCTGTGGACCTTCAGGAGGTATGGGTGTCAGCAGAGGACTTCCGCCACCTCAAAGGCAAGACCGTGCGGCTGAAAGGACTTGGAAACATCATAATGAACAAAAAAGCCAGGTACGATGGAAATAAGCTCATCCAGAAGATGCCCAAGATACAGTGGGTGTCAAAGCCGAATGTGCACGTCATCCTGAAAACGCCTGACGGTGACAGGAAAGGACTCGGTGAGGTATCGCTCAGGAAGATAAGGACCGGCAGCATTATTCAGATGGAGCGCATAGGCTTCGGGCGCGTGGACTCAATCAGGGGAAATGACGTTACAGTCTATTTCGCACACAGGTAGTCAGAATTCTTCTTCGTCGCTGTCTATCTGATACTTTCCCTTCTCTCTGTACGTCGTGCCCATCTGGTACGTTATTTCGGACTTGTATGTGCTCGTATTGAGCTCATCCTCGCGCTCGAAATTCATGTCATATACCTTCTTTGGTTCATCTTTCATGTCTCCTTTCGGTATATTTACAGACAGTTCGAATGACTCGTGAGGTGGCGAGACGTATGACGGACTTCCCTCTGCCCGGAACTTCCAGAGAAGCTTATGGGTGTCAACGTCCACTGCGTAGAGATTGCAGTCCCAGCTTGTTAAATAGGCTGTCCTGTTGCGGAAGGACGGCTGCATCCATACAAGCCCCTGTGTCTCAAATCTCCACAACTCCTTCCCGTCAAGGTCAAGGCACCTGAAAATCTTGTCGTCACCTCCGACATATAATCTGTCTTCAAAGACAGCGGGGATGCTGTACATGGTTGATTTGGAAAGCTTCCATACCTCTTTGCCGTCAAGTGTTATCGAATATAGGAAACCGTCGCGTGTATTAAGATAAAGCCTTCCTTTGTTCAGTTCGGGGCTTGCAGTGTTTCCGTATATCCCTGTGGGAAACTTCCATTTGACCTCTCCTTTGTCTGCAGAAAGCGCATAAAGATAATTGTCAAATGATGTGACATACACCGTGTTGTCATGAATGAGGAACGGATTCTGAGTGTGTATCTCTCCCTGAGTCTCGAATCTCCATACAAGCTCGCCTGTTTCCGCATCTATGCAATACATGAACCTGTCGAAAGATGCGATGTAGAGCTTGCCGTCGCTCACTGACGGACATGAATTGATTTCATCGAATGTTCTGTATTTCCATATGAGCCTTCCGGTCTCAGCATCAAGGCAGTAGACATACTGGTCCTTTGAGCCGAAATAGACCTTTCCGTTGTATATACATGGTAGGACATTCACCTCGCCTTCGGTCTTGAATTTCCATACAAGCTTACCGGTTTTTGCGTCAATGCAGTGAAGGTTGTAGTCGTATGAGCCTACATAGACCTTTCCGTTCATGTAGACAGGAGAGCCTGAGAGTATGATGCCTTCTGTCCTGTACTTCCATACAAGTCCGCCGCTTTCTGCATCAACAGCATAAACATTATGGTTGCAGCTTGCAAAATAGACCACTCCTTCAACTATCAGCGGTATCTGCGCTATGCTCCCTCCCGGACCGATGCTCCACATCCTGTCGAACTTCGTGACCTGCCTGACTTCAAAGTCAGTCATCTCAACATAGAAATCATCCATGGTATGGGATATCTCTTCCATAAGACCAGTTTCCTCGGAAATTTTATAAACATTTAAAAGCATGCAGTATAGTTAAATAATACCTGAAAGATGAGCTGAGGGATGAGTCCTCGATCTGGAAGGACAGACCTTAAGGATTAATGGAGGTAAGAAATATGCCAGCATTCGTGAAATTTGATGTTCCAAAGGAACTAGCAGAGAAGACATACGATGCAGTTGAAAAGGCAAGGGACACAGGCAAGCTCAAGAAGGGAGTTAACGAGGCAACCAAGGCCATTGAGAGGGGCGTAGCAAAGCTCGTCGTAATGGCACAGGATGTCGAGCCAGAGGAAGTAATGATGCATCTTCCGGTGATTTGCGAGGAGAAGAAGATTCCTTACTCGTACGTTCCTTCGAAATCAGAGCTTGGAAAGGCAGCAGGCCTTGATGTTCCGACAACATCTATAGCAATAGTTCAGGAAGGAGACTCGAAGAAGCTCATAGATGACGTTGCCAAGCAGATTGCAGCGCTTAAGAAGTAGGTGTTCTAATGGCTGTACCAGCTGAAGTATTGAAGGTTTTGGGAAGAATGGGTATAAAGGGAGTCAGCAGAGTCCGGTGCAGGGTCAACGATGGCCCTGAGAAGGGAAAGGTTCTCACCAGGAATGTCGTGGGTCCGATAAGGGAAGGCGACGTCATAATGGTGAAGGAAACCGAGATGGAATCTGTCGGCGCTCTGAAGGGAAGGTGAAATGGATGAACTGCACTTTCTGCGGAGCGGCTCTCGTCAAGGGACGTGGCAAGATGTACGTCAAGGTTTCCGGTCAGGTGCTTTACTACTGCGGCTCGAAATGCGAGAAGAACCATGCTCTCAAGAGGGACGGCAAGAAGATCGCCTGGACTGAGAAATATGCTGACCTGAAGAAGAAGTGATTTTTATTACACTTCTTTCAATTCTATTCTCATGAAAGTAAAAACAGGCAGTTCTGTAAAAGACTTCAGGACAGTCTGGCTTGAAGGTCGCACAGTGAAGATGATAGACCAGCCGAAACTGCCTCATGCCTTCAGGATAGCTTCTTTTCCTAACCATAAGCTTACAGCAAAGTCCATAAGCACGATGGTTGTGCGAGGTGCTCCTGCAATAGGAGCCACCGGGGCCTTCGGCATAGCGCAGGCCGCGCTCGAGTTCCGCGGCAGCGACATGAAGAGGTTCAGGGAGCACATGAAGGACGCTAAGAAAGTTCTCTCGTCCACAAGGCCGACCGCATACGACCTCTTCCACGGAATAAACACTGTGATGGAAGGAATAAAGAGCGCCGGGACAGTTGATGAGGCACAGAGACGCGCTGTTGAGGCCTCCAACTACTACGCTGAATGGTCAGCTGAGAACTGCAGGCTCATAGGCGAGCACGGCGGCAAGCTGATAAGGAAAGGCGACGGCGTGCTGACGCACTGCAATGCAGGTGCGCTCGCATGCGTGGACCACGGGACTGCGCTTGCACCAATAAGAAATGCTCATATTAACAAGAAGAAAATACATGTATTCGTTGACGAGACCAGACCGAGAGGCCAGGGCGCACGCCTGACTGCATGGGAGATGGTTCAGGAGGGCATACCCCACAGCCTGATTGCGGACAACGCGGCAGGACATTTTATGCATTGCGGCGATGTCAACATAGTCATAGTCGGTGCGGACAGGATAGCAGCCAACGGCGATGTTGCAAACAAGATAGGCACTTACGAGAAGGCGGTCGTGGCGAAGGAGAATGGCATACCATTCTACGTGGCAGCCCCCTCAAGCACCTTTGACTTCAGCTGCAAAAGCGGAAAATCCATACCCATAGAGGAGCGCTCAGAGGATGAAGTGCTATACATGTTCGGGAAGCCCGACGGACTGATGTTCGGCAGGCCGCGCGTCAGGATTGCGCCGAAGGAAACCCATGCAAGGAACCCCGCATTCGATGTCACTCCTGCCAGATACATAACCGGAATCATAACTGAAAGAGGCATCTTCAAGCCGTCTCAGATAAAGAAGCTGAAAAGGTGAAACTTTTTATTTCCACGTTCTTTCTTATAGTTATGCCAATAGAGGGATATGTCGACTACAAGCGCAGGGAATACTGCAATGCAGTCAAGTGCCCTATTCAGGTGCTTCTGAACAAGGAATCTGAGGGAACTCCAAAGTATGAGGAGATAAGAGCGGTTTGCAAGGACAGTTGCATACATACGACATATGAATTCCACCATTGGCTCATTGAAAACGGCTTTGAGATTGCGAAGCCAAAGGATGCTTAGGAGGTAAGATTATGGGATGGGGACAGAAGAACAGGTTGTCTAAGATAATAAGGCCAAAGGACGGCAGGAGCTTAATGCTTGCTGTTGACCATGGATATTTTTTAGGACCGACCACAGGACTGGAGAATTTCAAGAAGGCGGTCGACCCGCTTATACCGTATGCTGACACGCTGTTTGCCACAAGGGGCATGATACGTTCATGCGTCGACCCGAAGATAGACACGCCGATAATGCTCAGAAACTCCGGCGGCACGAGCATACTGAACAAGGAGCTTCTCCATGAAGGCATAACAGTTGACATAAAGGACGCGCTCAGGATGAATGCTGTCGGCGTCGGATACTCGATTGCAGTCGGCATGGACTGGGAAAGGGATACAATACTTGACTTTTCAAAGGTTGTTGACGACTGCGAGAAATACGGACTTGTTGCTATGGCCGTAACAGCTGTAGGAAAGGACCTTACGAAAGATGCGAGATACCTCGGGCTTGCAAGCAGGATAGCCGCAGAGCACGGAGCCCACATAGTCAAGACGTATTACTGCAGGGATTTCGACAAGGTTGTCGATTCATGCCCTGTTCCTATAGTGATGGCCGGCGGCAAGAAGATACCGGAGCTCGATGCTCTTACAATGGCCTACAATGCAATCCAGGCGGGCGCTGTCGGCGTTGACATGGGCAGGAACATCTTCCAGTCTGATGACCCCGTAGCAATGATGAGGGCTGTCAGGGAGCTCATACACAAGAACGTCACTCCAAAGGAGGCGCTCCAGTTCTTCAACGACAACAAGAATACAGGAAAGGCTCCAAAGAAATCCAGTATTTCAGCTGATGACACAAAGAAGATTTGATGCTATGAAAACAGCAATGTACTACAACAACAGCGACGTCCGCCTTGAGGAAATGGAAAAACCCAAAGCAGGCAAAGGAGAGTTGCTTCTAAAGGTCATGGCCAGCGGCATCTGCGGCTCTGACATAATGGAATGGTACAGGATAAAGAAGGCACCGCTTGTACTGGGTCACGAAGTCTCAGGCGAAGTAGCTGAAGTTGGAAGCGGAGTTACAGGCTACAAGGTCGGAGACAGGATTACTGTGACGCATCATGTTCCCTGCGGTGAGTGCCATTACTGCCTTGACGGCAACACAACAATGTGTGAAACACTTAGGACAACAAAATTTTATCCCGGTGGTTTTGCAGAATATCTCAGGGTTCCGGAGATAAACGTAAAAAATGGAACACTCCATCTTCCTGACAATGTAAGCCACAGTGAGGGTACATTCGTTGAGCCCCTTGCATGCGTGATACGTGGGCAGAGAAGAGCTCTTGTAAAAAAGAATCATACTGTTCTTGTGTTAGGCGCAGGTATTTCCGGACTCCTTCACATAAAGCTTGCAAAGGCGATTGGATGCAAAAAGATAATAGCAACTGACCTTGACGAGGGACGGAAGAAAGCTGCGAAGAAGGCCGGTGCGAACATTGTTCTTGATGCCAAGGATGACATTTCAGAGAATGTAAAGAAGTACAATGAGGGAAGGCTTGCAGACCGTGTAATAGTATGCACCGGAGCTGCACAGGCATTCGGGCAGGCGCTTGAATCAGTGGACCGGGGAGGAACCGTTCTTTTCTTCGCATCAATGAAACCTGAT
>CAZXIU010000019.1:0-17076 GCA_964640865.1 uncultured archaeon | reverse complement strand
GCCCTTGAGGTCAAGATGTATTATGAGCGATTCACCTTCAATGTGCCTGAATGTCATGTGTGCGTTGTTCGCGAGCCTCAGTTTCCCTGAGGGCCCGTTAAGCCATGAATCATTTATCTCAAGCGCACCCTTTATCAGCATGTCCCTCAGCTTTGCCATATGCTCGACATGCTTCTCCTTCATCATGTCAGCAGCCTTTGCAAATCCTACTATACCTGAAACGTTCACAGTGCCGCTCCTGTACCCGAATTCCTGTCCTCCGCCATGAAGCAGTGGATCTATCCTCACTCCCTGCCTTATGAAAAGCCCGCCGACACCCTTCGGGCCGTATATCTTGTGGGAATTGACAGTCATGAGGTCTATGTTGTCCTTCTTCAGGTCTATGGGAACCTTGGTGAAGCTCTGGCAGGCATCAGTATGGAAGAGCACACCCTTTTCATGGGCTATCTTCCCAAGCTCGCGAATCGGCTCTATTGTGCCTATCTCGTTGTTGGCGTGGATAACTGAAGCGAGTATCGTGTCCTTCCTTATAGCATCCGCGAAATCCTCAGCACTCACGAACCCCTGCCTGTCAACAGGAAGATATGTCACCTCGAATCCCTGCTTCTCAAGCCATCTTGCAGAGTTAAGAACGCAGTCATGCTCTATCCTTGTCGTTATTATGTGCTTTCCCTTTTCCCTGCTGGAAAATGCAATTCCCTTAAGCGCAAAGTTGTTGGACTCCGTCCCTCCGCTCGTGAATACGAGCCTGTGTTCCTTTCCGTTGACCTTGCCTGTTATGAGCCTCCGTGCCTTCTCAACAGCGTTCTCTGCGTCCCTTCCCGCTGAATGAAGGCTTGCCATGTTTCCGAAATCCTTCGTAAAGTAAGGCTCCATTGCTTTCATCACTTCCGGGTCGACCTGTGTCGTTGCCGCTGTATCGAGATATATCCTATTCATTTTTGCACCCCTTTCTGCAGTTATGCTTTACATGCTTCTCGACTATTTCCAGTATCGGAAGCACGGTATCTTCGTTAAGTGAATATATCCTCTGCTTTCCGTCGCGCCTGACATTCAGCACGCTGCACGTTGACATCTTTCTCAGGTTGTGCGAAACCGCGCTCTGCTCGTCCCCTATCTTCTCAGCTATCTGGCTGACATTAAGAGGGCCGTCCTTGAGCGCCATGAGTATGTCGAACTTTGACTGGGTTGCAAAGTTCATGAAGAAATTATTATATGAAGATTTTTTCATATGATTTATATTTCATGGGTAATATTTAAAGTTATCGTCAGGCGTCAAAGCTGCTGACAAGCTCCCTGAACAGTATACGTATCTCCTTCAGCTCTTCAATCGGGTATCCGAATTTACGTGAGTACTTCTCTATGTCAGTGATATCCCATTCGGATATCTTTGTGTTATACCCGTCAGAATCCGTGAAAATCATGCGTCTGCCTTTCCTGTCCTCTATTATTATTCCGTGCTCAAGGAACCCAAGCCTCTCTATGTAATTGCCTGCATCATGTGATTCTATGGACCTTGTGTAAAAATCAGGATTTTCATTGATGATGAAGCTCATATACTTCTTTTAACCGGAAAATTTTAAAAGCGGTAGAAACCCCTCGGTTTTTAATCATGACAGTACAATATAATTAAATAGGCTGATATGTCTGAAAAATTGTGTTCTTCAGGGAAAGATACTGCTGTTCCAGAGGTTTCTGTAGAGGACGTGAAAAAGCGGCTAAGTGAATTTGAAACAATATACGATTCTCTGAACAGGAAATACAGCAGCCACATACGCGTCAGTATGAATAACGACGATGTCGAGAAACTCAGGGAAATAAACACCAGCCTTCTGGAATTGAGATACAGCGACTCTATCCTGAAATCACTTGAACCGGGTGAGCTTTCGTACAAGGCGCTTGACCTCATGAACGGCGTCGTGAGCCTTCTTTCCCGATATAACGAACTCTAGATGCTGTCCAGGAACTGGATGCCTGCTGCTGCCGGGTCAGGACTGTGAGCACCTGCATGGGAACCGGGCGACATATACGAGGTTGTCTGGACATTTTCCGTGATGACATTCATGTCCTTCTTGAGACCGTCGACATCATCAACGACTATCCTGCTGAACCTGTCACCGCACGCCCTGCAGACGAATGTCTGTTTGATGAGAATCTTCATGGGCGTGGTATTCTCAAGAATCTTCGATACATCCTCGTCAGCGAGGTATGATCCTCCCTGGCATTTTGGGCAATTCATAAGAATTATATTGTCCGGAACTGCTTAAAATGATTAGGGCCGCTGGACATATCCCGGATTCGGCTCGAATAATATGCCGTCCCTCTTGAGCCTGTCAACTATATCCTCGACCTCGTTACTGTCTATGCCGTCCTTTGATGCCCTGTCCTTGAGCTTTCCTATAGGAACTATCTCCCTGCTGCCACCTGAAAGCTCGTCAATCATATTCAGTATCTTCGTTATCTTTGACCTTTCGCTGAACGTGGTTCCGCCTTCGCTCTTGTCTACATCTATCTCGCCTGTCTCTGTGTCATACCCGAGGTCTCTGAGGGAATTCGTCATCAGCTTTATGGCGCGAAGCGCATCCTCCTTGTTAATCTCATCTGACAGCCTTATCTTGGCCGAAGCCTCGCTGAGCCTGAGGAGTCCCTCGAATTGCCTGAGTGA
This sequence comes from uncultured archaeon, assembly GCA_964640865.1. Lineage (GTDB taxonomy): Archaea > Aenigmatarchaeota > Aenigmatarchaeia > QMZP01 > JAFGSV01 > JAFGFG01. Next base: position 14,411 of record CAZXIU010000019.1, on the reverse strand, counting down.
AATGGGAACAGGACCGCCACCTTCTGCTTTTGACCGGGTCTTCACATAGAAGTTCCTGAGGAGCTTGCTGACTTCGGATGTCATGTTCGGATTGTAATTCTCCTTGGCGTATGCCACATATTTCCTGACGAAATCAGGGGATATTACAGGAGCTATCTCGCTGCCCGGAGTTCTTGAGCTCATGACATGGTCGACAATCTTTCTGTCCTTCTTGGACTCAGGCACATCCCTGAGTGTGAACTTTAGGTCGAACCTTGAAAGAAGAGTTGGAGGGATGTCTATCTGCTCGCTTATGCTTCTCATAGGGTCGAACCTTGAGAATTTCGGGTTTCCGCCGGCAAGAACCGATGTCCTCGCGGGAAGCGTTGCGACTATGCTTGCCTTTGCTATGGATATGGTTCCCTGCTCAAGTGCCTCGTGCATGGCTACCTGATCATCCTGGCTCATCTTCTCGAACTCGTCTATTGAAAGCAGTCCCTTGTTCGTGAGCACCAGTGCCCCTGCCTCAAGCACCCATCCTCCCATGAACTGCTCGTCCTTGGTGACAGTCGCAGTAAGACCCGCCCCCGTGACACCCTTACCTGAAACATAACGCCCTCTGGGAACAATCTCCGGAACCAGTTTTAGCAACTGAGACTTACCTGCTGACGGGTCACCGATTATGAGTACATGTATATCACCTCTGAAATGGGTACCGTCTACGAGGTCACGCTGGACGCCGCCAAACAGCTGAAGTATTATAGCCTCCTTTATATGTCTGAGTCCGAAAAGGGAAGGTGCGAGGGAGTCTATCAGCTTCTCGTATATCATGGGATCCTTGGCCAGTTCTATTATTTTTTCCTTTTCCTTCGGGCTTATCTTGAGCCTTTCCCATGTCGTTTCTGTGGGTTCAACTGAATTAGCATCAAGATAGAAGTCAAGCTTTGTTGACCCCAATTTCCCTTTGGGAACCTCCCTGAGGACGCCAACTATCTTCAGGCGGTTTCCGGGGTCTGTCATCCTCCTTCCGTCAGGAGATACGAGGTCCTCGCTGAGCCAGACATTTACCTGTGATGGCTTTTCGCCCTCTGTCAGTTCGAAAGGCTCCTCTATGGTAACCCATCTGGCATCTATCATCACTTTCTTGTGCTCATCAAAAGACTTGCCATCGCATGACTTGCCGTCAACTGAATTGGAGCACCTGAAAGGTTTTGATACGAAAGTGCCCTTGACACCGCTTCTCATTATGGACTCGCATTCCAGGCATTTCCAGTCAATGGCTATTATTTCAGGCCGTATCTCAGAAGCGCGCCTGACTATGCCTTCGATGCTTATCATCTTTCCGATATGCTTTGACCTGAGGTCCCTTATGCTGACGATGCTTGTATCGGGAAAGCCTCCGAATCTTATTTTCACAGGGCCCGGAACGTCTATTCCGTCCACTGCCGCCTGTACGACCCTAATCATGTAGTCCGGATTTTCCTTGAGCAGTCCGGCAAGCTCGCTGAATCTCTTGTCAAGCTTGTTGAACTCTATTACAAGTGGTGTCTCTTCTTCAGCAGCCTTGTACAGGTCCTGCTTGTAATCATCAGAAAGGAAAAGCCTGAACTTGTCTACATGCTCCGTGTTCAGGTCGTCGAATCCGTCTTTCCTTCCCATTGGACTTACATTTTTGTAAGGAAGCTTAAAAAACTTTGATTGGGAAACAATTATAAAAGCAGTTTGTCAGTATTATAATGCTCGGGCCCGTGGTCTAGTTGGTTATGACATCGCCTTGACGGAACCCTTTTCCGCACGAGACATCCAAAAGCGTTCGCGGAAAAACGGAATGCAATGGAAAATAACGGAAGCGTTCGCGGAAAAACGGAATGCAATGGAAAATAACGGAAGGGGGTTGCAAAATGGCGGGGATCGCCGGTTCGAATCCGGCCGGGCCCACTGAACCTTTTTAGAAAAAACGTTCACGAAAAAGAGCCCTTTTCGATTCGAGACAAAGAAAAGTGCTCGCGGAAAAATGACAGGTTTTTGGACAGCAACCTTTTGCAGACGGCGGAAGCCTCTAAAAGGCTGCAAGACTACATTTAAATTCCAAGCCCGAATAAAGTACCATGCAGCTTCTCAGGAATGACGTGGAAAGGATTCTGAAGAAAGGAAAGCTGGACGTCTCATTGCTTGAAGTTCCGCCGAAAGCTGAGATGGGGGACTATGCATTCCCGTGCTTCTCGCTTTCCAAGAAGATGAAGAAAGCGCCCGCAGAGATAGCAAAAGAGCTTTCATCCAAAATGAAGGCATCCGGATTCATCAGGGAAATCAGGACGGAAGGCCCTTATGTCAACTTCTTCGGTGACTGGGAAAAGCTCGGCGAAAAGACGCTAAAGAAGATTGGGGAAGAAGGCGAGCGCTTCGGGACAGGGAAGAAGTCCGAAAAGATGATGATAGAGTTCGCGCATCCTAACACGCATAAGGCACTGCATATTGGTCATGCCAGAAACCTCACGCTCGGGGAAGCGCTCTCAAGGACCATGTCATTCGCTGGATATGACGTGAAAAGGGTAAACTATCAGGGGGACATAGGACCTCATGTAGCAAGATGCATATGGGGATTGTTGAACCTGAAGGAAAAAGAGCCTGGGAAAGGCAAAGGCGAATGGCTTGGCAGGATTTATGCTAAGGCCAGTGCAGAGGCAAAGAACTACAATGTAGAAAAGGAAATAAGGCAGATAAACAAGGACCTTTACGCAGGGAAACCTGAACTGCTGAAGCTATGGAAGAAAACGAGGAAGTGGAGCCTTGATTATTTTGATGAAGTGTACAGGGATTTCGGCATAAAGTTCGACCGATTCTACTTTGAAAGCGAGGTAGAGGGTCCTGCCATAAAGCTTGCAAAAGAACTGGAAAAGAAGGGAACAGCGAAGATGAGCGAAGGCGCCATAGTGATGGACCTTGAGAAATACGGGCTTGGCATATTCGTATTGCTCACACAGGACGGGACTCCCCTCTATTCGGTAAAGGATTTCATACTCGCCCGGATGCAGGACAAGGAATACAAGCCTGACAGGATAATCCATGTGGTGGGTTCCGAGCAGGAACTGCATTTCAGGCAGGTCTTCAGGAGCCTTGAGATGATGAAGTCGCCCATAGCGAAGAAAGAATACCATCTTTCATATGGCCTTGTGAACCTTGAATCAGGGAAGATGAAATCAAGGGAAGGCCAGGTCATACTTTACGAAGAGCTCAAGGACAAGATAGTGGAGACAGCAAAGGAGATAACAATGAAAAAGAATCCGAAGCTCTCTAAGTCTGAACTGGAAAAGATTGCGAGAACAGTCGGGCTCGGTGCCCTCAAGTACGACATGGTCAAGGTCTCCCCTGAGAAGACAATAATATTCGACTGGAACAGGGCGCTCAGCTTTGAGGGAAATAACGCGCCTTACCTTCAGTACACGCATGCAAGATGCTGCTCGATTCTCGGCAAGGCCGGAAAACCGGGAAAGTATGACGCATCGCTCCTGAAAGAGGAAAGTGAGGTTTCGCTCCTCAGGAAGCTTTCATCATTTCCTGTTGTAGTGGAGAGGGCAGGACGCGAGATGAGGCCTCATTACGTGGCCACATACATTTACGAGCTCTGCGATGCTTTCAATGAATTCTACCAGAAGGTTCCTGTAATAAAGGCCGTAAAGGAGAAGGCAGCAAGAATCGCGCTTGTTGACTCTGTGCGCATAACCATCAGGAACGCGCTGAATCTTCTGGGAATAGAAGCACCCGAGAAGATGTGATTCAGAAAGAGAAGCTCTGCATCCTGCTGAGAACAAGAACAGCCACGAATGACGAGATTATCGAAATTGCGATTCCCATGTACATCTGGGATGTCATTATGCTGTGGAATCCGTATTCATCCGGGTCAGCATAGTATCCCGTGGCAGTCTGTATCCCCGAGAGAAGGAAACCCAGCGATATGAATATAACAAGAAGGTACACCACGTTCATTTTCATCCTAGAACTTTGGCTGCGAAGTAATATATTTTTATTGGAGTTCATGCAACTAATAACTAATGAATGGAAAATTCGCGTATATCATGGCCGCATTCATACTGATTGCATTCGTAAGTGGATGCATAAGCGAGGAGTCAGTTGTCCCAGACCAGTCAGGCGGCCAGTGCAATGCTCCGAAGAAGATGATTGGCGAAGTATGCTGCTACGACCAGAATTCAAATGACATATGCGATATAGAGGAAGCAGGCTGCCCTGACTCATGCGATGATGACAACGCATGCAGCAACGACACATGCTCGGCTTCAACCAACTTCGAGTGCGTCCATACAATGAACTATCCGTGCTGCGGCAATGACGTATGCGAGAAGAACGAGGAATACAATAACATATGCCCCGAGGACTGCGTCATTCTTGATGTAACAGACTTCCAGCTTTTGGGAGAGAAGGCATTCATCGAGGATGGCGCCTACCAGTTCATACACACTGTCTCGGCGTCTCCCATCAAATTCTTCAGGCTTAACATAACAGCAGGAAAAGGCGGGATGGAGGACATCAGGTACACGTTCACCTGCAACTCAACCCAGCATGCGGACCTTGACAGCATAAACTCGGAAGCCTACAATGAGACTGATGATATAGAGGAGAAGCTCAACCTGCTGGAAACAGCTGACTACAGGGTGTACACGAACTTCTTCAACAAGCAGGAAGCAGGATTCGAGCGTGACATAGAGGAGCTGAACCAGAACGGGGTAGCTTACTTCAACTTCAAGATAGAGAAGATAAACCCGCTGAAGAGGGATGACCTGACATGCCTTGTTAAACTATATTTCATAGAGCCTAAGAAGATACTATACAAGTGGCTCGAGATATCATACATCTGAGAGAGTTCCGGAAAGTTTTTAAGCGCTTTCCTTTCTTAATATGGGAAAACCAGATATAGCTCGCATAACTGAAGAAGAGAGAAGTTCCTCGCTGAACTACTCGCTGCTGGATTCCCTTCTGTCCTCAGTAGGGCTGACGCTGACCACCACGATGTTCTCCGCATTTGCAGTGGCAATCGGCGCAGACAACATATTCATCGGCCTTCTCGCATCCATACCCCTCATATTCTGGACCATAATGCAGATACCCGCATACAAGCTTGTGGATTTCAGGTTCCCGAGGAAGCTGATAACCGTATCCGCTCTCGGGCTTTCCAGGCTCATGGTCGTGCCTATAATATTCATACCGTTCATGCCGGCTGACAGCAGGCTCATGACATTTCTCGTCCTTGTCACATTATCATCGCTGTTTGGAGCAATAGCAGGACCTTCGTGGTCATCGTGGATGGGCGACCTCGTGCCGTCAAGGATACGGGGAAAATACTTCAGCAAAAGGCTCAGACTGGCATCGCTCTTCTCAATATTGGGTCTCATACTGGCGACAGGCGTCCTGGCATTCTCAGCTGACAGCAGCCTTACCGGATTCCAGATAATATTCAGCGTTGGCCTTGCAGCGGGAATGATAGCCCTCTTCTTCATAGCGAAAATGAAAGACCCCGGATTTTCAAGGAGTCCGGATTTCGACGATTATTCAGGAACTGCGAAGAGGTTCAGGAAGTTCATACTGATGTTCTTCATCTGGCACTTCGGTGTCACGCTTTCCGCGCCATTCTATGTAGTGAGGCTTCTCAGCGACCTCAATGCCGCATACTTCTGGGTTCCTGTACAGGTCATAACAGCGAGCGCAGCCATGGTATTCTTCCAGACAGCTTGGGGAAAGTACGCTGACAAGTTCGGAAGCCGCGTGATAATGCTGATAGGAGCTGTATCGGCATCATTCTATCCTTTCGTATGGCTGTTCGTCCAGAACCCGTACCAAATGCTTCCCACTGAGATACTGAGCGGATTCGCGTGGGGCGGCTTCAACCTTGCATACTTCAATTACCTGCTTGAGATAAGCCCGGAAGGAAAAAGGCACACGTACTCGGCATTCTTCTACCTGACATTCGGCGTTGCCGGTGTACTCGGGCCGATTACCGGAGGATTAATATCGACATATTTCGCAGAGTCGTACCTGCTCTGGTTCACAGGGCTTGAGGTGACATTCTTCATCTCCTGGATAATCAGGCTGGCTGCTGCAATACTATTCATCAAATTTCTCGAAGAACTCAATTTCAGGCCTGTTGTCAGCATGAGCTATGTGTTCGGCGAGATGGTGAGATACGGACACAAGCGTGCTGTCTCGCGTGTTTACATGACCAGCAAGAAAGGCATCCGGGCTGCTGTGCTCACAGGAAAAGGCTTCAGGGTGGTCGGAAGGGAGCTCAACGGCATGATGAAGGATGTCCGCATAGGAGCCAAGCTCATGAATAAAATGGAAATAGAACAGGGTGTGAAAATCGTCAGCAATATGGACAAGGCGCAGAAGATTCTCACGAAAACCCTGAAATCAATTCCATCGAAGCTTGAAATAATTGAACGCGGGAAGGGCTCTGATGAGGCAAAGCTCCTCAGGCTTGATATGGTTGCGGCAAAGAAAAGCCTTGACGGTGTCGGTGAAGCCATGTCAGGGATTGTAAGCAAGCCCGAAGATGCCACAGACAACATCCTTGAGAAGATGATAAGGGACACGGACAAGACACTGGACCTGACAAGAAAGGTCAGGGAGCATGCGGACAGCGTAAAGAAGGAAATGTAACCTTATTTAAAGACAGAGTGACAATAACTCTGATATCAACCCGGAGATGAGTCGGCCGAACAAGCCGTGTCGCAATCTGGGAAGAGGTGATAAAATGGCATTCAAATTGGTAATATCCGATCCGAAGACGAGGAAATCATACCAGAAGGAAGTCTCAGGTGAGGGATTGCTCGGCAAGAAAGTAGGCGAAAAATTCTCAGGCGCTGTTGCAGGGCTTGACGGATACGAGCTTCAGATAACCGGCGGTACGGACAAGGACGGTTTTCCCATGAGGAAGGACGTTGACGGAACCGGAAGGAAGAAGATTCTTCTCTCGAAGAGTATTGGTTTCAGGCCAAAGCTTGAAGGGCAGAGGAAGAGGAAATCCATCCGCGGCAACACCGTATCAGATGAGGTTGCCCAGATAAACACAAAGGTCATCAAGCAGGGCAAGGAGCCTATGGAGAAGATTTTCCGCGCCAAGGAAGAACCAAAAGAAGAAGGCGCCGAAGCCGCAGAAAAGCCAGCTGAAGAAAGCAAATGATGATTCAGGGATTCAGCCAGCTTGCGAATTTTTCCAACGCTTTTCTTCTGTGGGAGATTTCATTCTTTTCTTCTGCGCTCATTTTAGCGAATGTTTTTCTCTTTCCGTCAGGAACGAATATGGGGTCGAAACCGAAGTTGCTTTCGCCGCTCGGTCTCCATGTTATCCTTCCGGGAACCTCTCCGGTGAAATGGAAAAGCGAGCCTCTTCTGTCAGCATATGTCACAACGCATACGGCCTTGGCCATGCGCTTCTTCCCGTATAGGCATTTGGTTATGCCCTTCATGCCTATTGAATCAAGGAAATGCTTAACAAAGCTTCCGGGATATCCGTTGAGTCCTGATATGTAAAGCCCTGTATCCTCAACGAACAGCGGTTTCTTCAGCTTTTCAAATGCCTTTCTGGCCTTATGCGCCGAGACATTCAGGACATCCCTGTCCTGTATCTCCTCGAGTTCCATGAACTGCCGGACAGCCCTTATGCCGTAGCTCGAAAGTATCTCGGATGCCTCCCTGAATTTTCCCGGATTACCGGTTACGAAAAGGACTTCCATGTTCACCAGCTTTCCCATATGAATTCAACGCTGTTTTCAGAAGATCCGCCCTTGCTGCGCTTCTGCCAGAAGAACATCAGCGCAAGGCTGACGAGTATTCCGCCGAGGTGCCCGAAATTGGCAATGCCGGGCTGGAGCCCGAAGATGCCTGAAAAGAATTCAAAGAACACGAAAAACACCACAAGGATGGCCGCGGGGACAGGTATCCCCGGGAACACCCATACCGTGTTTTTCGGGAACCTGTAAGCATATGCCGTGAGAATTCCAAAGACAGCGCCGCTCGCACCCAGCATAGGTACATTCGATATGCCCGTGAGCGCCATGTGAAGGAAGCTCGAGCCAAATCCTGAGAGGATGTAGAGCGTGATGTACTTCTTTTCGCCGAGGACGCGTTCCATGACGCCGCCGAATATGAAGAGACCAAGCATGTTAAGACCTATATGGGAGATAGAACCGTGTGCGAACATGTAGGTGAAGAACTGCCAGTAGTATCCGTTGACAGCAAGGGACGGCGTGAGCGCGACGAGCTCGCTGAATCCATCGATTGAAAGCTGAAGGATGAAAACTATAAAATTCGCTGCAATAAGGCCGATTGTTATTCTCGTGTATCCGTGCAGGTTTCCAGTCATGTCATCACAGTCTTGTTATATTTATTAACAGAAACCCAATTTAAAACTGGAGGTGTTTTATGGCCAAGAACAATGCTGATGTAATAAACAGGATCGTAGCCGTTGTGATAGACAGCGTAATACTAGCTGTGGTCATGTTCGTTCTCTCGTTGCCGCTGGGCGCACAGGCAATGATGATGAGCGCATTTGACGTCACGAATCCATTGGCAGCGACCCAGATGGCAGCATCATCGATGCTTCTCTCGATACTCTCTCTTCTGATAGGTCTCGGGTATTTCGTATACTTCGAGGGAACAACCGGACAAACAATCGGAAAGAAGATTGTCAACATAAAGGTTGTGAGAGAGGATGGAAAGCCGATGACATACATGGACGCTCTTCTCAGGACAATACTGAGGGTAGTGGACGGAATCGCTCTCTACCTTATCGGCCTGATTGTCGTGCTTTCAAGCGAGAAGAACCAGAGAATAGGCGACATGGTTGCCAAGACCCTTGTAGTGAAGGCTTAAGGCCTTCCACTTTTTTATTTTCCTTTTGCATATTATTTATCATGGCTTTAGATTTAGTGGAAATTCTGAAATGGGCTGCGGTCATTTTCGTTGCAGGCTTCATAGGTTATTTCGGTAAATACCTGAGCAAGCTCGTTCTGTCCAGGATACACAAAAGCGGCCCTGAAGGAGCTAAAAGCGCCCCTGAAAAGCCTGCGAAAACAAGGGAAGAAATGGAATACATCCTTGAGAAGAAACGCCTGAAAATCGAAAAGAAACGGGCAAAGGCTTTGAAGAAAGCCAAGTCTAATTGAGCAGCCACAATGAAAGGTTCAGCAGCGCTGCGAAGCTTACCCATGCTATATACGGCATCAGCAGGTAGCCCGACCTCCGGTCGACATTCCAGAACAGGCGGATGGTATATGCGATGAATATCCACAGAATAATTATCTCCACGAATGCTGCCGCAAGATTCTTTGCGCCGAAGAAGAGGGCTGACCATAGTATGTTCAGCAGAAGCTGCGCAGAGAAGACCTTGAGGCACCTGTTGCATTCACGACTGAATTTTTCCTTCTCCCACACGAAGTAGAAGGATACTCCCATCAGTATGAACAGTGTTGTCCATACAGGAGCGAACACCCAGTTAGGCGGCACGAAAGCAGGTTTTACGAGTGTTGCGTACCACGTGGTTATGTTGGGTGTTGTGAAGATAGAACCAATTACACCGGCGACATTGCAGACTATGACCGAGAACAAAAGCTTGGACCAGCTTTCAACATTCATGTTAATTATTTCTGAAATCAATACTAAAATAGTTTATGGAATCAGTGAAAGTCATCGAAAAACTGGAGTCCATGCGCAATGAGAAGAATATTGAAGGCATGAAGCGTTTCGGCATAAACGGCGCAAGGATGCTGGGTATTTCAGTCTACGACCTGAGGAAGCTGGCTAAGGAAATTGGAAGGAATCACATTCTTGCGATGAAACTCTGGAAATCCGGAATTCATGAAGCAAGGATGCTTGCAGTTTTCATTGATGAGCCATCAAAAGTTACTGAAAACCAGATGGAAAGATGGGCAAAGGATTTCGATTCATGGGACATATGCGATCAGGCGTGCACAGACCTTTTCGACCGGACGGCATTCAACTGGAAGAAGGCAAAAGAATGGTCATCAAGAAATGAAGAATTTGTCAAACGAGGGGCATTTGCACTAATGGCAGGTCTCGCTGTTCACGACAAGGATGCAGAAGATGCTGACTTCGAGAGTCTGTTTTCACTGATAAAGAAGGAATCGGTTGACGAGCACAATTTCGTAAAAAAGGCTGTGAACTGGGCCCTGCGGAATATAGGCAAAAGGAATGCATATCTCAACGGCAAAGCCATAAAGGTGTGCGGGGAAATAATTAACATGGACTCCTCTACAGCCAGATGGATAGGAAAGGATGCGCTACGTGAACTGAAAAGCGATAATGTAAAGAAAAGGTTGGCGAGAAGAAAATGAAACTGGACAAAGAGACTACGGGCATGGTGGGCCTTCTTGCAGGCACTGTACCTATGGCATCCATCTTCATAGCGATTTCAGTTTCTCCTTGGTTCTCTTTCACCAACAGCTTCCTCAGCGACCTCGGAGGGAATGTGATTTCAGCTGTTGTTTTCAACATGGGTCTTATGTTCGGTGGCATTCTGGGAACGCTCTTCGCATGGGGTTTGTACACGAATAAGATTTACAGGAATAAAATAGGTCTGAAATCATTCATGCTGGCGACAGTGTCACTTTTTCTGGTCGGGGCGTTTCCCCTCACAACAGGATGGTGGCATACAGCCCCTTCAGTGATGTTCTTTCTCTGTTCCACAGTATCGATGATACTCATAGGATGGACTGAAAGACGGAGAAAGCGCTTTCCGTGGTTCATATTCATACTGGGGATTATTTCACTGGCAGCGGCGCCTCTCTACGTCGTGCCAAGACCAATCGGATTCAACGCCATCACGGAACTGGTGACATCGCTGGCAATGGCGGCTTTCGTCCTCATGACATCGCTGAAGCTGCTCACAGAGCCTTAGATGCAATCATTCTGTAATGAGCGCAGATGCCCTGAAGTCCGCATTCGGGACAGTCAGGATTCCTCGGAAAGCACACCTGCTGGCCGTACCTGACCATTAGAATGTTAATCTCCTTCCAGTATTTCCGCGGCACTGCTTTCTTCAGAGCAGGTTCTGTTTCCTCGGGAGTCTTCGTTTTCACCAGTCCGAGCCTGTTTGAAATCCTGTGTACATGAGTATCCACGGGAAGCGCATCGTCATCGAAGCCGTATACCTGAACGCATCCTGCGGTCTTGGGTCCGACGCCATCAAGTGTTATCAATTTCTCTCTTTCCCGTGGAACCTTACCGCCGAACCTTTCAATGAGGTCTCGCGATATTCCCTGTATTCTTGCGGCTTTCACCTTGTAGAAACCGGAAGGCTTTATGAGGCGCTCGACATCGTCTGTATCAGCATCAGCCAGCTTTTCCGGGGTATCATACTTTGCAAAGAGCGCCTCGCTTGCCTTCGCCGTATTCTCGTCTTTCGTTCTCTGGGAAAGCACAGTCGATATCAGCACGCGGAACGGATCCTCGTTCCACACCACAGCCTTCCCGCCTACCTTCCTGCGCATCTCCCTTACGATGAAATCCATGTCCATGAGAATCCTTCACAAAGAACGTTAAATCTTTTATTCCATGTGCAAAATAAATAGAATGATATTCGGGATTGCGCTCATGACAGGGCTGTCAATAGTACTCATGGCATTTTTCGCTGAGTATGCTGACTCGTCGCTTGGGATGTGATACGGCACTTCACTGACACCCATCCTGCTTCTGATGGGATTCGAGCCTCTTCAGGTGGTGCCGTCAGTGCTTGTCTCCGAGCTTGTAACAGGTATACTTGCAGGCGTGATGCACCATAAGGCAGGAAATGTCAGTTTCGGGAGGGAAAAGCAGGAATGCTGTCGGAATAACATCGCTCGCTGAAGGGCTGACATGTGCAGTCGGCATAGCTGCATACATAGCCTCGGCAGCCCTTGTCGACTGGACGCTAGTCCCGTACCTGACCGCAGGTGCAGTGCTTTCGGTCCCGCTGCGAAGACAGTAAAAAAGATAAATCATGACACACTTAGGGTACTGATAGGCGTGGCGACGCTCATTCTGGGTGCTTTCACCCTTGTAAAGATTTTCATGTAATTCTGGAAGAGGGAAGACATTGAAAGGCACGGCCTCCAGACAATTGCTCTGAAATAAAATATTTTCCATGCAATAGTATGAATGAGAAAAATCTTCCTGTCATTCAGGTATACAGGGGAAAGTCACGAAGATATGTCGGAAGTCATAAGCAATGCCACTGAAAGCCTGAGATACGCCGGTCATGATGTCTTCTCGTCACTGGAGCATGAGGACTACTTCACCAGGAGCGGATTCGACAGGCAGAGGATAATGGACTACTGCCTTGAGAACATGCGCGGCCGGGATACATTCCTTCCGATTGTAAGAAGCGGGAAGGAGAGCATCGGCATGAATGACGAATCCGATGAGGCGCTTAAAACGGGAATGAGCTACATAACCGCAATAAAGAGCGGCATCTGGATGCCAAGGTTCGTGGAGAATGCGAACATCATAATAGAATACGATGAGTATGACGAGCTTTACGAGAGGCTGAGAAGGCTGGAATAATCACGTGCCTATCTGCACTGTTTCCGAAATCTTCTTCAGCGTTGCGATTGCTGACATCGAAGCAAGCCTTGATGTCTTCTGATTATGGGGAGACGGATTGTTCTCAAGCTTCACTGCCATGGACCCGAACTTGCCTTCTGCTGTTATCTCATGCGTGTTCCTCTCGGCGAACGGGTCTGCTATTATCCTTACTTTCGTCCTCTCGGGTCCTATGCCTGCAAGAGCTAATGCTATGGAGACATTCACGTTCTTCGGGAACCATTCAGAGGCATGCTTGGCGCTGCCCTCGAATATGACCTCAGGCTTCTTTATAGAGTGTATCGGTATGTCGTGCTTTATCACCCATGGGGCTCCTTCAAATGACTTTGGATTCTTTCTGGTGACAAGTGTAACGCTTTCAAGCCCTGACTGGGCGGCTGCCTTGATGCCGTCGAGCCCTGCTATTGCTCCCGACGGTATGTAAATCCGGTGACCGCTTTTCTCAGCCCTTTCCTTCAGGTCGTTGAAAAGCATCATGTCCGAGAAAGCGCCGACACTCATGAACATCGTATCAGCCTTCCCGACCATCTTCGGTCCTATTTCGCGCACGCATTCCTGCGAGGCGGCCTCAATTATAAGGTCAGTGCCTTCAATGTCATCTGTCCTTATCACAGTAAGCGGCTTGGAATGAAGGCTCTTACTAAGTATTCCGCACCTGTCGGCGTCGTCATCAAGTATGTGAGTGAGGCTAAACTGGGGAGATGCATCTATGAACTTTGCAAGAACCGTGCCTATCGAGCCGCATCCTATGAGGCCGACCTTTATTGTCATAGTAGTGATTTGAGGGCAGGATTTTTTAAGCGTGTCAGTTAATCGAATTTATTTGAGAGTGGATGATACGTTACCTCGTTTACTTCATAGCCGCGCTCATCGCCGATGATGAGTATCTCTGCCTTCTTCTTGGCGTGGATGCCTATCGCCTTTATCTCAGGGTGTTCAAGAATCTGATTCTCGACTGTAGCAAAAACGTGAGCGCCTCCCATGCTGTCTGATGCCGGGAACGACAGTTGCAGGAGAGAGCGGTCTTTCGGGTAGCTCTTGACAGGGATGCTTATATCCCTGGACTTTATGGCGGCCTTGACCCCGAACTCTTCCGTGAAGAAATCCTGCATGTACCTTCTCACATCCTCCTCGCTTCTTTTCATGATCTCGACCGGTATGGAAAGTTCAGCACTGCCTATTGACGGTACGCTGCTTTCAGAATAATTGAGACATGCCCTGTCGTGGATGTCCACGGGCACGAGGAACGGTATTGCATAGTAGCCCATCTTCTTGATGCCCTCCAGCGTGGTCTCCTTTTCGTACGTCTTCCTGTCAGAGCCGACGAGGACGACCCTCGAGTCCGTGTATGCGTCGACGCCGTTGACGTAGAGATACGTGTAGTTCTTTGATCTTTTCGGCTTCAGGTCTTCCTGTGAAGTTCTGTCTATCCTCACGCCGGGGTACATGTCGCTTACCTTCTTGCGTACCCTCTCGTTGTCGCAGAATAGGCTTACGTGCCCGTTGTCATGGAGTCCCCTGTATATGACCTCGGAAAGCGCAAGCTCGGCAACCTTTGAGGGCCCGAAGACCATGTCGCCGCAGTTTGCTATATTATTCTCTATGTAATCTGCAGCTCCCTTTGCAGCCCTGTAGATTTCCGGGGTGAGAGTTTTCATAACCTAACTATGAAGCATAATTTTTTAAATGCGGTATTGCACTACAGTGAAAGGTAAACACGGTAGATTAATAAGAACGAACTTTCACTCCTTCTTATGATAACAAAGGAAACGGCCGAGCTCTTCCTCAAACAGCTCGCGAAGGAGAGCGGCGAGCCGCCC
>CAZXIU010000018.1:16206-17812 GCA_964640865.1 uncultured archaeon | reverse complement strand
GACCGAAAAGGGTTCGAACCTGCGAAGGCACTAAGCCACAGGGTCCTAAGCCCTGCTCCTTTGACCGCTCGGATACCCCCGCGGAGTAAATAGCTTTTGTCGGTTCTCCTTTTAAAACTTTCCCGCAATCCTCTTTTATGGGATACAGTGCATGCTTCAAGGGGTACATCGAGAAGGACGGCCAGAAGTCTTTCAGGCACATCTTTGACGAAGAGATGAGATACGATGCGCTTCCAGAAAATGTGAGAAAGCTCCACAAGAATGTGCTTGCTGATATCATAAACATAAGGGACAACCTGATAATAACGTACAATCAGTCAAATCTGGAAGAAGTTGAAGCTATTTTTCCCCATGGAAAACATATCGGAAAGCTGTATGCAGGAGATGACGGAATATATTACAAAGGTACTGTGCTTGACGAGATGCTGGAGCCGTTCTTCGATAACGGTGTCATAATAGAAAAGGGCTCTGTTTTCGAGAAAACCGGAAAAACCATCAGGAAGACTGGTCCTCCCCGTTATCACTCTCTTCTATGAGCGCGATGTCCTCAAGCTTGTCGCTTTCCTTGAGTTTCATGACGCGGACGCCCTGCGTTGACCTTCCTATGTTCGATATGCTGTCAACCTCCGTTCTTATCGCAGTGCCATGGTTGCTTATGAGCATAAGATGCTCGCCGCCGGAAACCTTCTTTATGGCTGTGACAGGGCCTGTTTTCTCAGTGACCTTCATGTTTATCATTCCCTTGCCGCCTCTCTTCTGAACCTTGTAGAACGATGAGTCGGTGCGCTTGCCGTATCCGTTCTCAGATACTGTGAGTATGCGGTCCCCGTTGTCAAGTATTTCCATTCCTATGATGCTGTCGCCCTTCCTCAGGTTTATTCCCCTGACACCGGAAGCTGAACGTCCTGTCTGCCTGACATCCTTCTCATTGAACTTTATGGCATAGCCCTTCCTTGTCCCAAGGAATATGTTCCTGCTTCCGTCTGTAATCTTGACGTCTATCAGCTTGTCACCTTCCTTGAGCAGTATGGCTATGATTCCCCCGTTCCTTGGCTTGCTGTATGAAGCGAGCACGGTCTTCTTGACAGTGCCGTTCTTCGTTGAGAATATCAGATTGTGACTGCCACTGAACTCCTTTATGGGTATCATGGTGGCAACCCTTTCGCCCTCATCGAATCTTATGTAGTTGACTATCGCCTTGCCCATAGAGTACCTGCTTCCTGAAGGCAGCTGGTACGTCTTGAGCCAGTGGACCCTTCCCTTGTTGGTGAAGAACAGAAGCATGTCGTGGCTGTGAGCTATGAACAGGCTCCTGACGAATCCGTCTTCGCTTATGCCTGTGGCTGTTATGCCGACCCCTCCCCTCTTCTGCGACCTGTACTCGTCTATCGGAACCCTCTTCATGTATCCCTTGTTTGTGAGGGTGACAACGTAATCGTCCCTTGGTATGAGGTCTTCATCGCATATGTCCGCTATCTCATCGGATATCTCTGTCTTTCTCTCATCGCCGTACTTTTCCTTTATCTCAAGTGTCTCTTCCCGGATTATGGCGAGCACTTCTGCCTCGGAACCGAGTATCTTCTCGTAACGGATTATGTCAGCCATT
>CAZXIU010000018.1:14390-16196 GCA_964640865.1 uncultured archaeon | reverse complement strand
ATTAGCTTGTCGTATTCTTCCTTTATCCTGCTCTGCTCAAGCCCTGTAAGCGCCTGAAGTCTCATCTGAAGAATCGCATCAGCCTGCTTGTCCGTGAGCCTGAACTTCGCCATCAGCCCTTCCTTGGCTACGGAAGGGTCCTTGCTGCCCTTAATGAGAGCGACGACAGCATCTATGTTGTCCAGCGCGATTTTAAGGCCTTCAAGGATGTGAGCGCGGTCCTTTGCTTTATCGAGAAGGAATTTGGTCCTCCTGACGATTATGTCCTTCCTGTGCTTTATGAAATTGAGAAGTATGTCCCTGAGCGAGAGTATCCTTGGCCTGTTGTCAACAAGGGCCAGATTGATTATCCCGAATGATGTTTCCAGCTGCGTGTGCTGGTAAAGCTTGTTGAGTATAAGTTCTGAACTGGTTCCGCGGGTAAGCTCTATTGCGACCCTTATCCCGTCCTTGTTGGACTCATCGCGGATGTCGCGTATGCCTTCTATCCTCTTGTCCTTGACGAGATTCGCTATGTTCTCTATGAGCTTTGACTTGTTGACCATGTAGGGTATTTCCCTTATGATTATCTTGTCCTCACCCTCCATGTCGACCTGCCCGCGTATCCTGATGCTTCCCCGGCCTGTCTTGTATGCCTCGTATATACCGCCACGGCCGCATATCATGCCGCCGGTGGGGAAGTCAGGCCCCTTTACAACCTTTACGAGGTCTTCAAGCTCTGCGTCAGGCCTGTCTATGAGAAGGACAACTGCATCTGAAATCTCACCTATGTTATGGGGAGGCATGTTGGTTGACATTCCGACTGCAATTCCGCTGCTCCCGTTTATGAGAAGGTTGGGTATCCTGTTCGGCAGCACGACCGGCTCCTCAGAGCTTCCGTCGAAGTTAGGGATGAACGTGACTGTGTCCATGTCTATGTCCCTGAGCATCTCCTCAGCTATTCTGGACATCCGTGCTTCGGTGTATCTCATTGCAGCAGCAGGGTCGCCGTCCACGCTTCCGAAGTTGCCCTGCCCGTCAACAAGCATGTATCTAAGAGAAAACCACTGCGCCATCCTCACAAGCGTGTCATACACGGACTGGTCGCCGTGCGGATGGTACTTACCGAGCACATCACCGACTATCCTTGCGGATTTCCTGTGCTGCTTGCTGTACTGCAGGCCGAGTTCGTGCATGGAAAACAGCACGCGCCTGTGAACAGGCTTGAGCCCGTCCCTTACGTCAGGCAGGGCCCTGCCTATTATGACAGACATGGCATAGTCTATGTAATTCTCCTTCATCTCGTCGATGATGGGCCTCTTTATTGTCCTTTCATCATTCTTTTCTTCAGACGTCAAGGTTCTTCACATCCCCTGAATTCTTGATTATGAAATCCTTTCTGGGCTCTACCTCGTTGCCCATGAGTATTGAGAACACCTCGTCAGCAATCATGGCATCCTCTATTGTTATCTGCTTCAGCCTCCGGGTCGCCGGATTCAGCGTTGTCTCCCACAGCTGCTCGGGATTCATTTCTCCAAGGCCCTTGAATCTCTGGATAAGCAGACCTTTCTCGCCGCCGTTCTCCTTGACGAAACTCTCCTTCTCCTTTTCTGTGAATACGTAATGCACTTTTCCCCTCTGCCTTATCCTGTACAGGGGGGCATTGGCGACGTATATCTTTCCGGCCTGTATCATCGGCTGCATGTACCTGTAGAAGAACGTCAGTATGAGCGTGATTATGTGGTTTCCGTCGACATCGCTGTCCGCGAGTATGAGCACTTTTCCGTAACGGCTCTTGGAAGGGTCGCATTCCTCGTTCATGCCTGT
>CAZXIU010000018.1:3266-14290 GCA_964640865.1 uncultured archaeon | reverse complement strand
GCTTCCCTTGCCTTTGCAGCCTCGAGAACCTTTGTAAGAATTATGACCCTTATCTTGGGATTTTCCTCAAGGAATGACGTGAGCCTGTCGTAAGTCACCTTGGCAGCAGTGCTCTTCATGTCAGCATTGCCAAGTTTTGTCTTGGTCTGTCCCTCGAACTGGGGGTCAGTGAGCCTGACAGAAACAACAGCTGTAAGGCCTTCCCTTACGTCATCACCCTTGAGCTGGAGCGTCTCCTTCTCATCGAGATACTTGTTCAGCGCCCGCGTGAGTGCTGTCCTCCATCCCTCTTCGTGCGTTCCGCCCTCTATGGTGTTGATGCCATTGACAAATGAGTAGACTGTCTTGAGGTATCCGTCCGTGTACTGCATGGCGACCTCAATCTCGTGAGTCTCGTTCTTCTCCTGAAAATATATCGGCTCGGGGTGTATAGGATTCTTGGTCTTGTTGAGCATTTCAACATAGGATTTTATTCCCCCTTCGTGAAGGAACGTATCTTTCCTCCCGTCTCTCTCGTCAGAGAGCTCTATCTCAAGCCCTGCGTTGAGGAAGGAAAGCTCCTCGAGCCTGTTTGCAAGAATTTCATAATCGAATGCAAGCTCTGAAAAGATATCTGAATCCGGCTTGAAGGCCACAGTTGTCCCTGTGCTGTCGCTGGTGCCGCCTGTTTTCATGGGGGCTGTGGCTATGCCTCTTCTGTATTCCTGACTGTGAACCTTTCCGTTCCTTCTGACCTCGACCTTCATCCATTCCGAAAGCGCGTTGGTCACGGAAACCCCCACACCGTGAAGTCCTCCTGACATCCTGTATGATTTTGAATCGAACTTCCCTCCTGCGTGCAGCGTGGTAAGCACGACCTCAAGGGCCGGCTTCCTGGTTTCTGGATGTATGTCAACAGGAATGCCTCGTCCGTCGTCGCTTTCAGTGACGGAATTGTCCTTGTGTATGATTACGGATATCTTGTTGCAGTGTCCTGCGAGATGCTCGTCTATGGAGTTATCTACAACCTCCTCAAGAATATGATGAAGTCCTCTTTTGCCTGTGTCGCCAATGTACATTGCAGGACGCTTCCTGACGCCTTCAAGACCTTTCAGGACCTTGATGGAGTCTGCAGTGTAGTTATTCCCCTTTGCACCGTCTACTTTCGCAGTCATGCCAATACCCTCGTCAATGCATTACAAGTTAAACAATTAACAGGTAACAAATTAACCAATAATTAATTATTGGCAAGGATATATTTAAATGATTAAAGAATGGCTGAATTTGACCAGAAATGGCCCTTTTACGACCCGAAAGTAAGCTCTTTGATGTCTGACAGGTCGCTGAGGCTATTGAGCTTTAATTTTGCGCCTGAGAGTGTGTAGAGCACATCACCTATGTAAAGGCTCCTCTTCACTGAGTAATCGCCGCCTGCGTAGTAGTATCCGCTCTTGAGGAATGTATCCTCGTCTTCCACGTGGGTTATCTTTCCCTTCAGCTCGAACCCGTCCTCAAGGTTTATGCTGTAGACGTATGCGCCCTGGAAGGTGTATTCCCCGTCCATGCTGCTTGGCTGGCCGTCCTTCAGTTCCGCAAGGAGGATGGGAACAACAAGCAGTTCTTTTTCCCTGTCGAAAAGGAATGCCTTGTGGTCTGTTGCCGCTTCGCTTTGTGTTCCGCGGTCTCCTATGACTTCCTTGTACATCTCAACAGGGTTCTCAACATCGCTCACATCGAATATCGCAAGCTTGACTCCCTGTATTGCAGTATAATAGACAGCATTATCCGAATGTATCTTGTCCGCATCTATGCTTTCATCGACCTCTTTTCCTATGCCTATGAGATGCGTTTCATCGTATGGGTGCAGGTAATCCGAGTATCCGGGTATCTTGAGCTTTCCGAGTATCTTCGGCGACTGCGGCACGCTCAGGTCTATCACGAACAAGGGGTCGACCTGCTTGAATGTCACGAGATAGCCACGGTCTCCCATGAATCTTGCCGAATATATGCTCTCGCCGGGAGCTATGTCCTCTATCTCTCCCACGGTTTCCATTCCTTCATCAAGGATGTAGATGTTGTTGCTTGAGGCTGGGGTTCCTCCCATTGATGCGCGGCTTATTGTGGTTGCAATCCTGAAGTATCCTTTATGCTCATCCATGGAGAACTGGTTGAGTATGTGACCGGAAACCTTGCCATCGGATTTGTAGCTTATCTCTCCGTCATCAAGTCCGAATTTGTGTATGACAGTATTCTCTGTGGCTTCCTGCGTCCCGGAACCGCTGGCTGTTCTTGCCATAGGCATTATCCATCCCCAACCGGGCCATGATGTTTCTGCTATGTAAAGATTATCCTGCGAAGCATAGACATTCTGGCCTGAGCCGACAAGAACTTCCTTTGTTATTTCTGCATCATCATTATCCATGGACATTGATATGAGCATGACGAATCTCTCTACCTCCACCTCGTTGAAGTAGCCGACATCATCGCAACCGCATGCAGGCTTGAGTTCCCCGCTGTCTGCTGTGTCCCTGACAACAGGCAGTATGCCCTCTCCGCTGCTACCATCCACAGCCGCGCTCTCAAGTATCCGGTACTGGGGGTAAGAATTCACGACGAAATAAACATCCCCGCCAATCTTTCTGGAAGTAAGGTAATCACCCTCGAAATCAGCAGACCTTATGAGCTCAGGGGACTCCCTGTCAGATATGTCCCAGAGCTGGACTGTAGTGAATGACATGGTTCTCGTGTAAGGGTACGGTGCTATCATCATTTCCTCAGCTGCGCCGTCTGCTGCAACCGCAGTGGCAGTTTTAACCTGAGGTTCTTCCCATTCTACCTCTTCGTATGTTAAACCGAAAATCATGAGCCTGTCATTGTGTATGAAAATCTCATTGGGGTAGAAATCTCCAAGCTCTGTCTCGCTCGCTATCTCAGCGTCCTCGCCGGGATAAGCCTTCATTATGATGAGCCTGCTTTCTGTATCTTCTGACTTAGAATCATAATAGTAATAATTTCTGCTCTGCTTTATAGTATAAATATACTCGCCGTCTGTCTTCACTATGTCAGCCTCGTCAACGCCTTCGACCTGAACATTCGTCTCAGAATAATCAGCGGTTCCGCTGCCTCCGGCCTTCTGCGCGCCCGTATCAGCGGCCATCGCAGCCTCCATGGCATTGGGAACAGCTAATGTCCTTGCCATTCCGTCGTACATGTAATTCTGGCTCTGCCTGGAATTCTCGAAAGCTGTGGCAAGCTGCTCGCAGCTGCCGAACTTCTCTATGCTTCCGCTTGCCGGAACTACGAAAAATGCAGCCCCGAATGACCCGAGCACAGCAAGGATTAATACCAGAACTCCGAAATCCATGAAAGCTTTTCTTTCCATAATACACCTTTCTCAGGTCCCTTTTAAAGAACCCGGGTTTTGTTTCGGTTTTTTCCTAAAAGCTACCTGACAGGCGGGGGTGATGTGAACTCTATTCCGTTACCCGTTACCTGGTATGCATGGGAGTCCTTGTTTATCTTGGCTGACCTGAGCTTCTCTATCCTCAGCAGGTTCTTCTGCTCGCCGGCAGCCTCAACGCTTCTGAGAAGTATGAGCCCGTCGGCAACGAATTCCGATATTCCGTCCCTTGTGAAACCCTCCTTTCCGGAGAGCATCTCTGATATGAGTATTGCTGTCAGGTTCGTGTCCTTGAGCTTCTCGGCCATCTTGTGGAAAGCTTCGCGGTTATCGCGCATCGTGTATGTTATGGATGTTATGGAATCCACGACGAGCCTCTTGGGCTTGTAATAGAGGCATTTGAATATCTTGGCCATGACCTCATCGAATGAAGTGGGCCACATCGAAAAAACCCTTATCAGGTTCTTCTTCTCAAGGTCAGCGAAATCCCAGCCGAACTGCCCTGCCTGCCTGAGTATGTCCTTCTTCTCCTGCTCAAAGGATACATAGATGCCCATCTCGCCTTTCCTGGCGCCTTCATACAGGAACTGCATCCCCATTATGGTCTTCCCTGTTCCGGGAGTCCCTGAGATTACGACCACGCTGTCCTCAGGATAGCCTCCTCCTGTGAGTGCATCAAGGCCCTTTATGCCAGTGCTGACTCTGCCGGTGACCATAATAATCTAATTGAATTAATGGTATAAATTCTTGCCTGAAATTTTAGAAAATAAAAGAAAAAGTCACTGACCTAATCAGAGACAATACTTTCCCTTAACGAGTTTATTCTTTCCCTGAGGGCTGTCTGAAGCGTCGTCTCCTGCCTGATGAGGCTGTGGTATACGTTCGAGAGGCGTTCCCTGTATTCAAGTGTCTTCGCCTTTATCGTGTCCTTGATGCTGTTGAAGTCGCCCATGGCTTCCCGATAGTTGCCGTCCTGCATGTTACTGTCGAAATTATCCTTCTTTTCGCTGAGCCAGTTGAGCCATCTGGTCTTGAGCTCTTCGGAAAGTCCGGATTGGGATATGAACATTCTCGTTCTTTCAACCAGCCTGTCAGCATCCTTCTGCTGATATTGGGCTTTCCTCTGGTACATGTCCCTGAGCCTGTCCCTCATTGCATCCGCCCGCATCTTTATCCACGAAAGCTCTTTTTTCATCAGCCAGACAGATGAAGATGCAACGTCCCTTCCTGTTATGAGGTCGGCATCTATGCCTGCTTCCGTGAGCCTGTCGTATATGGTCATGGCGAGTTCCGGATTCCCTACTATCTTTATGCTCGTGTAGTTCATTTCTTCAATTTCTGCTATCAGGTTGTCTATCTGGTCCTCGCCTGTTATGTGCCTCACAGAGCCGTTCGTCATGTATGGTGCTTTTATGCAGTCAGACCAGTTGCCGGTTGCAACAATAACCATATGCTTCTGCGCTCTTTGCCTCATGCGTTCCCTGACCTTCTCCCTGACCATCTCCGTGGTTTTGTTCCGGTCCGCGCCGGCTATGTGGTCTTCGATTTCTATGCCAAGCTCATCAAGCGTGCCGGTGACATCGTCTCCGACATTCCCCACGAGCACGACGCTCTGGACGCTTAGATTGACAAGCGCGTCTACCACCTGTTCAGGTATCTCGTTCCTGCTTATAAGGAGAACCGGAATATCCTCCTGTATGGCAAGGTCCCTCGCCTCAGCCAGCATCTCGTAGTTTCCGGCATCTGCAAGCCCGAGCACGTCCCAGACGAGCATGGCCTTTTCTGAACTCTCCCAGAAGTACTGCGCAAGCTCGGCTGCGGTGCCGTATCTCGTCATTCCCCATATCCTCACGACATCATAGTCCTCTGCAAGGGATGCCTCGACATCATCGCTTATGGCAGCGGGTCCTCCGATGATATAGACTGTGGCTGGCGAAAGGCTTTCTATCTCAGCAAGCACTTCGCTGTCAAGCCTGTTCTGGGTGGTCACGAACACAGGAGAACCTATATGGTTCCCGACAGCGCCCGCGATAATCGTATCCGGATAATGCGTCTTTGTCGTCAGTATCACTGAGTCTATCTCTTCGGCAGCCGCTGTTGCAGCTGTAACAAGAAGCGCAGCCAGAACAAATACAGCCAAAAGTTTTGCTTTCATAATATAATATCCTTAGTAAATAGTTATTTATACATGGTTTATATGATATATTAATCTTGAATTGACTATACTATTGAGGTTTTGGAAATGCCATGCGGAAAAAAGAGAAAACGCGGAAAGATTAAGGCTCACAAGCTCAAGAAGCGCCAGAAGAAGATGAGGTACAAGAAGAAGTGATCTCATGAAAAGGGTCGCAAGGAAGCTGCTTGACAAGACTACCGTGGACGATAAAATCATAAGCAAGACCAGGGCAGTCGCGGAAAAGACAACCGTAGACGACAAGCTGCTGGCTGCATCCAAAAGGTTCAGCAGAGAGGTCAGGAAGAACACGACAACAGCCGTCCTGGCTGCATTCGCATTCATAATAGCGCTCGTGTGGAGGGATGTCATCCAGCAGGGAGTGAACAGGCTTATTGTATACATGAACCTCCAGAATGACGGCTATGCATTCACTGTGATAAGTGCCATCGTCACGACTGTGGTATGCGTCATCGGAATAATTTACTTTTCCAGATGGGGTGAGAAGAAATGACAGCAAAGGAAGACCTGAAGCAAATAAGGATTTCAGTTGCCCTTCACGTGGCAGTCGCATTCGCCATAGGACTCATTGCGCCGTTCATAGGTTCGGGCTATTACGTGCTGGTAGCGTCTATGGCAATTGCAGTTGTTGTCGGGCATGTCACACAGATGATTGTGGGAAAGAAGGCTTTCAGCTGGTGGTTCGGCAACGGCCTCTTCATATATTTCTTCGTGATAGCGGACGTCTGGATATTCATCTCAAATTACTTCTGATTCCCGGGCCGGATTCGCCCATTCCTTTATCAGTTTCACCGGAATCTTCGCTATCCTGTAAAGCATGTCCACGTCAGGATTATCTTCCGAGGCGACTTCGTTGTATAATACCGCAAGCCTGTTAATCCTGCGCTTTTGTAATTCTGTGAAATCCGGCTCAAAAACTATGCCGAAGTTCTTCTGGTATTCCTCTGTTGTCTCCACGTGCTCCATTATGTAATCGAGGGCATTTTCCATGCCGTCGAAATCCCCTTCTTTCCTGCAGTCCATGTACCGAAAGAGATACATGTACTGGCCGACCCATGCATTGCCGTAGTCGTAAAGGGCCGGTACTTTCCTGATCATGAGTGAGTTTTGCCCGCAACTTTTATAAGGAGTGCATACACGAAGCCATGGAACTTATTAAAATCACGCTTCCGTATTAAGAGACACGTGATATTATGGCTGTGAAAAAGAGTAAGACAGAAGAGAAGGACATCAGGCTTCCTGAAATAAACATAGGGCTCGTTGGTCACGTGGACCACGGAAAGACCACCCTTACGGAAGCGCTCAGCGGAAAGTGGACAGACACGCATTCCGAGGAAGTGAAAAGAGGCATCACCATCAGGATAGGCTACGCTGACATATCATTCTACAAGTGCCCGAAATGCGGGAACAAGACCGAGGCATATGGCACCTCGCCCAAATGCGTGAAATGCTTTGCCGACGGGGAGCTCCAGAGGACGGTGTCGCTTGTTGACGCACCGGGACACGAGACGCTCATGGCAACTGTTCTCGCAGGCGCGGCCCTTATGGACGGCGCGATACTGGTGATAGCTGCTGACGAGCCGTGTCCTCAGCCGCAGACAAGCGAGCATCTTCTCGTTCTGGACATAGCGGGAATAAAGAACATAGTTGTGGTGCAGAACAAGATAGACAGGGTCGATTCCGAGCAGGCCAAAAAGAATTATGATGAAATAAAGGAATTCCTGAAGGGTTCGGTGGCGGAGAACGCTCCAATAGTCCCGGTCTCTGCGCAGTACAGGGTAAACATAGACGCGCTCATAGAGTCAATTGAAAAGACCATAAAGACACCGGAAAGGAATCCTGGTGCTGAACCTAAGATGCTTGTTGCGCGGAGCTTTGATGTAAACAAGCCCGGGACTGACATACTGAAGCTTGAAGGCGGCGTTCTCGGCGGTTCCCTTGTTCAGGGTGTACTGAAAGTCGGCGACGAGATTGAGATAAGGCCGGGACTCAGGATAAGGAATGCCGTGAAGCCTCTTAAATGCAAAATAGTCGGCCTGCACAAGGCACAGAAAAAGCAGAAGGAAGTGACACCAGGCGGACTTCTTGGAGTATCGACATCACTTGACACGTCAATAGCGAAGTCGGATACCCTCTCAGGTTCTGTTGTCGGAAAGCCGGGAACCCTTCCGCCTGTTCTGGACACGCTCGATATGAAAGTGCACATGCTCGACAGGGTAGTCGGGCTGAAGGACAAGGTGGCTGTAGAGGCGCTCAAGGAAGGCACGGCGCTCATGCTTACAGTGGGGACAGCAAGGACTGTCGGCGTGATAAAGGAAAAGAAGGGCGCCAATGCCACAGTCAGCCTGAAGCTGCCTGTATGCGCAGAGAAAGGAGAAAGGGTGGCGCTGTCAAGGCAGGTAGGCGGGAGATGGCATCTCGTCGGCTGGGGCGAGCTGTTATAGGGACAACATATTACTCATTCATACCGGTTCTTTCGTTATGCTTTTATTTTTTCTTGCTCCATTAATAGAACATGCTCGAATTGATAGAGAAGGCGTTCGCACCTGAGCTGCTTCTTGTTTCCCACAAGGCGGCAAGGTACATGGACTTCGCCTGGACTGTGAAGAACATCGGAGGTGCTGTGCCGATAACAGCAATAGAGGAGCAGTTCGAAAAGCCTGACGAGATGGTCGAGTCCCTATCAAAGGCCGGTGTCCTGAGGTATGCAATGGGAGGTTTCATAAACAGGGACCAGAAGAAGCAGTCCATTTCAGTTGCTGTAAACGAGGAAATAACATCCCAGCTTCCGAAGAACTACAGGAGAAAGGATTTCGATAACGTTGTTTTCAGGAACCACGGGGAGAAGATGATACAAAGCTGCAGGTCTGACCTTACCGAGCCGCTGACAGTAATGCTCACAAGCATAATATTCTATGCCACACCGGACAAGCCTGTTTTTTCCAACACCATAGTCAGGAGGGCTGCAAAAGTGTGCATGAGGTCTCACCTGGAATGCCAGAACATACTGGACTACTACCTTAGCAGGTTTCTGGGTCTGGTCACATTCGAGGCAGGCTCCCTCGTGAACCTGACAGTGCGCTCCAAGCAGAGGGTCAGGCTCTACCCGAAGATATGGGAGATGTACGTAAGGCCTTACCAGGAAAAACCGGAAGAAGAAGATGTCAGGCCGAGTATTATTTCAGAGGTCGCAAGGCCTACAATAGCGCCAACGACAAAGGCCTCAGAGCAGGAAAGGAAGCTCAAGGGATACTTCCCGTGGCTCAAGCTTTGACGCCGCGGCAGCGGAACGAAACTTTTGGGAAGAAGTGTCTTATTATATCGGCGTCGGGCTGCACGATTCCGTCCTCAACACTGATGCACCATGCGCCGCTGTCCGCATTTTCCCTTCTGAAGGCGTAGCCTCCCATGTCGAGGACTGTCAGCGCATAATCCATACTGTCCTGGCAGGTTCCCTCGATGAATACGTAGCGCGTTCCTCCGGCAGGAGTCATTAGAAAGGTTTTGGGTGTAAACATTTTAAACTAATGGGCAGCTACAGATTTCCTGATGGTTCC
The DNA here is from genome assembly GCA_964640865.1 of uncultured archaeon. GTDB lineage: Archaea > Aenigmatarchaeota > Aenigmatarchaeia > QMZP01 > JAFGSV01 > JAFGFG01. The sequence continues at coordinate 5,160 of CAZXIU010000018.1, read as the reverse complement.
GAGTATCGCATCATGGAGCCTTCCGTTGCTTGCTGAAAGCTCTCTTGAATCCATGTTGTATCTCTCTCCTGAAAAATCCGTCACAACTCCGCCCGCTTCACGCACAATCAAAAGTCCTGCCGCAACATCCCACGGCTTCAGGTCAAGATGTATGAATGCATCAATCCTTCCGGCTGCGACATAAGCAAGCTCAAGTGCTGCTGCGCCCATCTGCCTGAACGTACTGATGACGCTCTTGAACTCATGGAAAATCTCTGTTATCTTCTCTATGGATTCAGGATCGCCCCATGCATGACAGAAGCCGACAGTGGAATTCTTAAGATTGCTCTCGTCAGACACATCTATACGCTTCCCGTTGAGGAACGCGCCACCGCCTTTGGCTGCATAAAAAAGCTCGTCCTGCATGGGATAATATACAACGCCAACTACAGGCTCGTTGCCCTTGACAAGAGCTATCGACACATTGAAAAATGGATTCTTCATGCTGTAATTGGTGGTGCCGTCAAGTGGGTCGACCACCCATTTATAATCAGAGCCCCTGTCATCCATCCCTGTCTCCTCTCCGAGGAAAGAATACTCAGGAAATTCCCTTGTCAGCAGCGTCTTTATCGCAGCCTCAGATTCACTGTCCGCGATTGTGACATCAGTACCGTCGCTCTTCTTCTCAGTGCTGACCCTGCCGTAATGCTTCATCAGTATCTTTCCGGCTTCCAGCGCGGCTCTTTTTGCTGCGTCGAGCTCCCTGTCCACAGAAACACCCAGAAATGAATTCCGGAGTACTAACCCTCCAGAAGCCAGCCCTCTTCACCGGCGTTCCATGATGCAGGGTCGTTCATGTAGTCGAATGCATTCTGTATGAACATGTAGTGGGACTGCTCCTGCTCAACGAGCCAGAGAAGGAACTTCTTCAGGTTTTCGTTGCTTGTAGCATCAGCGCCCTTCTGGTAATATTCGTATCCGTTCTTCTCGAACTGCATGGCCACGTCCCTTGACTTGTTGTCATCGTCGCTTGGGTCAGCCATCTTCGACATTTCAGACACGAGCTTCCCGAATATTTCCTTTGCATGTTTTACAGAGTCTTCTGATGTTATTTTCTCAACATCTATTTCCGAGAAATCCGCTGTTGCCTCAAGGAACTGCTGTATGTCAGATATATGCGTGAGCTCCTCGTTCGCAAGATGCTCGAAAACCTTCTTTGCCATCTCATTCTTCACTGTGTTGGCGTACTGGTTGTAGAGCTCCCTTCCCTTCATCTCATTCTCAAGAGCTGCCTTAAGGACAGCCGCGGGGTCATTGAAATCAACGCTTCCAGAGTCAGCGAACCCCATTCCTTTTGAATCCATATCCTATTCACCTCCGTCTTTAATCTTTGGTACACAGACACCATAAGTGCAGTAATACTCTTCTTTGCTTTTGTAGTTTTTCTTTATTTCGGCATCCACTTCCTTCAGTGCTTCCTCAAGTTTCTTTATGTGGAGTTCCTCCTCGACGAGCATCCTGCTGAGCCTTTTGGCATTATCCTCATCGTCCGATACTTCTGAATCGGTTATCATCTTCTTTATGACTTCGGTCTTGTCCTTCTCCCTTTTGATTGCGGTCTTCAGGTTCAGCAGCGTCTTGGTGCCTCCCATCTCGTCATTATGATTTTCCTCCTCCGCCATAATGTCCTTGAAGAGATTTGCTATCTTTCTGAACCCTTCGTTGTCAGCAGCCTTGGAAAATTCGCTGTAGCGCGCCTTCTCCTCTGTCTCCAGTGTGGCAAGGTATCTCATCCTGTCAACAGTAACAGGAGCACCCAGTCCGCTGGACGACTTCAGCATCGGGCGGTAGTCCGGAGCCTCATCCTTATTCGATTCTATTCCATCAAGGTCTATTTCCTCATACATAAGCAGCA
>CAZXIU010000018.1:1213-3166 GCA_964640865.1 uncultured archaeon | reverse complement strand
ATGCTTAAGCTTTACAACACGATGTCCAGAAAGAAGGAAGGATTCAGCCCATCCAAAGGAAAGGAGGCCCGGATATATTCCTGCGGCCCGACTGTTTACGACTATGCGCACATAGGCAATTTCAGGGCATACATATTCTCAGACCTCCTGAGGCGATACCTCGAATACAAAGGCATGATTGTGAATCTCGTGATGAACCTGACTGATGTGGATGACAAGACCATAAAGCGTTCCCGCGAGAAGGGCGTCAGCCTTTCGCAGTACACAAAGGAATACAAGAAGGCGTTCTTCGATGATATCAAGAAGCTTAGCATAAAGCCGGCGTCTGCATACCCGTGCGCCACTGACCACATAAAGGAGATGGCTGAAATGGTGAATGCTCTCCTGAAGAAAGGATTCGCCTACAGGAGCGACGACGGCTCCATATACTTCGACATCAGGAAGTACGAGGATTACGGCAGGCTCGCGAAGCTTGACAGGAAGGGCCTCAAGGCAGGGGCGCGTGTCTGCCAGGATGAATACGAAAAGGAGCAGGCGCATGATTTCGCTCTCTGGAAGGCATGGACAGAGGAAGACGGCGATGTCTTCTGGAAGACAGACCTTGGAAAAGGCAGGCCGGGATGGCACATCGAGTGCTCGGCGATGTCCTCGAAATACCTCGGTGAAACCTTCGACATCCACACAGGCGGCGTTGACCTGATATTCCCGCATCATGAAAATGAAATCGCCCAGTACGAGGCAGCCACAGGAAAGACTTTCGCACGGTTCTGGATGCACAACGAGCACCTCCTAGTGGACAACAGGAAGATGTCGAAATCTCTGGGAAACTTTTACACCCTCAGGGACCTTTTCGAAAAGGGATACAGCCCGAAAGCTGTACGCTACATACTCCTTGCGACACACTACAGGCAGAAGCTCAACTTCACTCTCAATGGACTGGAAGCTGCAGGCAGTTCAGTAAACAGGCTTCTGGATTTCATGGACATGCTTGACTCAGCTAAAGGCAGTGAGTTCGCCGGTATAAAGAAAATAGCTGACAAGGCGAGAAATGATTTCGAAGTTGCAATGGATGATGACCTCAACATAGCGGAAGCGCTCGCCGCTGTGTTCAGTCTTGTCAGAGAAGTGAATACGCTCTCGGAAAAGGGAAGTCTTGGAAAGAAGGGTGCGGCAGAGATAAAGAAGGTGATGCTGGAATTTGACAGCGTGCTTGGCGTTCTTGGAGAAGAAAAGAAAAACATCGGAAAGGATGTCGAGAAGCTCATAAAGGAAAGGGAGGAAGCCCGTGCAGCAAAGGACTGGAAGAAGGCTGACAAAATCCGTGACAATATTAATGCATTGGGAATAATTCTCGAGGACACACCCGATGGAGTGAAATGGAAGATGCGTGATTGAAATGGAAATTGACAGGCATAAACTCCGGGATGAGCTCATAAAGATTTTCTCTGCATATGCAAAAGACCCTACCAATGCTGAGATGAAAAAAGCTGCGAAAAGGCTTCATCAGGAGCATGGTGACAGCCACAGGAAAGTGGACAGGAACATGTCCCTTGCACTGAGACTTCTCCCGAATATAGGCTGGGAAGTCATAGAGCCAAAACCGACAAAAGAAGACGCTGCGGAACTTGTCTTTGCACTGGCCGCCAGAAAGGCTTAAATACTTTTCCTTAGCAAGCTTTTTATTAGTTCCAGTCAATCTAATATCAGTGATATTATGATAAAGAAATTCGGCGAAGTGACCATGATTAATCTTTCTGATTCAGACTCCAACATATATGTGGTAGGCAACACCGTGATAGACGCCGGCACAGGGCTGAACTTCACCAGGCTGATGGGCTTCCTCAAGATTATGGGAAAGAAATTTGACGACTTCGAATGGGTCGTCAACACGCACGGACACTTCGACCACGTGGGCGGGGACGGATACTTCTACAACGCGCAGATAGCCATACA
>CAZXIU010000018.1:0-1113 GCA_964640865.1 uncultured archaeon | reverse complement strand
GGAAGGACAGACCTTCCGGGCGGAAGCGAGGAAGAAATAAAAAAATCCATAGAGAAGCTTAAGGGTCTGAAGATAGACAAGCTGTTTCCCGGCCACGGGAATCCTGTCACGAGCAACGTGAAGATGGTGCTGGACAAAGTATCCGAAGACTTCTACTAGATGCTAAGTGTGAAATCCTGTTCCCTGACTACTGCATAATCAGGATTGAATCCCTGCGGATTAGTCACATACGGCTGTCCCCTGAAACCGAGCTCTTCCCCGTTCCTTCTGTAACCAAGAGCATCAGCCTTCTCATCGAAGGTCATTATTTCAGGTGTACTTACATTCGTGACATAGAGGATATCATCGGGGTCATTGTCGCTGACAACTATGACCGAAGGCCTGTACTTGCCGGATGCGCTCTCCCTCACCTTAATGTCCTTTGCATTCGCCATCCTTCCAATGTCAATAGGCTTGTCATCACTGTAGAACATCTCTTCCATCATGTAATATTCACTTGCGTCAAGTATGCTCCTGTCACCGTAGAACTCGCTCATCGCATAGAGAGCTTTCACGTAGTCGCTCTCCCTGACTCGCATCAGTTCCTCGTAGCTGACGACATCATTCTTCCATGTGCGCATGTTTCTTGAGAGCCTGTACCCGAAGTCTTGCATGCCTAAATCACTCTGGGGTGTGAGGACGACCTTGCCTCCTCCGCCGGTCATGTTGACAGCGTATGTCGGTATGCTTGAGCCTTCCTGCCCCCTGAGGTCTGACATTATGTACTGACCGACATTTATGGGAACTATCTTTGAGGCAAGCCCGTCAACCTTGTGGCACTGGAAGATGTAGCGCGGGTTTATCCCCATGTGATGCATGTCCCTGAACATCCTGCTCAGCTTTTTGAAATCATCATTGACACCCTTCAGCAGGACTGTCTGGTTCCTTATATCGAATCCTGCTTTCCTTATCCTGCTCACACCTTCCTGCATCTCGAACGTGAGCTCTTCTGGTGAATTCGCATGGGTTGCGAAGTATATGTTCGGCAGGTCGCGGCTTCCTCCGGTGTGCTTTGAGTATCTGCCTATCATCTCAAGCCTCTCCGGGTCGGATGCGAAAGGATTGGTGACAGGA
>CAZXIU010000017.1:1956-18092 GCA_964640865.1 uncultured archaeon | reverse complement strand
CCTGACACAACACCGCCTGAACTGACCATAATCGCCCCGTCAAATACCACGCTGAACGATGACCTCCTCAACCTGACATTCAGCGAGACTGTCAACTGGTCTGCGTATGAACTGGACTCGTCGGGAGTTAACCTGACCATAGGAGCTGTCAGCTCCTATTCTAATTCGACCATGGGCTTCAGCGAGGGTGCCCACTGCGTAACAGTCTATGCGAACGATTCTTCAGGCAACGTGAATTCATCGTCAGTATGCTGGACAAAGGACACGACTGCGCCTGACATATACAATGTCAGCAATTCATCCACAGCCATACGCGCCTTCGTATACTGGCAGAACGATGAAAATGCAAATGCAACAGTCAGCTATGGTGTAATCAACACAACACTGAATCTCAGCGGAAGCAACACGACATTCTATTCAGTGCATAACATGACCCTTCAGTACCTGACAAAGAACACCATGTACTATTACAACATAACTTCATGCGACAGCACGAGCAACTGCAATACAACCGGGCCATATGAATTCAGAACGCCTGCGTGCAATGCAAGCTGGTCGTGCGGGGCATGGTCAACCTGTTCCAGCAGTCAGCAGTCAAGAACATGCACTGACGCAAACCAGTGTCAATATCCTTACACAACGACAGAGACACAGAGCTGTGATGACGGAGGAGGTGGAAGTTCTGGAGGAAGCGTTTACATACCACCGGCTATCCAGAATATAACAGTAAAAATAAATCTGTCTCCGGGAACGAGCATTTCCAACAACACCAATCTAAAACGGGCTGTCAAAAACGTATTGAAACTGGATATGAATTCAACAGTGTACGATTATCTCATTAATATGTCAATAGAGATAGGGAAATACTTCAAAGGGACAAGGTCCATGTATTATTCAGGCGTCACGACCAAACTCAGAACAATGTTTGTGTACAGCGGTGAGATGTCCCTAAAGAACGTGATGATATACGAGGAGATTCCGAAATCATTCTCAGATGACGCAACAACAGTAGTCGTCAGCGCTAGAAATGGAATAGTCACTGTTGTTGAGGAAGATCCCGCATGGCTCGTGACTTATTCAGAAATATTGCCCGGAGATATTATAGACATAATCTACGAGTCTTCTGGAAGAAAAATGGATTCAGTGGTAAGTGCAGTCGCGACTGAATTATATGCGGAGTCTGCTAGAGCAGAAACTGCAACAGATGATGTCGTAAACGCTTCCTGCAAGCCTTCATTCATAAGGTGCAGTGGAGGTAACATAGAGACATGCTCGTTTGACGGAACGAGATGGACCACGACGGAGACATGCGATAATGGATGCAGCGAACAGACACTTTCGTGCATAATAGAAACACAGCCCGGAGAATCTGCAATAGATGTCCTCAGCATGATGTTCACAGCCATACTCGTCCTGATTATCGTGGTTACAGTCGTGGCATTTGCAACCAGAAAAAAGAGCCCTCCAAAAGCAAAGACCGGAGCAAAGAATAAAGAGACCATGCAGAAACCGCTCCTCCACCGTCCTGAAGAGATAAGCCGTGACATAAGGGACGGCGAGCCCGATATCATAATATCAACACTCGAGATGAATAAGCTGAGAGACATCGTGAAGGGAGATGCGGCAAAGCCGAAATCATCAACGGAAAAGTCACCTCCCGCAACTCCTGAAATCAAGCCTGCCAGAAAGCCTACGGAATCTGTGCCTAAGGCTGCTGATGCTCTTGAAGCGAGCCTGGATGATGCGATAATGCATGTCAGAAAGGTGGATGAAATCAGCCGCCGGAATACGCTGACTGTCCGTGACGTTCCGGAAGAGAGCCAGAAAATCACTGAAGAAAAGAATGCTGCTGATGTTGACTATCACTTCAGGGGCGCAACTGAAATTCCGGTCTATGACGAGGAATCAAAAAAGAAAAGGAAGAAAAGCTGATAAAAATCAGGGAGAATTAATAGTATGGGAAAAGTTAAGGACGAGCTTTCGGGAATATTCGGAAAAAAAGGAAATGCAGCTGAAGTGAAAAAACCAGAGGCGCAGCCTGAAAAGGATGTACCGCATGCAGAGAAACAGCCGAAGGAAGATGTTATAGACAACTCGCTTGACGATGCCATAAAAGAGGTAGAAAAGAAAGGCGCTGAAAAGAAAGATGTTCATGACGCATCGCTCGATTATTCATTCCAGGGTGTTGACTACTCAATAAAGAGCACTAAGGCAGGTATTCCGAAGACCATACCCAGGAAGGCTGCCTCTAAGAAAGCTGCTGTAAAGAAAATCAAAAAGGCGAAGTCCCTGAAAAAGAGGGGTGCGAAGAAGCCTGCTGAAAAAAGAACTCATGCGAAGCTGACTACAGCAGACCTCATAGAGAAGGTCAGGCCTGATGTCAAGGTCATAACACTTTCCAATATTCACAGCAGGTTTAGAAAAGAAAAGGAAGTTCCCGAGCATTTCAGGAAGACCGACGAGAAGATAGAGAAGATAGAGGAACTACTGAATAACAAGATACCGATTCTCCGTACAAGCCTTCAGGGCATGAGGGGACAGATGGACAGCCACAGGAGTGCAATGGATGATGTCAACAGGAGAGAAGAGGAGATGAGAGGCGAGATTAATGACGTCAAGGAGTCGATAAACATACTCAGGGACGAGGTCATAAGGTCAGTTGAGAGGAAGAGCGTGAAAGGCCAGTCAATAGACAGGATGATGGATGACACCGCCAGGGAGATAAACAGCAAGGTCAATGCCATGTCAAGGGAGCTTGAGCATTCCTTTGACATAATGCGAAAGCGTATAGACGAGAGCGCAAAGACAGGCAAGCTCGAGATGGCCAGCAATATTGAATACCTCAAAAGCCAGATAGACTCCATAAAGAGCGATGTCGAGGATATGAAAAAGCCAGACAACAAGAAGGTGAAAAGGGAACGCAAGCATGCAAAGATGCCCAAGAAGGCCAAAAATCAAAAGCCCGCTGACACATTGAAAAAGAAGGAAGTGCCAGAAGAGAGCACGAAGAGCATAGAAGAAAAAATAATATCAGAAAATCCGGAAGTGCCCACAACTGACACCGTCAGAATAGGCGATATTTCCAGTTTCAGGGGAAGGGAAGTTCTCGTTGAGGGACAGCCGAGCCTCACGAAGGTTGTTGAGGAAGGAGACTCCAAGATGTACGGCTACAGTATCAAGGATGACAGCGGGGAAATCATGATGACAAGCACGTCTGAACTCAGTAACGAGAAGATGAAACTGAGGTGCATGGTCAACGAGACCGGGGGAGGAAAGTTCTACCTGCGCTTTATTGAGATTTCCAAGTGATTTGGTAAAACATTTTTAAGAATACAGGCGAAGTATTGCTATTGAAAACAATGGATAACATTATGAAACTTTCAGAACATCTGGCTGGCGTTGATTCCGGTATCAGAGACATCATTATGACTGTTGCAGAGCAGGCCAAGGTCATCCAGGGCGGGTTCATGATGCATTATGGAACATCCAATACCAAGAATGTTTACGGCGAGACCCAGATAGAGATGGACAAGTGGGCTGACAGGGTCCTGATAGAAAACTTCAAGAAAACAGGCATTGTGAAAAACATATCATCCGAAGAGAGAGACCATGTCATCGAGTTTCCTGACGCGAAAGGCGGTTTCGGCATCACGCTTGACCCTCTGGACGGCTCGAGTTGCATCAAAACGAACCTTGCTGTCGGCACCATAGTGGGAATTTTCAGTGACGGCAATGTACTGGGCGAGGGAAAAAACATGGATGCGGCATGCCTTGTGATATATGGCCCGCTGACAACCCTCATATACGCGTGCAAAGGTCGGGGTGCGCATGAGTTCGTCCTTAACTCGGAATCCGTTTTCATACTGAGAAACGAGAACATGAAGATACCCGACGGGAAGATTTATTCCCCTGGCGGGCTTCCTTCAGACTGGACTGACGCGCACAGGAAATACGTCAAGGAACTCGAATCGCAGGGATACAAGCTCAGGTATTCAGGCAGCCTTGCCGCTGATTTCAACCAGATACTCCATTACGGGGGAGTGTTCATGTATCCGGGGCTCAAGTCAAAGCCCGAAGGGAAACTGAGGCTGCTTTTCGAGGCGAATCCGATGACCTTCATTGCAAAGGAAGCCGGAGGCGCGGGTTCCGACGGCACGCAGTCCATACACGACGTAAAGCCCGTGAAGGTATCGCAGAGGACGCCTTTTTACATAGGCTCGAAAGAACCTGTAAAGCTCGCAGAAAGCATGGTCGGAAAGAAGAAATGATAGACTCAGAGCGTCTTTCTTACAATTTTTGCTGACCCTTTTGCATTGAATGCCCTGAAGAACATAAGCGCCTCTGAATATGCCCTGGACTCGATTGCATTCACGGTGTCCTTGTCTGACTTGTATATCCTGTCGAAGAAAAGGAACTTTCCATTCTTGTCACGCGCACCTATCGCCTTCTTGCTGTAGGTTCCGAATACCTGCTTCTCATTGGTGATGCCTTTTTCAGCAGCTTCTTTCCCGTAAGTGTCCATCACCCAGTTGTGTATGTCGCTGTACAGTTCGGGGTTGAACACCTTGAGCGTGTCCCATACCATGTCCTGCCAGAATGTAGCGACATTGCCCTTGACTATAGCCTTCTTCGGGAACGTCGTGCATATCAGCTCCCTCGGGGTTCCTGTGATTCCGTGCTGCACTATTCTCACGTGGAGACCCGCCTTTTCAAGAGCCTTGCCGATTCTTATTGTCTGGGGAATGTCAATCGAAACCTGCTCTACGGGATTTCCCTTGGCATCATATGTATTGCCGTGAACAGAGCCATTTGCAATCGCAATGGCCTGAGGATAAACACCATTTTTGTTGAGCGCCTTTATGTATGCCACTGCCTCTTCAGGTGTCGTAAGGACCCTTCCGTGCTTATCAGTTTTTCCGATTTCACCGACTTCCACCTCGAGCCCGAATTCCTTTCCATTCATGTGGCTCTTGATGTACTTGGCAAGTTCTGTTGTGACTTCGATGTTCCTCTTCAGCTCCTCTTCGGGAGTTTTTCCATTACTGTCGAATAAGAATGATGCGTCGATTGCAAAGGATGTGTATCCGGCCTTGATCTGCGCGTCTATCAGCTTCTTCGTGTCCTCAATCTCCTCCGTGGTGCCTTTCTTGACTGTGGTGTGGTCCGCATGGAGCGCCCATATGTCAAAACCAATCTCCTTAGCTGCGGCCTTGACAATCCTTGCGTGGTCCGCAGGTGTAAGGCCCGTGTACCCGCCTTTCAGGTCGCTCTCGCTTTTCGCAAGCTCAAAAATCAGTGCGGCATCCAGTTCCTTCGCTGCCCTGAATATACCTTTTACGACACCCACTGCCATCCTGGGATTCACTGCCATGACTATTGAATCTTCGTTGTTCAGCGCATTGAAAATCTTGGATCCGGGAATAGGTTCGTAATTAGCCATCAAATCACAATAATAAATTGTTTTCCTGCTTAAAATGTGTTTGTAATCAGCATATTTCCTCTTTGAGTATTTTCAGGAATTCATATTCGATTTCCTTTAGCTTCTCATAGTTGTCAGCTTCAGTGCTTACCCTTATTATCGGTTCTGTGTTGGATGCGCGTATCAGTACCCATCCATAGTCGAAGTCAACACGCACGCCGTCTATTATGTTCACCCTTTCATACTTGTCTGAAAGCTTCTTTTTCAGCCGGTCGACCACAGTAAATTTCTTCTCATCAGGGCATGGAACTTTCTGCCTGCGGAACGGGTAATTAGGAAGTTCATCGACAATCCCGGAGAGCTTCTTTCCTGACTTTGAAAGCGCGACAGCTGCATACAGGCTTGCAGCGATGCCGTCATCCATTGGCATCACCGAAGGTATGCAGAAATGACCGGACTTCTCGACACCGAAGCATGCTTTTCTCTTTCCAACCTCGCTTACCATGAACGAGTTTCCGACACGTATGCGGAAGATGTCTCTCCTGAACTTTTCAGCGATTTCATCCATTATCTTAAGGCATTCCACATTGGCGACTATTCCACCTTTCTCTTTTTTCACAAGCTCATTCAGTATGATGTATGATGCTACTTCAGGTCCGAGGAATCTTCCTTTATCATCAACGAGCGACATCCTGTCTGCATCACCGTCGTATGCTATTCCCATATCACTGCGCGCGGCTTCATCCTTGAGTTTCGCCAGCGCTTCGTCAGTTATTTCCGATGTCCTGTTCGGGAAGTTCCCGTCGACTTCCCTGAAAATCGGCCTGACTTCAAATCCGGCTGACCTGAATATTTCCGGAGCTGCAAGCCCTGCTGCGCCATTGCCGCAGTCCAACACGACCTTCAGCGGCTTCCCAGGCTTCGGTACCCTGGAAACAATGTATTTCACGTAATCATTTATGGCATCCTCGGAACGTACAGTGCCTTTTGTCTGGGATTTGCAGGTATTTCCGGAGAGCACGATGTCCCTCACCATGTAATTATCCTTCTCGAAGAATTCTGTGCCCGAACCGCTCGCGAACTTGACGCCGTTCCATTCCGGCGGGAGGTGCGATGCTGTGATGTAAGCGCTCGGGAGCTTTCTTTTCCATGCAGCAAAGAGGCATGCTCCCCTTGGCACCACACCCACGTCTATAACATTCTTTCCTGATTTCACCACGCCTTTGATGAACGCTTTCCTGAGAGCAGGGCCGGAAATCCTTCCGTCCGTGCCTATCACAACTTCATCATTCACGAATTCGGACGCGAATGCATTTCCGATAGCCTCCATCACATCCTCGGTGAGGTCCTTGCCATAGATTCCGCGGACATCATACGCACGGAACATGGACTTGTTTACTGGCATTGAATCACTCCAGCATGCTGATTTCCTTTTTCAGCCTCTTGTAAGTGTCCTGAACCCTTTCCGGGAGCGCCTTGGAGTGGCTTACCATCTCAAAGAAACCGAAGTCTGTCCTGAATCTCGGCACTATATGGAAATGGATGTGGTCTATGGACGCGCCTGAAACAGTACCGCCCTGGTTGATTCCCATATTGAATCCAGCAGGCTTCAGTACCTTCTTTAGAAGCTTTACACATTTCTTCACCAGAACGAACATCTCTGCAAGCTGCTTGTCCGTGAGTTTTTCAATTGATGTTATGTGCTCCTTGGGGAGAACCTGTATATGGCCTGTGTTGTACGGATAAAGGTTCATTATGACCATGAAATCTTTTGTCCTGTGCAGCACAAGGTCTTTATGGGAGCCTTTTGCTATCCCGCAGAAGACGCATTTATTCGTAGAAGTCCTGGGCTTGGTCACCCATGACATCCTTTCAGGCGCATACAGCCAGTTGTCTATCATATCAAAACCTCCTGCGGGTTCTGATGACTCCAGCATCCATACTTCATATCAAAACCCCTTTATCAGGCTTTCAATGACTTTTCCCGGTGTTGCTGACTTGACTATGGCTGATGCAACCAGGACACCGGCAGCGCCAAGCTCCAGTGCCTTCTTCACATCCTCGGTGCTGTTCACACCGGCGCCGCAGAGCACCTTCACTTTTGGATTAACCGATTTCACAGCTTTCACAGTGTCGCTTATTATCTCCGGCTTTGCCTGCGCAACGGAGATGTCACCGCCTATAAGCTCAGGCGGCTCTATTGCTATGAAATCAGGGCTGAAAGCGGCAAGCTCCGTTGCAATCTTCGGTGTGGCTGCACAGCATACTGATACAAGCTTAAGCTCCTTGCATTTACCGATACTGGCTGAGATGGTATTTGCATCCACGTTATGCTCGGAGTGGTTTATGAGGGTTCCTTTGGCACCAGCATCCTTCACAGCCTCGGGAAGTATCCATCCTGTGTGCGACCCGGGCTTTATTGGGTCCATGTGCTGGGCATAAACAGGTATCGAGACAGCATTCGAGACTTCTTTCAAGTCAGTCGGCTGGACAGATAAAATGACATTGGCGCCTGTCTTTCTGGCAACTGAGTCAGCTGCCTTTGCGATTGCGAGCGCTTTTTTCCCTGTTCCCTGCTCGTATGTCTTGAAATTGATTAAGAGTATGGGCTTCATGAATAATTTCTGTGTCCGGTGATTAAAAAGTGACTACTTTCTGAGGCTTTCGACTATCTCTTTCGCAAAGCTGACTGAGATGTTCTTCTTCGCAATCATCTCTTTTACAACAGCATCTATCTCCTCTGTCTCCGCTCCGCCTATGACTGCGATGTTCCTTGCGTGAAGCTTCATGTGCCCTGCCTGGATTCCTTCAGTGGCGAGAGCCCTCAGCGCAGCGAAGTTCTGGGCCAGTCCGACTGACGCGACCACCTCTGCGAATTCCTTCGTGCTCCTGACACCCATAAGCTTTACTGCAATCTGGGCTACAGGATGCGTTCTGGTCGCGCCGCCTACGAGTCCCAGTGCCAGCGGCAGTTCAATCTCCCCGACAAGGTTACCTTCCTCGTCCTTGTGGAACTTGCTCAGCGGCTCGTACCTGCCGTTCCTTGAAGCAAAGGAATGGGCGCCTGCCTCAATTGCCCTGAAATCATTGGCTGTTGCCAGCACAACAGCGTCTATCCCGTTCATCGCGCCCTTGTTATGGGTTGTGCACCTGTACTGGTCATTAGCCGCAAGCTCGTATGCGTCAAGTATCTTTTCAATAGCATCCTCCCCGAGCTGGTCTTTGCTCCATACGGCTTTCGAGCGTGCAAGGCGCTTGTCAGCAAGGTTGGATATTATCCTCAGCCTCGCCTCGCCGCCTGTCACTTCCTCAAGGAACGGGGCAACCCTCTCGCACATCGTGTTTACGGCATTGGCTCCCATGGCGTCCCTTACATCAACTATGAGATGGACGACTATCATGACACCCCGGCTTGTTTCTATTTCCCTGACTTCAACGTCCCTGACACCGCCGCCGAACTTGACAAGAACGGAATCGCACTTGTTGGCTATGTCGAATATCTGCTCCTTGTTCTCCTTTATCTTTTTCTTGGCTTCAGCTGCGTCCTTTATCTTCACGAGCTGTATCTGGCCTATCATCACGGGCTCGTCGCTTGTTGCCGTGAATCCGCCCATTGCCCTGGCAAGCTTGGCTGAGTATGACGCAGCAGCCACGACGCTCGGCTCTTCAAGCGCCATAGGAATAAGGTAATCCCTTCCGTTTATCAGAAAATTGGTGGCAACGCCTATCGGATATTCAGTTGTGCCTATGACGTTCTCTATCATCATCTCCGCTTTACTGATGTCAAGAGCGCCTGTCTTCCTGAGAATTGCTGCCTCTTCATCCGTTATGTCCGCGAATTCCCTCAGTGCGTCAAGCTTCTCTTTTGCTGTGAGTGCATGAAATCCGGAAAGATTGGATTTCATGGGCTTGCAGTTGCCATTAACCATATTCTAACTCTTTGTCGCCACCGGGTTTTTAAATGGACATACAGGAAAACGTCTATCATCGAATCTTTTAATTATATATATACAATAGAGAAACATGCTCAGCGTGAGAAGCCTCAGAGAGCTGAAGAAGACAAAAGCGAAGCGCATAATGCTTCAGGTACCGGAGGGTCTGAAGACGAGGATACATGACATAGCAGATATTCTCGAGAAGGAAGGATATGAAGTCTTCTCAAGTGTTGAGCCGTGCTTTGGTGCTTGCGACATACGTGACCGGGAGGCAAAAATACTCGGCTGCGATGCAATTCTGCATATAGGTCACAGCGACTTCGGACTGAAGACAGTGGTTCCTGTAATCTATGATGAATGGTCCTCGGACTTCGACCCCACTGATATACTTGTAAAAAACATAGGCCGGATAAAGTTCAATAAGATTGGCCTCCTTTCAAGCGTTCAGTTCTTGGGTGCGCTGAAAATCGCAAAGAGATTCCTTGATGAAGCCGGGAAGAAGGCTTTCATCGGGAGCGCAGGCAGGCTCTCTCCGGGCCAGGTTCTCGGGTGCGATTATTCATCAGCGCAAAAAGTCGCCAATGATGTCGAGTGCTTCCTTTTCATAGGTTCGGGAAGATTCCATTCAGACGGTCTGCTGAATACAGAAGGGAAGACAGTCTTCTACATAGATGCTGAGAACAACATGTTCAGCCGGATAGAACCGGAGACTGAGAAGAACGAAGTGAAAAGGCTTATGAGAATAGAGAGCGCACGGGGAAAGAAAAGGTTCGCAGTCTTCATTTCATCAAAGCCCGGGCAGGCAAATGCAGCATTGGCTGTGCAGTCAAGAGAGCATCTTAAATCCGCCGGGAAGGATGTCTTGATAATAACTGCTGACATGCTCACTCCTGAGAAGATAATTGGAATGGGAATAGAAGTGCTGGTGAACACTGCATGCCCCAGAATGTATGATGACCAGAAGCTGTTCGGGGTGACTGTTCTCAATGCGAAAGATGCTGAAGAGATTTAGCCGATGTATGATGCTGATTCATTGCTCTTTTTCTTCCCTTTGAATGCCTTCTGGAACTTCTCAGCGTGGCCTGACATCCACTTGGACACAGAGACGAACTGAGCAGGGGACATATGCACCTCAACCTGAAGCTCCCTCTCGACCTTGTCAAGCTCCATGACAGCCTTCGATGCTTTCTTTATCTTGGGCTTTATCCTGTCAAGGAAGAATATCATCCTCCCGTCATTGGGGTCAAGCCCGCCGAAGACCCCGCTTGCATAGACAGCTTTGAAACCGGAACTTTCCGTTACAACTATCTTCGGAATCTTGGGAATTTTCATGACATTTTCATTAACTTTCTTTTCCTTTTTCATCATTATCCTTCCTTTTTTCCATTATTATAATTTTCTCCACCTTTTTCACTTTGCCTTTGCTGAACGGCTTCATGACGAATTCCGCTATTGTGCCTATGCTCACGAGTATGTGGTAGACAAAGAATATCTCAGCACCTGTCATCGCGAACCACAGCATGCTGTCTATTGTTATTGGGAATGCCGTGCCGAAGAACATGTTGGAGAACACAGGGAACACACCGGCAATAGCTGAGATAATCAGCGCCCTGACAAGTATCTTCACAACCTTGTATGCGAGCAGTATGAAAATGAAAAACAGCACGAGGAACACAACCAGTGCAGGATCCTGAACCATGCTGGTTATGTTTTCTTCCAGTCCAAACATATTTTATCTTTGCAGTGATAATTTAAAAGGGAAGATTATGAAAACAGAGGAATCGCTCAGAATGGAAATCGACAAATGGTCAAAGAAGATGAAAACAGAGCTTGAGAACATAGAGTCCTACGGCAGCAAGGGGCGCGAGTTCCTTACGAACATAAAGGCGTATGTGAGCGATTCAGCGCACTTTCTTGAGAAAGGAGACCTCGTGAGGTCATTCGAGGCGATAATATGGGCATGGTCCTGGCTCGAGATAGGCACGAATCTGGAATACCTGAAGAAGGAATATGTTGACATAAAGCAGCTGGGAAAGAATTTTAATCCTTCGGGCTAATGTGAATCATGCCTGCTTTCGGTAAGACACACAGGAGAAGGGATATACTGGATGGTGCCGCTTCCGGCGGCCTCATAGCAGGTGCGCTGGTAGTGTGGCTCTTCATGCAGACCAGCTGGATAGTACCGCTTGCGGCATTCATCATAGGAATCATCAATACAATGGACTCGCTCTTTCCCTACGGAAGGCAGACCTTCATATACAGCTGGCTTTTCGGGTTAACGCTCGGAACACTTGCAGTCATACTGTCATCGCTTGAAGGCATGATATTCACAGTCATGTATTTTTGCGCAGTGTTTTTCGTCATAAAGCTCATACTGAAAATCGTAAAAAGGTAGCTCACTGACACAGTTTTTTAAAGCTTGGGCGTATTAACTTCTTATGCCATCACCCCAGAGAATACCTGCAAGGGAAAGAAGGATTTCGGACATAAAGCCTGACGATACACGTGTATGCATAGTGGGCACAGTCGTCAGCTCGGAACCCGGACTGATATCTGTTGATGACGGGACCGGGAAGATAAATGTCACGTTCGATGATGCACCGTCTTCAGCTTCAGGCCAGCTTGTAAGGGTCTTCGGAAGAGCGGTTCCCATGGAATCCGGGTTCGAAATACAGGGTGAGGCTGTTCAGGACTTTTCAGGAGCTGACATAGAGCTCTGGAAGAAGGTAAGCGGGCTCTGGGAGAGTTCCATACAGCAGTTATAGTGGTTTCGGAGGTATGAATATGTTCAGGATTGTAATGAATAACGGGGATCTTCTCAAGAAGAGTATACCCATAATCGCAGAAATAATAGACGAGGGTATTTTCAAGGTAAACCAGAATGGTCTGTCGCTTCTTTGTCCTGACAGGACAATGGTGGCTGTTGTTGACCTGAAGATACCAAGTTCTGCTTTTGATGAGTTCCAGGCAGAGGGCGAAGACGAGATAGGCATAAACATGGCATCCCTTGTTGATGTCATCAAGAGGATAAAGTCCACGGACAATGTCATAATACAGTCAGGAAAGGACAACCGCGTTTCCATAAACCTTGAAGGCAAAGGGAAGCGTAAGTTCAAGCTGTCTCTTCTCGAGGTTAAGACAGAGAACCCCCCAATAGACCAGCTTAAGTTCACAGGGAAGGTCGAGCTCAGGTCGGATGTCCTCGAGGACAGCATAGCTGACGCTGAGATAATCTCGGATTCCCTTGTCATTCAGGCATCCCCGAATGTATTCAGGATAACCACGAAGGGCGACACATCCTCAACAGAGCTTGAGCTCAGGAAAGGCGAGGAAGGGCTGATAAATATTGAGGCAGCAGACGACCTGAGGTCAAGGTATCCGATTGAGTACCTGAAGAAGATGATAAAGGCTGCGAAGATATCCGAGAACGCCACGCTGGAATTCGGCACGGATTACCCGATGCGCCTCGGTTTTGCGGATGTTGACAGGATAAGCCTGAGGTTTGTGCTGGCACCCAGAGTTGAAGACTGAAACCGACAGCATCCAACGTTTTTACATTACACCTATTTTTACCTCTTTTCTGCGTCACATTTTTATCCTTTCATGGATAATACTATATTAACGGTTAAGCGCGCGATATTCTATGGCGTATGTAAGGTATATACGGAGAAACGGGAAGGTTTACGGCCCATACGTATACCGGAGTATACGTGACAAAAACGGGAAGGTCCGGAACCTTTACGTTGGAAGAAAGGAGGAAAAAGCCGGCCTTTTCTCTAGGATGAATCCCAGAAACATTTTCTCCCTCCAAAAAAGAGAGACTGCAACGAGATTCATACCACTCTTCCTTATTACAGTTTTCGCAGTGGCACTGCTTGTTTCAGGCGCGAGTGCCGCTTCGTTCGACAGGCTCACCATACAGGGCCAGCTGAGGGACAGCTCCAATAACATACTTTCAGGCAAATATAACTTCTCGTTCAACATCTACAGTCAGCTTTCAGGAGGAACGAGCCTCTACGAGAAGAATTTCACCAACCTCACAGTCGACACCAACGGACTTTACACAGCGACACTCACAGGCGTTGACCTGCCATTCGATGCGGATTACTATGTCGGCATAAACGTCAACGGCGACGGGGAGATGTCTCCTAGGATGAACATGACAGATACAGGCACGGCCTTCAGGAGCAACAGGTCTGAATATCTCGGTTCCTATTCGGCATCATACTTCCTGAACACTTCAGCAGAGACGCAGACAACAGGCGGCAGCTTCGTTGTCAGCGACCAGCTAGATGTGGCAAACAACCTCACCGTGAATTCGAATGACTTTGTTGTTGATGCAGGCACCGGAAGGATCGGCATAGGCACGGCGGCACCCGTGGCGGTGCTGGATGTCAGGGGAGAAGCACGAATCGGCGACGGAACCAATTATTTTCTTATTGACTCGGATGGGGATTTCACCCCGAAGGGAACGGCCGACTACCTCGTCGACGGCAACAGGTACGCATTCAGGTTCTCTGGCGGTGAAGGCTATGGGCTCTATTTTGACCAAACCGCTGTTAAGTATTCTTTTACAAGTTCCACTCTTGCTGCGGTGATGTTCTCCATCAATGCGAATACAGGAGATACATACACCTATGGAAAGGCTGGAATCGGATCAAAAAGCCCATCCTACAAGCTCGAGGTTAACGCAGTCGACAATGCGCTCAACGTCTCGAACTTCCTCTTTGCGAATTCCACCACCGTCTGCATTGGTTCTGACTGCAGAACGGAATGGCCTTCATCTTTCGGCGGCAATACCACGGCTGAAGTGAGGGAGGCCATCAACGGCTCGGACAGCTGGTTTTCAAGCGCGGCGGTAGGAGCGGCTCCGACATCAAACGCGACGCTTCACGTCAACGGCAGCTTCCTGCAGACAGCAGTCAATCCGACATTCGCAGGGTTCTACACGAATGCCACCTACCTCAATGGCGCCTATTATCTCTATGTCTCCGGTAAGTACGCCTACGTCGTCTCACAGACTTCAAACAGCCTTACCATTATCGACGTCTCCGACCCATCGAATCCGACTTACGTGGGCAACTACACCAGCGCCACGTACCTCGGCCTCTCTCGCTCCGTATACGTCTCCGGCAAATACGCCTACGTCGCCTCGGCCACTTCATTCAGACTCACAATAGTTGACGTTTCCAACCCCGCAAACCCGTCTTACGTCGGCAACTACAACAACGCTACCTACCTCAACACTCCATGGTCCGTATACGTCTCCGGCAAATACGCCTACGTAGCCTCAGGAGGGACTTCAGACAGCCTTACCATTATCGACGTCTCCGACCCATCGAATCCGTCTTACGCAGGCAACTACAGCAGCTCCACCTACCTCAACGACCCCTACTCCGTCTATGTCTCCGGCAAGTACGCCTACGTCGCCTCGTCCACTTCAGCCAGCCTCACCGTCATCGACGTCTCCAATCCTTCAAGTCCGTCTTACGTCGGCAACTATAGCAACGCCACATGCCTCAACGGCGCCTTCTCCGTATACGTCTCCGGCAAATACGCCTACGTCGCCTCGTACACCAAACATACTCTCACCGTAATAGACATCTCCAACCCCGCAAACCCATCTTACGCAGGAAGCTACACCAGCGCAGATTACCTCTTTGGCGCCCGCTCCGTCTATGTCTCCGGCAAATACGCCTACGTTACTTCGTTTTCTAATAGAAGCCTCACCGTCATCGACATCTCCAATCCATCCAATCCAAGCTACGTCGGCAACTACAGCAGCGCCACCTACCTCGACGGCGCCCGCTCCGTCTATGTCTCCGGCAAATACGCCTACGTCGTCTCAACCACTTCAAAAAGCCTCACAGTCATCGACATCTCCGGCATCGACGCACCTGCTGCAACCATCGGCGACCTCGCAACAGGATCCCTTGATGTCTGGGAAAATGCAAATATTGCAAATGACCTTTCCGTTGGCTCTGGTCTCACGGTTGGCTCAAGCGGCATATACTCGCAGGGAAACGTGACTGCAACGAGCATTGTAGCCACCACGGGCATGATCCTCGGCGGCGAGTACAGGACAACGTGGCCTTCCGGCATAGACACCAATGCATCAGCATGTGCAGCAGACGAATACCTTGACGGTTCCAACAACTGTGTCACACTTCCAAATTGTGTAGGCAACGGCTTCCTTCAATACGATAACGCAGGCGATTCATGGTCATGCAACACTCCATCAGACACCAATGCATCAGCTTGCGATGACAACCAATTCATGGATGGTAATGGTGCTTGTGTGACTGTTCCCAATTGTGCAGCAAACCAATACCTGGCTTTCGACCAGACAGGCAATACATTCTCATGCACTACACCAACTGCATCAGGAGAAACTGACCCTTCATGGACTTCCAATTACACAGCTTACAATGACACATGGACCACAACCATAACTGAAATCAGAACAGCAATCAACGGTTCTGACCTGACACTTACATCACTTGATCTCACAGGACCACTCACCGCAGGTGCCAACCAGGTTTCTGGTTCCAACTTCGCAATAACAGGAGGTTCCATTGGAGGTACAACATTCGACCTTGATTCCAATGCTTACACAGGTGACTTCGGCGGCGGTAACATTTCAGCAGCTTCCATAGGTCAAGCACAGTTAGACCTCACTGACATAACTCTTGCAGATTTCACTAATGATGCAGGATTCGAAACAGTTGACACCAATGCATCAGCATGTGCAGCAGACGAATACCTTGACGGTTCCAACAACT
>CAZXIU010000017.1:0-1856 GCA_964640865.1 uncultured archaeon | reverse complement strand
CTTACAATGACACATGGACCACAACCATAACTGAAATCAGAACAGCAATCAACGGCTCTGACATAAATGTTAACTCTCTTGAAGTGAACAAGCAGGTTAACCTTTCAGGTTCACTCTTCACCAATGAGAGCGGCAACGTCGGAATAGGGACTACAAGTCCAGATGGTCCTTTAGATGTGACTCACACTAGGGGCACATGGGATGGTACTGCCGGAATCGTAAGCCAGCAAAGTATGATGGACGATGTCGTTGGGCTTGGAATTTATGCAATCTCAGGGCAAAAATGGAATTTAATAAATGCAATCTCTCCCAATCCTGCTTATTTCGTTATCAGGGACGCAACTGCAGGCACAAGTCCTTTCTTGATAGAAGCAGGTGCGTCTGACAATACACTCGTAGTTGATTCTACCGGCAATGTCGGCATAGGGACTACTACACCAGGCCGCACGCTGGACGTAGTCGGCGACGCGTCCATAAACGGCCAGCTCATCTCCAACCAGAACAGTAGTCTGTACTTCGGTCGTACGAGAATCTCCGAGAGTCCTTTGGCCCTGAACAACGACTCGTTCGGATCTACATGGACCCAGACCGGAAGCACCGGGAACTGGCGTGACATCGCAATGTCCAGCGACGGCAAGTACCAGACCGCGGTAATTTACGGCGGCTACATATACATCTCCTCCGACTACGGCAGTACCTGGACCCAGACCGGCAGCAGCGGGAACTGGGAAGGAATCGCAATGTCCAGCGACGGCAGGCTCCAGACAGCAGTAATCGGCGCCGGCTACATATACATCTCCTCCGACTACGGCATCACCTGGACCCAGAAGGGCAGCAGTGAGTCATGGTGGGGAATCGCAATGTCCAGCGACGGCAGGCTCCAAACAGCAGTAATCGGCGCCGGCTACATATACATCTCCTCCGACTACGGCATCACCTGGACCCAGACCGGCAGCACCCGGTACTGGCGTGACGTCGCAATGTCCAGCAATGGTATGTACCAGACAGCGATAACTTACAACAACTACACTTTTGTCTCCACGGACTACGGCATCACCTGGACCCAGGCGACTAGCTTCGGGAATTGGTACGGAATCGCAATGTCCAGCGACGGCAAGTACCAGACTATGGCGAATTACACCGGCTACATCTACATCTCGTACATGGATTCGTACATCTCCGGCGGCAATGTCGGCATAGGGACGGAGAGTCCTGATGCACAATTGCATATAGAGAGTGCAACACCGGATTTATGGATTAAAACAAATGCTGGAATTAATGATATTAAGGTTGGAGAAATAAGGTTTATTTCTGATGTTGATGCAAGAAATGCGAGAATAGAGGGTTATAGAGGTAGCAGTTCTGAGAAGATGGGTTTGAAATTCTTTACATATAAAGAAAGTGAAGAAGTTGAAGCAATGATAATTAATGATTTAGGAAATGTAGGAATAGGGACGGATAGTCCGTCGCAGAGGCTGGAAGTCTCGGAGAGCAGCGAAGGAATAACATTCAACCCCGAGAGCGATTACTCGGTGATGAATACAACCGGCGGCAGCAACCTCACGATAACGAGCAGCGGGGGAAATGTCATAATAAGGCTGGGACTGTAGTTTTTTTAATCATCTTTCTCAGATGTTAGTCATGCATGCTGCTAATTATATAGATCCCGGAACTGCAGGTGTCGTATTCACATCACTCGGCACTATCATCACTGGCTTGATAGCCATGGCTGGTGCTTTCATCACTGCATACTTCATAAGGCCCGTAAAGCGCTTCCTGTCGGGAGTGAAGAAGATGCTAACAGTGCATAAGCGTTTCAGTTTTAAATCAATAATGCTTACTGTTATTATAGCAGC
>CAZXIU010000016.1:0-18664 GCA_964640865.1 uncultured archaeon | reverse complement strand
AGCGTCTGGTTCTCAGCATTGAATGTGAACATTCCTGTAAGTCCTCCGACCATATCCGTTCCGCTGCCTTCATCTGAGCCGAGCTCGCTTGTCTCCTTTGAGCTTACCCAAAGCTTGACATTATCCTCAAAATCGAAATCATCTCCCTCGACAGTGAAATAAAGCCTGTATGTTCCGGGGTCACTCGGACTGACAACATAAGTCACAGTCTTCTTCCCTTCAACGAATACCTCTTCAGGATACTCAATCCAGTCTTCAGGGACGCCGGTTATCGCAATGCTGTAAGTCCCAGCGGCGCTGTTCTCTATGTATATCTTCCCCATCATGCTCTGGCACTGGACAGTATTCAGGAAGCCTGGAGCTACCCTTACCCATGTATCTGCTGACTCAGCAGCAGTTGCCAGTACGAATATGAAGAACAATATGAGTCCAATAAATGCAGTATTATTCACTTTATCACCTTTTTTATGATTATGTAGTGGTAGTAACTTTTATAAACCTAACGCGGATACCATTCTCGGTTTTTTAAACAGGCTGACAATTAAACTGCATGCCTAAGGATATTATACAGAGGGGAGCAGAGGCAGTTATATACAGGAAAGGAAGCCACATCATCAAGGAAAGGGTGAAGAAAGGCTACAGGATTCCTGCCATAGACGATGAAATAAGGAAGCGCAGGACAAAGCTTGAGGCAAGGCTGCTTGAGAAAGCTAGAAGAAGCGGGGTGACGACGCCGAATGCCGAGATTAAGGATAGTTACGTAATTAAGATGGATTATATAGATGGCGAGAAGGTGAAGGAAAAGCTCAACGGAATGCCAAAGAGCATGCAGGAGAAGGTCGCCAGAAAGATAGGAGAGGCTGTTGCATCACTTCATGCAGCGGACATAGTCCACGGCGACCTCACGACATCCAATATGATATTAAAAGGTAATGACCTATATCTAATAGATTTCGGACTGGGAAAGGTGTCCCACAAGGTGGAGGATAAGGCAACTGACCTCTTCCTCCTCTATGAGGCTATAATATCAACCCATTACGAAATTTCAGAGCAGCTGTGGAAAACTATTATAAATACCTATATGCAAAAATATTCAACTGCGCCCGAGGTAATGACGCGTTTCGAGCGAATCGGGCAGAGAAGGAGATATAAATGAGCGAAAAGGAAGCCAGTGAAAGTGCCGATGACATAGAGAAGCAGGTAGAGGAAGCAATAGCAGAGGTCAAGGACGCGAAGCCTGCTGAAGCACCAACGGCCAGGAAGGCACAGGCTGAAAAGAAGACCAAAACTGCAAAGGACGCTCCCAAGGAAGATGTTTCTGAGAAAGCCGTACCAGACAAGGCACCTCCAATAGAGAGGGACACAGACTGGATACCAAAGACCAGGCTCGGCAATGACGTTCTCGCAGGAAAGTACAGGACAATAGAAGACATACTCCAGAAAGGGGAACTCATACTTGAGCCCGAGATTGTGGATATTCTCATACCTGACATGATGCAGGATGTCGTTTACATAGGCGGATCTCCGGGAAAGGGCGGCGGTATAAGAAGGACAGCAACGAAGATGACCGCAAGGATGCACAAGTCAGGACGAAGATTCAAGCTTTCAGCACTTTCAGTGATAGGAAACGGGGATGGCATCGTCGGTATTGGAAGGGGAATATCCAACGAGCACAGGACAGCCATCGAGAAGGCGACAAAGAACGCCAAGCTGAGTGTGATACGCGTCAAGAGAGGATGCGGTTCATGGGAATGCGGCTGCGGAGGCGGTCACAGCGTTCCGTTCAAGGTTTCAGGAACAGAAGGTTCTGTCACAGTCACGCTTCTTCCCGCACCCAAGGGTGTCGGAATAGTGGCCAGCAAGGAGATAAAGAAGATACTGAAAATCGCCGGCATAAAGGATGTCTGGGCTAAGACGTCCGGAAAGACAGAAACCAGGACAAACCTCGCAGCAGCTGTCTTCAATGCACTGAAGAACCTCAACAGCGGAAAGGGTGATTTGTAATGGCAGAAGCGAACGTGCTTTATGCGGCAATAATGATTAAGGGAAGAGTCAAGATAACCAGAAAGGTTGTTGACACGCTCGAGAAGCTTAAGCTCGGCAGCGTGAACACATGCGTCGTCATTCCGGGTGACAGCACCTACAGGGGAATGCTCAAGAATGTCGCTGAATTCGCCACATGGGGCGAGATAGACCAGGAAACACTCGAGCATCTTCTTCAGAAGAGAGGAAAGACAGACGCAAAGGCAGCCAAGGCAGCTGCAGCAAAGGCACTGAAAGATGGCAAGCTGGAAGACAATAAGGTATTCAGGCTTTCACCTCCCACCGGTGGATTCAAGACTGTCAGGCTCAACTATCCTATGGGGGACACCGGCTACAGGGGTCCTGAGATAAATGCGCTTCTCAAGAGGATGATATAATGGTAAGAAAGAAAGTGGTCAAGCAGAGGGGTCACAGGACACACGGCTACGGCAGCCCGAAGAAGCACAGGGGCAAGGGAAGCCGCGGCGGAAAAGGATGGGCAGGAAGCGAAGGCCACAGGATGACTTATATTCTGAAGTACGCAAGGGACAGGATAGGAAAAATCGGCTTCGCTGCAAAGACAGCCAAGAAGTTCAACACAGTGAACCTCAGGGAAGTCGTCAAGCTTGCCGGAAAGGAAAAGAAGATAGACCTCGCCAAGTTCGGTTACGACAAGCTTCTGGGAACAGGAGAGATAAAGGTTCCCCTTGTCATAAAGGTGGATTACTACTCAGCAGGCGCCAAGGCCAAGGTCGAGGCTGCAGGCGGCAAGATTGTCTCGGATGCAATAGAAACGGAAGTCGTGAAGGAAGTTGTCGAGAACACTGTCGAGGAATAGCATCATTTTATAATGCTTTATGCTATTTCAGATGATTATGAGAAGCAATCAAATACCAGACAAATATCAGAGTGCCGTGAGGGGAATCTGCAGGATATACAACATGTCCGGCAGTGGAAATCGCATAGATGCCGATTCTGTCAACATGAACACAAGCATCAGGGATGACCTCGGGGTAAGCCGCATAGAACTTTTTCACGCAGAGGCCATGCTGGAGTCGAGATATCCATCCATTGACGGCATATCGCACGCGCCGGGAATAAGAACAATAGGCGATGCGATAAGCTACATCGAACGCAGGTCAAAAATTTAATCTCCCCGTTATTTTTTATATAATAATAAATATCAAGAATTCATATAATTAGAATTCAATAACTGTTATTAGGGATTTCAATGTCGTTTGAAGAATCTTACATGAGTGCGTTGCAGCGCCTTCCGGGTGTTCAGGAGCCTCTTAAGAAGCTCGGCTTCAACGAGAAGCTCAAGTACACAGGACTTGTACTGCTCGCATTCCTTGTGATGTCCCAGATAATGGTATGGGGCATCCAGGTCGAGGGACTCCAGCAACTGAAGGTCTTCGAGCTGCTTCTCGCATCCAAGTTCGGTTCCCTGACGACTCTTGGTATCGGTCCGATAGTGGTCGCAGCCATAATACTGCAGCTGCTCGTGGGTTCAAAGATACTGCCATGGGACATGAGCACTGACAAGGGTAAGACGCTATTCCAGGGAACCCAGAAGATTCTGACGATATTACTATGCTTCATAGAAGGTGCCATATACGTTCTCTTCGGCGCTATACCGCCCACACCTGGCATGGAATTCATAGTCATAATGCAGATAGCCATAGGCGGCATATTCATACTTTTCATGGATGAGATAATATCCAAGTGGGGATTCGGATCGGGTGTCAGCCTGTTCATCCTTGCGGGTGTCTCTTCGGGAATAATAACAAGGATATTCAACCCGTTCGCCATATGCGCCGGTACAGGATGCCTTTCGCTTTTCCAGGGAGCTGACGGGACAGCACTCGCGCTGCCGTCAATAGAAATGCAGAATCCTCCTCTCGGAGCGATACCCCAGATAATATACTACATGGCAACAGCTGACCCGCTTAATGCGCTTCTCCTCGGGGCGCTGCCTGTGCTTGCGACGGGTATTGTTTTCCTTCTGGTCATATTCCTTCAGAATGTCAAGGTCGAGATACCTCTGGCTTTCGGCTCCATAAGGGGATTCGGAAGGCGCTGGCCTCTTAATTTCCTTTACACCAATGTCATCCCGGTCATACTTATAGCAGCGCTTCTCGCCAATGTCCAGCTGATGGGCAGGATAGGCGCGCAGCCTATTGAGCCCGATTCTCCAATGGTCTGCGGGTTGCTTGGATGTTTCGAGAACAACAATCCTGTGTCAGGCTTTGTTTATTATGTAATGCCTCCGAATTCACAGGCTGTCGCAGGCATGGCAGTATTCATGGGACTGTTTGCGCTCATAGGCGCATTTGCAGCAGGCTACCTGAAGAAGCCCGGATGGAAGCTGGCTTTCGGCCTGATACCGGTTGGAGCGCTCGTATGGGTGGGAATAACATACAGCCTCGGGCTGACCGGAATGGTGATAACCACTGTGGACATCATGAGGATACTGGTTTATTCGGGTTTCATGATAGTTGGCGCTACTGTGTTCTCGGCATTCTGGGTCACGACATCCGGAATGGATGCAGGCACAGTGGCTGGGCAGATACATTCCACAGGACTCCAGATACCCGGTTACAGGCGCGACATAAGGATAATCGAGCGCGTGCTTAACCGTTACATACCGGGGCTTGCCATACTCGGCGGCATGGCAATAGGGCTTCTGGCATCATATGCAGACCTTACCAATGCCATAGGAAGCGGGACAGGCATACTTCTCGCAACAATGATATCATACCAGCTATATCAGGAGATAATGACCCAGCACAGCGATGACATGCCTCCAGTAGTGAAGAGGCTGCTGGGAAAGGGATAATAATGAAAATACTTATTACAGGTGTCCAGAACTCAGTTGAGGAGTCAATAGTAAAGCTTGCTGTAGAGAGGATAGAAGGCAAGGCGAAGTTCAGGACACTGAGCTTCAGCGACTTCATAGACAATTCCAGTACACCGAAGGAGGAGCTGGATCTTCTAAAGAACACGCAGGAAAAGATAAGGGACAGCATACAGCTCAAGCTCATTGGGGAAAAGACAGGCAACGTGATAGTGAATGGATACTTCACTGTGGGCACGAAGCTGGGCATATTTCCTGTGATAAACGATGAGACTGTGAAAGTGTTCAAGCCCGACCTTATAATCCACATAAACGTCAATCCCCTTGCTCTAGGAGACAAGCTGGAGGACGAGGATGCATTCAGGGACCAGCAGGATGTCGAGAAGGCATACGCGCTCATGATTGCGGCCAAGGCAGGATGCAGCGTGAAAATCGTGCACTGCGGCATAGAGGGCTCCAGAGGGGCTGCTGATGAGATTTTCAAATTGCTTAAGGCGCTTCTGGTGATATGATGACACCGTTCCTGATGATAACACTTCTTTCAGTGGGACTTTCCCTTTTCATAACCATAATATACAGGGTCCTGACAAAGCCTGACGAGGTCAGGAAGATGAAGGACGACATGAAGTTCTACAAGGAAAAGATGAACGAAGCCAAGAAATCAGGTGACAAGGCCAAGATGGGTGAGTATGCGAATGAAATGCTCAAGGCCAGCCAGGGCCAGTTCAGGATGAGCATGAAGCCCATGATGGTCACAATGCTTGTCTTCATGCTCCTGCTCGGATGGCTCAACACCAATTTCGGTGGTGTTACTGCGGATTTCGGGGACGAGGATACATTCTTCACTTACGGCGGTGCTGAGCATCTGCTGAGCTATACAGGGAATGCAGGAGACTTCGTGACAGGTGTGGACTTCAATGACAATGGCGTATTCACAGATGACGAGATGTTCCAGAAAGGGGATATTTTCGAATATGAGGAGACATACTGGAGACCCATAGCCAAGACCGAGGGATTCTATATGTTCGCAACTGAAAAGGACAACGCAGTGCAGTTTGAGATGCTGATAGCGAAACTGCCTTTCACGCTTCCGTTCATAGGAAACTATGTAACCTGGTTCTGGTGGTACATCTTCATCAGCCTTCCGGCAACATTCGTACTCAGGAAAGTGATGGGAGTGGAGTAGATTTTTAAAGGCCGGGTGACGTAAACTAATAAAAGGTTTATGTACATATTAGTAACCTATTAAGTGATTATATGCCAACACCAGCACAGAGGTCAACGAGTTTCAGGAAGAACAAGGTGACAACCCCAGGCGGTAAAGTGAAGGTTCACTATACCAAGAAGGATACGAGCCACGCGAGGTGCGGCAACTGCAGGAAGCCGCTTCACGGAGTTCCCACAGGCACAATCGCGGAGATGGCGAAGCTCGGAAAGACGCAGAAAAGGCCTGACAGGCCGTACGGCGGAAACCTGTGCTCAGCATGCACAAAGGCAAAAATGAAGCTAAAAAACATGGAGAGATGGGACAATGATTGAAGTTGGAAGAATTTGTATGAAAACAGCCGGCAGGGAAGCTGGCAAGTTCTGCGTTGTTCTGGATGTCTTGGAGGACGGATTCGTCCTGGTGACCGGTCCAAAGGCTGCCACGACAGTTAAGAGAAGGAAATGCAGCATCCATCATGTTGAACCTACACCGGAAACCGTCAAGATCAAGAAAAACGCCACTGACCACGAAGTTCTTTCTGCCTACAAGGCAGCAGGTCTCTACAAGAAGCTCGAAGTGAAGGAGCCGTCAGCAAAGGATGTCGAAAAGGCAGCCGCAGCTGAGAAGAAGAGGGCAACAGGCCCGAAGCCGAAATCACAGAAAACAGAAGAAAAGGCCGAGGAAGCTCCAGTCGAGAAGAATGCAGGGAAGCCGGAATCAAAGCCTGAGCCAGAGAAAGCAAAGGCTGAGGAAAAGCCCAAGGCTGTAAAGAAGCCTGCGGCAAAGCCGGCAGCCAAGAAGCCAGTGAAAAAGACAACCAAGAAGGCAGCACCGAAGAAGAAGTAAGCCTTCTCTTTTTTATTTTTATCCTAGTTAGACATCGATATTTTTTCGGTATGTTAATTTTGAAAAGCTTTCGCATGACGATGAACCGCCGCGTTCAAAAAAAGCGAGCATCGAACATCCATCACTGCAGTATATATCATCACCTGAGATTCTGACTATAGTCCCTTCTTCGATGTCCTTTTGGCACTTCGAATAAGAACATTTCACAATATTTTCAGAATAGAATTCATTCTCTGAGTTTACATCTAAGTCATTATCGCCTTGACCGATTATATCTTTCATGTTCTATAAAAAATAGCAAGTTATTTAAACTTACATGCTTCTTGAGAAATGGATAAGCTCTTTCTCGCCGACGCCTTCAACAGCGTCTATCTTATCTTCGAGCTCTTCCTGCTTTCCGCCCTCATCCGGCACAATCACGGTGAATTTCAGGGCAGTAACGCCAAAGC
Source organism: uncultured archaeon (assembly GCA_964640865.1). Lineage (GTDB taxonomy): Archaea > Aenigmatarchaeota > Aenigmatarchaeia > QMZP01 > JAFGSV01 > JAFGFG01. The sequence continues at coordinate 11,283 of CAZXIU010000016.1, read as the reverse complement.
CTATTGGCTCTTCCTCGAGCCTCTGATGGTCTATGGCATCAAGACCGGCCTTGAGAGCTTCAAATTTTGAAGTGTCCGCAGGCAGAATCTTGTAAACAAGAATTACGTCGCCCATGCTATCATGGCCCCTCGAAACCGCACTTTGCGCACTTGTACTGGACTGAAAGCCTTCGGCATTTCTCGCACCTGATTATCTCCTGGTCTGTGCATGCAGGGCATTTAAGCCTTATCCAGTACTTCTCTGCTTCCACGAGTTTTCCGCATGATGTGCATCTAAGGTCCATAACTTCACCGAATTTAACTTAATATGGAAGACAGGTATTTAAATGTTGTGCAGAGAGTATCAGAAGCCGTCGTAATTATCCACTATTCTCAGACTTTCGGCCTTCTTCATTTTGTATCTTTTTCCAAGACCCGGGAATACATCTTCTCCTTCATCAGTGCTCCAGTAGCTTCTTGTAACACGCATTGTTTCTTTTTCACCATTGAATGAAGCAAGATATCCAACAACATCACGATTGAGTTCAAAGCCGAGGAACCTGGTCTTGTACGTGAATTCTATTATGTCGCCTATCCTGACATTTTCTCCGCTAACACTCTGCAACTTCGTGATTGGTCTCATGCAAAATAAATAGCAGAAAGTTTTTTAAGAAGAGCGGACCCGCGGGGATTCGAACCCCGGACCTCTGGATCCGCAATCCAGCGCTCTATCCAAGCTGAGCCACGGGCCCGTATTTTACAGGACCGTATTTTCCGCGAACGCTTTGCAAAAGGGTTCTGAGCCACGGGTCCTGAATTAACATCATATGTTTCCGTATTTTTTAAGTGCATCCATCTCCTCCACTGAGAAATCAAATTCCTCAGGCGATATGAGCCCTTTACTGGCGAAAAACATCATATAAGGCATGTATTCGAAGCTCACTGCTCTCATCGAGGAGTGCGTCTTCTCAGCAATCTTCTGCACTATCGATTCCATGAGCATCCGCCTGAATCTGGTCCTGCCGAGTATGACTATCCTGTCCGGTGTCCTGAGCATCTCGGGTTTTATGAACTCGCTGTCTCTCAGTGATGCTATGCCTGACATCACGTCTATCATATAGGACTTGAATCTCCAGTTCTGCTGCTTGTGCACCAGCCCGCGGAACATGTCAGCCTTTGACAATTTCTCGTAGGCGTCTGCTATGAATTTTTTATCAGATGAAGTCTTGTATATGTTGCTCTCAAGCCACAGGAAAATCTCGTCAGGGTCTACATCAGCGGCTCTTACGGAAGCCCTGTTGGCGTTTATTGACTTATTGCGCATGAGTCCCATCACGACATCCTCGAGTTCTTTCTTCCTTTCCCTGAATCCAAGCGAGAGGAAGCGTTCCTCTGTTATATTCTTTCCGTCGAGTGAAAGCATCTGGAAGTCCAGAAGGGCTGAACGCACATCACCGTCAGACCATCTCGCAAGACCGTTAAGCACTTCGTCATCAACATCGAGTCCTTCCTTATCAGAAATCTTCCTCAGGAAATCCTTCATGTCGCTTCTGGAAAGCCTGTCCATTTTTACGCGCTTGCACACCTTCTTTATTTCCCTGAGCTTGGGTTTCTTGATATCATTGACGCATATGAAGACGGGAAACTTCGATTCCCTTATTATCTTCACAATGCTTCCTGCGCCTCCGCGGTCGCTCCTGCCGCTCATCGAGTCAACCTCGTCCATGAGGATTATCTTTCCCTTGTGGAAGAGTGTCTGCTGCCTGGATGCCTCTGAGAGTGTTCCTTCAACGTCCCTGGCTGTCCTCTTGTCAGATGCATCCATCTGAAGGAGGAAATCCCCTCTCTCCTCTGCAATAAGGCCTACAAGAAGTGTTTTGCCTGTTCCCGGAGCCCCGAAAATTATCATCCCTGTGCCGGGCCTCCATGACCGGAGGAAATCCTTGACCTGGGAAACAGCGGCCTGCTGGCCTGCGATTTCTTCGGTTTTCACTGGCTTATGCCTGTCTGTCCACAGCTTGGTGCCCATCATTCTGTTTTGGAAACGTGTTATTAATATGAAATTGCAATTCTATTTGTGGGAAGCAAAAAAGCGGCACTAAGGAACAGAGTAAACAGGTATCTTCTGACACCGAAGCTGAGAGGATTCATATTCAGGATAGGAGTGAGAATGCTATCCAGCGGCATCACGATTTTCATGATTCTGTTCACAACCGTGGCATCCCTGGGACTTATCATACAGCTGGTGCCGTGGATATTCCTGACAGGTGTGACAGACATAGACCCGCTCATGATAATTGCAGCCTCCACAGTTGCAGGATTTACAGGCGTTTACATAAGGTACCTCATACTTTCAAAATTCTCCCACATAACCGTATACCCTAAAAAAGAGTACAGCGAGGAATTCTTGGAGGAGAAACGCAGGTCAGAAGGCAAGAATGAGCCTCAGAAAAGCGAGAAGAAGGAAGAGAATAATGAAGACAGTTCCTCAGAGAATTTAGAGAAATCAAACTGAGTGAGGAAAAAACCTGTTATCGGGGTCTCCGGCACTTCCACGAGTGTCACATTGACATAGCCTATTGCAGTGGCACTATTTGTCTGCGGTGTATAATTGCCATCAAGCGTCATACTTGAATTCACTTCCACATCAGCAGCTGTTACAGCGGGTATTATTATGAGGACCATCGCAAGCATCAAGAAATATTTCATACTAGGCTTTTGCACGCAAATTTAATAAATGGATAGTTTTTGTTTCGGTCATGATGAAAGCTTGTATATGGTGCATGCACTGTCTTCATAAGCAAAATCAAATCCTTCCATAGGCTCGCCTGTGAAAGCTTTACCAATAACAGTACTTTCCAGAGGTCTCTCATCCTCACCGAGAACTATGAACATCGACACAGACTTCTCCTCGTCGTCCTTGTGCACGTAAAGGTAGCTTGCGCCATACTTGTTCATCAAGTTCACTGCCACTGTATCACTATCTGTGAGAAGCATTTCCGCAATCTCCTGCAGCATCGCGTGCTCCACGCATCCGGGACAGTCTATCTCATCAGGATTCTTACCTAGATGCTTCGACACAGTAGTAATGAGGGCCTCTATTGATGGTGCATCAACAACTGGCTCCCTTTCAGCATAGGCGCGTATGGCATGACCGTAATCCCACCATGACATTATCACAGCGTCTGTGGGGGTGTTCTCATTAAGCCATTCCATTCCAGGTCGCATACTATCCGGAATCATCTGGTCAGGATAAATCATTTCTCCGTCCTTCTCGTATACTATCTTCTCGAATCCGGGAACGTCATCCGTCATCTGGGGCGTCTGGACTGTTGAACAACCGCTTACGAGAAACAGAATCAGCAAAACGGTAGCCGGACGCATGCCCATAATATTAGATAATCAGCCGATAACTTTAAATACTTTAAGTTAGAAATATATAACATAAAGTTAGAAATATATAACATGGAGGTAACATGAAAGATGAAACGAAATGGTTCGTGGTGAAGGTCGCAATGATAGCTGTGATGCTGGGTCTGCTGTTGTGGAGAAGATTCGACCAGATGAGCATGATGGTGTCCATGAATATCGTACTTGCGATGGCAGCCATAATGATGTTGAGAAGGAAATACCCCGAACGGTACAAGAAGGACGAGATGACGAGGAAGGTCGGTGCCATTTCGGCATCATGGTCATGGATGATAACGCTTTTCATGGTCACGTTCCTGTTCTGGTTCGATTACCTGGAACTCATGCCACTGTCAGCCAGTCAGGTAATAACATTGACATTTGCAACAATGATTGCATCTGTGCTCATATTCAGGGCGTATTTCATGAAGAAAGGTGTCATGAATTAATGGAGATTCAAAATGAAAACCAGGATAAAGGAACTCAGGGCAAGGCATCACCTTACACAGGAAGACCTCGCGAGAAAAGTGGGAGTCAGGCGCGAGACCATATTATTCCTCGAACAGGGAAAGTACAACCCATCACTCCAGCTTGCGCATGATGTTGCAAAAATCCTGAAATCAAAAATAGAAGACGTGTTCATTCTGGACTAATACCTCAGTATCTTTCTTGAACCGCACTCAGGACATTTCGAAAGGCCTGTAACATACTCTTTCCAGTTGGTTCTCTTCCATGCATGTCCGCACTTCAGGCATTTCATTTTCCATCGTTCCTTTTGGTTCTGAACATCGGCCCGTGGCCGGGTATCACAAAGTCGGCCTTCTCTAAAACAAGTTTCCTGCTCTTCTTCAGTTTTTCCGGATTGGTGGCGTATGGGTCCTTCTCTGGATAGTTCTCCTTCCAGAGCACGTCGCCGCAGATGGCCACTGTTCCTTTCGGTGTTTTCACCAGAAGCGTGACGCTGCCTCCGCTGTGGCCGGGGGTCTTGAGTATTTCGATATCCTCCGTCACCTTTCCATTGCATTCGGACCACTCGTCGCCGGACCACCAGCCCCAGTGGTCAAGTGCCTTTGCATCCGGAAACATGCCTATGTTCCTGAAGTGGTCCATATGGGAATGCGTGAGGAATACCACGTTAACGTCATCAGCGGAGAGTCCCTCTTTTGCAAGCGCATCTGTAAGCAGTTTCCTGTCTTTCAGAGTCCCGGGATCGACAATCATGACAATGTCATTGTCACGGACGAGCGTCACGGTTGAACATGAACGCGAGTCGTCATCCCCGCCGTCGCCTGAGGTATAGCCCTCCAGCAGTATATTCACTTCAGCCATGATTATTCTTCTGTGCGTTGTATTAATATTTCATGAATCTCTTTCTTCTTCATGAGCAATATGTGGCAGTCTGTCAACCAGACCATAAAAAAAGCAGACCTCCTTGTGGTAGTCCTTGATGCGAGGTTCATCCAGGAGACCATGAACGAGGAAATCACTGCAAAGATAAACAGCCACTACAAGCCTTACATCTTCGCTGTGACAAAGTCAGACCTTGCAGGAAAGATAGACAAACTGACCATACCAAGGCCCTACGTGCTGGTGTCAGCCAAGAAGCGCACAGGAAAGAAGTCGCTGAGGGAGAGGATACTCATAGAAGGTGAGAAGAAGTACGGAAAGTACCACGACATAAGGGTCGGCGTCCTCGGCTATCCCAATGTCGGCAAGTCCTCGGTGATAAACCTTCTGAAAGGAAAGCATTCCGCTTCGACCAGCAGCCTTTCGGGGCACACCAAGCGCGAGCAGCCTATACGCGCTGACAGGAGAATACTCTTACTGGACACGCCGGGTGTCATACCATACGGCGAGAGGGACATAACCAAGCATGTTGTCATAGGCACGAAGGACTTCGCGAGCGTTAAGCACCCAGAGGTCGCACTCGAGGGGATAATGAAGAAGTATCCCGGAGCGATAGAGAAGGAATTCGGGGTGGAGCCGGGGGAGAAACACAGCGAGACCATTGAAAGGATAGCGCTTAAGAAGAACCTCCTGCTGAAAGGCGGCGTCCCCGATGTCGTGCGGCTGTCGAGAATGGTAATAATGCGTATACAGTCAGGGAAGCTCAGGCTGTGATTCCGGGCGCAGAATACCGCGTTTTCGTGAAAAAATGGCCACTGAACACTTATAAAGTGACTTATCCAAAAAGCAAGCAGCGTCTGGAGTTTATTCTCTTTTCGCGTTTATTGGAGGAAATGTTATGGGAAATTACGAAAACCGAGGCCCTCGAAGGGATTTCGGTCCAAGAGAAATGCACAAAGCAATCTGTGCGGAATGCAAGAAAGAATGCGAAGTTCCGTTCAAGCCGACAGAAGGCCGAGATGTATTTTGCAGAGATTGTTTCGCGAAGAAGAGAAACTAAGCAGTAAGCAACTAAATCAGACGCGTTATTCAACAACAAAGCTATTCATTTTGCATTTCTTATGCATCATTCAATTTATTGAAGTTTTTCATTCACCGGTTTTTATTCACATCCACAAGACGTTACAGCCCAAACAACCGAAAGATTTAAATATGTCTTGATATTATAGTATATAGATATGTATACACTGATGGGGATTCATGTATACTGTGAGAAGGCGCGTGGAGGGTGATTTCATGAACAAATATGTGATGGATGCTGTCGAAGCCGGTCCTGTGACAAGGCAGATAGAGAGATACTACCAGGAGAAGCTTGACAAGAGACCCGGAAGGAACGGACCGAGTGCGAGCCTTTTCGAGCAGATGCTTTCCCTGAACTGAATGGATATTGATTACGGCAATGGCAGATGAATTCGGTGGCAGGATGCGTCGAAACTCGCTGGTGGTTTCGACTGGATGTGATTGATATGAGAAAGGACCCTCTGGAGATAATGCAGGAAATATTCCGGGCATTGGAGAGGAGTAGCGCCTGCTCAATCAATGAGCTTTCACAGGAAACTGGCATACACAACGTGACGATACGCAAGTACGTCCGGATAATAGAAACCGTGAGGAAGGAGCCGAGGATGGAGGTCATAAAGACCAAGCATTCGATAATATTAAGAATAAGGGATGAGTAAATTAAAGGTGGTGTTATGGGAGACAAGGAAATCAGTTTGAGGGTTGGTGAACTTACTGACAGGACAGAGTCCGGAAGGGGGCTCATCAGGATGGACAGCAACAGCATGAAGGAGCTGGGCCTTAAGGAAGGAGACATTGTAGGGCTGGAAGGCCAGCGGAAGACAGTTGCCATAACGATAAGGGCATATCCTGCGGATGCAGGACTGAGCCTTGTAAGGATGGACGGCATAACGCGGAGGAATGCCGGCATAGGCGTCGGAGAAAACATCAGGGTAACGAAGGTTGACGCAAAGGATGCGAATAAAGTGACGCTGGCACCTGCCACAAAAGGCATACGCGTCATGATAAGTCCTGACCTGATGAAAAGGAACCTGCTTTTCAGGCCCGTAAGAAAGGGAGACATACTCGACCCGTCGCCTGTTGTGAAAAGAAGGGAAACAAGGTCAAGAAGCCCGTTCGATGATATTTTCAGCTCATTCGGAATAGACATAGATGACTTCCAGTCTTCATTCACCCCGATGCCGAGCAACCTGAAATTCAAGGTTGTCTCAACAAGCCCGGACGGCGCGGTCAAGGTCACGGACATGACCGAGCTTGAGATAAGTGAAGAGGCTGTGGACGAGGAAGAGAAAAGCATACCCACGATAACATACGAGGACATAGGTGGCCTTCGCGACTCTGTTGAGAAAATAAGAGAAATGGTAGAGCTTCCGCTGAGGCATCCTGAACTGTTCAGGCGCGTGGGCATAGACCCCCCGAGAGGCGTGCTTCTGTACGGCCCTCCCGGCACGGGAAAGACACTGCTTGCAAAGGCTGTGGCGAATGAATCAGGAGCAAGCTTCTTTTCAATAGCCGGACCGGAGATGATGTCCAAGTGGTACGGAGGCTCCGAGGAGAACCTGAGGAAGGTTTTCGAGGAAGCAGAGAAGAAGGCGCCGAGCATAATATTCATAGACGAGATAGACTCCATTGCCCCGAAGAGGGAGAATGTGACAGGCGAGGTCGAGAGGCGCGTGGTGTCGCAGCTGCTGACGCTCATGGACGGGCTTAAGTCCAGAGGAAAGGTCGTAGTGATAGCTGCCACGAACAGGCCCAATGCCATTGACGAAGCACTGAGAAGGGGCGGACGTTTCGACAGGGAGATTGAGATAGGCGTCCCTGACACAATAGGCCGGAAGGAAGTGCTCCAGATACACACGAGGAACATGCCACTCGCAAAGGACGTAAGCATAACCGAGCTTGCGAACAAGACCTACGGCTACGTGGGCGCAGACCTTGAAGGACTCGCAAAGGAGGCTGCTATGTCCGCATTGAGGAGAAACCTTCCGAACATGTCCTGGAAAGAATCCGACCAGCTTCCGCAGGAAGTGCTTGAGAATCTCAGGGTCACCAAGAACGACTTCGACAACGCTCTCAAGATGGTAGAGCCGTCGGCAATGAGAGAGGTCATGATAGAGATACCGAACGTGAAATGGGATGATGTCGGCGGGCTTGAGAACGTGAAAGAGCGCCTCAAGGAGATGGTCGAATGGCCGCTTCAGAACCCGAAGGCTTTCGACAGGCTGGGCATAAGGCCGCCCGCAGGCATACTGCTCTACGGGCCTCCGGGATGCGGGAAGACCATGATAGCCAAGGCTGTTGCAACAGAAGCCGGAGCGAACTTCATCTCAGTCAAGGGACCTGAAGTGCTCACGATGTGGGTAGGGGAATCAGAAAAGAAGATACGCGAGATATTCAGGAGGGCCAAGCAGGTTGCTCCGAGCATAATATTCTTCGACGAGATAGACTCGCTGACGCCAAGAAGGGGCATGAACCTCGGCACAAGGGTAACGGAGAATATCGTTTCCCAGATACTGACAGAAATGTCAGGGCTTGAGGACATGCATAATGTGACTGTCATGGCAGCGACCAACAGGCCTGACATGCTGGACCCCGCGATAATGCGACCGGGAAGGTTCGACAGGCAGGTGCTCGTCCAGGCTCCCGAAGAGAAGGCGCGGCTGGAGATACTCAAGGTGCACACCAAAAACATGCCGCTTGCGAAGGACGTTGACCTGAAGAAGATTGCGAAGGAAACAGAAGGACATTCGGGCGCAGACCTCGAATCAGTCGTGAGGGAAGCGGGACTGAATGCGATGAGGGAGAACATGAACACGAAGGATGTCAAGAACAAGCATTTCACGCAGGCGCTTGAAGAGGTCTCCCCGAGCATAGACACTTCAGTGATAAAGCACTACGAGAAGCTCATGGAGAAGCTGAGGTCCAAATCCACAAAGGAAACCAAGAAGAGAGAAGAGGAAATGGATTACGTGGGCTAGGATTTTGCCATGCAGGCTGCGCCTAATGCGACGGCGCTCTCCCCTGCTTTTTCTATTACAGGGATGTCCATCCTCAGCCTTTTCTTCATTTCTTTTTTCATTGACTTCTCAAAGAAGCGGAATGCGCCGGAGATCCCGCCGCCTATGACTATGACTTCGGGGTCAAGCACATTGCAGAGGTTTGAAAGCCCGAACCCCATGAAACAACCGTATTCCTCCCAGATCTTCTTTGCTTTTCCATCGCCACCGGCAGCCATGTCATAAACATCCGCCGGACTCATTTTCCTTCCGAGATGCTTGAAAGCAAGGCGCTCGACGCCACGTAAGCCTACATATTCCTGCCAGCAGCCTCTGGAGCCGCATGTGCACTTAATGCCAGCGGGGTCTATGGACATGTGGCCGACCTCGCCTGCGAAAGGCCTCTCTGTGTAAGGCTTACCGCCTATGACTATTCCGCCACCGACACCGGTGCCAAGCGTGATAGCCAGAAGGCTTCCCTTCTTTCTGGAAGAAGCCTCGCCGAATGCCATTGCATTGACATCATTATCAACCGAGACGTTCTTTGAAACAGCCAGCCCGATTTTTGAGAAATCGATGCCCTCCAGAAAAGTGGAATTGCATGACCAGAACATCACGCCATTTTTCACAGGCCCCGGAACGCCGAATCCTATGCCCTTAACGCCTTTGTCATTCAGCTCTTTGATTGTATCATTCAGTGCATTCAGGAAATTTTTTCTGTCCCTCTTGAGTATGTCTTCCCTCACCTGCTTGACTATGTCCAGCCTGCTGTTGATAAGGACACCTTCCACATGGGACCCGCCTATGTCAATGCCCATCCAGCACTCCATGAGAATTTTAAACATGCAGGCATTATATAATATATGCAGGAAAGGTACCCTGCAGTTGCCGGGACATTTTATGAGAACGGGATGCAGGCGCTGAAGAGCCATCTGGACCACATGTTTTCGAATCTGGATGTCAAAGGCAACTGCCCTATTGTCATATCGCCGCATGCCGGCTACGCATATTCGGGAAGAACCGCAGCCTTTGCGATATCCTCGCTGAAGAAAGCCAGCAAGTTCATAATACTCGGGCCCAACCACACAGGACTCGGGCAGGAATTCTCTCTGATGTCAGAAGGCATGTGGCTCACGCCGATGGGCGGATGCAGGATAGACAAGGAAATCGCCGGGAAGCTGGAATCGCTTGACTTCGTTAGCGATGACATCATGGCGCATGACCAGGAGCACAGCATCGAGGTGCAGCTGCCGCTTCTTCAGCACAGGTTCGGCGATGACTTCACCTTCGTCCCTGTCTGCATAATGAACACCACATACTCGGACGGCTTCCTGAAGCAGTGCAGGGAACTGGGACGGAAGATAGCGAATATAATGAGGAACGACCCCGATGTGGCTGTCATAGCATCCTCGGATTTCTCTCATTACCTTCCCGTGAAAGAGGCGGATGAAAAGGATGGAGCGGCACTGGAAAGGATAGAGGCGCTGGATGTGAAGGGCTTCTTTGAAATACTCGAAAAGACTGACGCCTCGGTCTGCGGATTCGGGCCGATAGCAACAGTGATGGAGGCAGCTGCGCAGAACAGGCTGAAGCCAAGAATCATACACAAGTCTTCGTCAGGTGATGCTTCAGGCGACTTCAGGTCTGTTGTCGCCTATTACTCTATAGGATTCGGATAGATTTTCTTTGTCATCACTGGAAAATTCCAAGGGAATTTCGGATAAATCTGTATCCAGAAGAGGAACCACTTCGGTTGTTTCGTGAATTTTGTCGGGAAAAAGGTGCCTGTCTGCTATGTAATCGCAAGTGGGATGCGGGAATCCATTGATTTTTTTATTCATGCAGCATTGCTGTCCGTCAAAATAATCACAATCAACGCCGTGTGCCATATTCATTATAATATCTCTATAAAGTGTGAAATAAACGTTGTGAACCCTGCATTTTGTGTTATCACATCTGATAACATGGCTTACCATTATATATTATTGGTTCAGGACATATAAAGGCTGACAACCATTTGTACTAAAACTTTATGATTTCGGTATGCTCCAATGCATTCCTTGACAACGCCTCAATATCAATCGGGCTCTCTGCTTTCTCTATGACATTGAGCTTTGCCCTTGTCTCGGGATGCTTGTCAACAAGGAATGAGCAGCAGTCGCTGTAAGGAAGGATTGATATGTCATACGTGCCTATTTCCTTTGCCTTTGCCACTATCTCTTCCTTGTTCGCTCCGGCTATCGGAGTGAACACCGGAAGCTGCGCCATTGCATAGATGCAGTATAGGTTCTCAAGTGTCTGGGATGCAACCTGTCCGACTGAATCACCTGTCACGAATCCAAGGGCCTTCTCCTTTCGTGCTATCATGCCTGCTATCCTGAACATCACCCGCCTGTAGACAATCATTCTGTATTTCGAAGGGACATGCGCTATGATGTTCTTCTGAAGCTCCTCGAAGGGCACCATATACAGG
>CAZXIU010000015.1:0-19062 GCA_964640865.1 uncultured archaeon | reverse complement strand
GATGTGCCTTCATCCATTTCCGGTGTAGTGTCTGCCGGAATGTAACTGTCTATTGAAGGAGCCCTGTTGATGTCATTCACAGTGAGCTGGAATGATTCATTTCCGCTTCCTCCGTGACCATCAGAAGCCCCGATAACAACTGAACTTATTTCGTCGTTGTGGTTCGTGTCCCATTCAGGCGTGTAGCTGTATGTGGTTCCTAATATTGAGCCGGGACCTGAGATAACTGAATAGGAAAGTGTGTCTGACTCAGGGTCTGAACCTGATACTGCAAATGCCAGTGTCTGGCCTTCACTGACATTCTTGTCTGTTATTGCATTGACTGTCGGGTCCCTGTTGACATCATTCACGGTTAGCTGGAAGCTTTCTGTATCTGAGCCGCCGTAATCGTCATATGCTTCGAATGTCACAGTGTATGTTTCGTTATCATGGTCAGTGTCCCACGGGGCAGTGTAGCTGTATGTTGTCCCTATGAGTGTTCCGGGGCCGGCTGTCTGGTTTACTAAAACGTCATCACCATCCGCATCCGTAACCACCAGATTCAGAGGGAACAATGTACCTTCGTCCATGAACTGATTACCTATCGGTGTTATGACAGGGTCGTCGTTGATGTTGACCTCAACAGTGCCGTTGTTCGCTGAGATGCCTGAAACTGAAAAAAGCATGTCATTGATGACTTCGTAATCATCTATTATTATTTCTCCTGTGCCCTCTCTGATGGCTTCGAATGTAATCTCAATAAGATGACCTGTGCCGTTCACGCCGATATCAGTATCGAATCGTGTGCTGTCGTAATAGATAGTTCCATTGTCCCAGTCTATGTAGATTATAGGATACGTGCTCTCCCCGTCGCTTGAAAGAAACGGACCTTCTGAAACTGCTGTGGCATTGAGTACATAATTGTCATAGCTTATTGTCATTGATGCAGCGAAAACATTTTCATCTGTGTCTATGTCAGCATAAACAATGAAAACTTCATTCGGCTCGACTCGTGTGTAAGAAGGGTTAATGGAAAGGGTAGTTGTTTCTCCTTTTGCGTCGCTGGCGCTGAAGAGATTTGTTCCGAAGTTCACTGCGCTTGTCGCAAGATCCTTGATATCAACGATGCCGTCATCGTTAAGGTCTGCTGAAGTGAGTGTTGATTCACCATAGAGAGTTGATATATCCTCTATGTCATCATAGTCAACAATGTAATCGCTGTTAACATCGCCTTCCACGACTATGTCATTCTTTGAAACTATTAACTCATGCAGGTCTGCCGGAACTGCACGCGCATGACATGTATTGAGAGCAAGTGAAAGCAGTAAAATTGTAATGAAAATTATTGACTTATTCATTCACAGTCACCTCTCCGTTTGTTATTACGGTTTCAACATCCTCGGTGTCGAAATCCACAACCTGAGCTGTAACAATTATTTCTGACAATCCCAGAGCTGTTGCATTGAAATCCATGCTGATGAATATTCCCTTTCCTTCTTTTCCTTCCTGTGGTGCTATTCTTGTGTTTAGATATTTAATTGTTCCGTCATCATTATCAAATTTTATAGGAGGATTAAGTCCTCCAATGCTGTCAAGGAAGTTTCCTTCCATTACTTGCGTAACCTGAAGTATGTCATTGTTGAATTCTACCTTCACATCGGCCGCATAAACCATGGCATTGGTATCTATTTTCACATCGACTGTAAAGGAATCGTCAATGGAAACCACACTTGTTTCAGGATAAACTGTTATGTATGCAAGTATCTCTTCTATGCATGTTCCAGATGAGCACGCAAAACCTTCACCGCATGTGGTACAGTCAAGCGTACCTCCGCAGCCATCGTCCCATGACCCGCATTCATATCCGAGTGCATCGCATGTTGCCGGTGTGCATGGTGTTTCAGGTGTGCTGGACGAATCTCCTCCGGATGAGCCACCGCCAGAACTACCTCCGGAGCTTCCGCCTCCTGTGACAGCGCCTGTTACAGGGGGTATGACTATGGTATTTTCATCTTCGTTGGCTGGAACTTCATCTTCAGGGGTTGTGTCGTCGCTCCCGTCCGGGCCGAAACTCAGCCTGAAAGCAGGCCCGGTGTCTCCGGCAGCAGCATCCTGACCACTGTCACCGGTTGCTGAAAAAAAGCCCGTAGCGCTGATTGTAACAAGTCCGGCAGCTACTATGAAAACCATTATGAGGGAAATCAAAAAGATGTTCATTTCTATCACAAAGATTATATAATTATTCTATCATAAAGCTTTTTAAACCTTTCACGACTGCACGGAGACGAATTTCGACTTATGTCGTCGATTTTCCGGAATAATTTAAATCACAATTCCAATAATTTGTCAGAGAGGTGATTATATGGTAAAAGTGAGGGAAATAATGAAGACATCTGTAAAAATAATAGGTCCGAAGGAGACTATATATGACGCAGCCAAGACCATGACAAACAACAGGGTAGGCTGTCTCATTATCGTTGAGAACGGCGATGAACCAACAGGGATAGTCACTGAATCGGATGTTACCACTGTAGTCGCCAGAGGGCTTGATCCGAAGAAAGTCAGGATTGCGGACCTCAAGAAGGATAAGATAACGAAAAGGCAAAAGCTCATAACAGCAAAGCCGGGAGACAACATCCTCGATGTAACCAAAATCATGGTCAAGAACGGTATAAAGAGGATACCGGTCGTCGAGAATGGGAAGCTAAAGGGCATAATAGCTGACAAGGAGATACTTCTCATATCGCCGGAGCTTATAGAGATAATGTCTGAGAAACTGAAAAACAGGATAAGCATTGTCCCGGGACCGAATGAAACCATATCAGGAATGTGCGAAGACTGCGGCGGCTATTCGGACAGACTCAGGCAGTCTGTCAACAGATGGGTGTGCCCCAACTGCGAGTCAGAAGAATAAATTTTTATTTTCATAAAACAAGGCCTCAGTATGAGGCTTGTCTGCCTGGCCGTATTCATTTCAGTTTTGATGATTTCCCCAGCAGTTTCTGCATGCATAAGTATCACGGAAATACACCCAAATCCTGAGGATGCAAAGAATGAGTGGCTGGAAATACACAACAACTGTAATATGTCTATCAATCTTTCAGATATCAAAATAAATGATAGTTCTTCATTTTCTAAGCAGTTGAATGGTCTAACAACTGACACATTTGTCATCGTAGCAAATAAGCAGGATTTATTCGAGGGCGTATTCGGCACACTCAACTCTACTGTAATAAACCTGTCTTATGGAAGTCCGTGGATGAATAATGACGGTGATACTGTCTATATGTTTAACGGGACTACACTTCTAGATATCATGACTTACACATCATCAGTAGTCGGTAATTCATGGTCGCTCTGCAACGGCACATGGATTGAAACAGAAAATGCGACTCCCGGCTATCCAAATGACTGTCTATTTCATGAAGGGTCCGAAGATGAAAATACAACAGAAAGTACAAACGAGAGTTCCAATGTGACAGAGATACCAGATTATAGTGGTATTGGTATAGAAACAGAAGGAACAGTTGAACAGGCTAGATTTGGTGATTTCTCCATTGTCAGTGCTGTCCTCAGTACAGGGCAGAGTAAAGTTAAGCTGAGGATAGCTGCATACATATACAGCCCGAGATGGGCCTCCATTGACCTGAACGGAGATATACTGAGAACCAATATTAATGAAAGTAACATGGTACACATTCTGGAAACTCGGGGGGAAAACGAAACATACATTCTGAAGCTTCCTCTCCTGTTAAGGAAAAACTGTGATAATGACTATGATTATGGGGTCTACACCGGTTACGTAAAAGTATATGAATGGGATTCAATCACTCCAGTAGCTGATGATAAATTCAACATTTCACTGAATGGTGTAAACAGCGTTTTCTGCACTGAATGCGACTGCCCGGATTGTAACTGCAAAGAAAAAACATGCACATGCGGCACTGGTGATTCTGTAACAATGGACGGTGTCCAGGAACTGTTTGAACTCACCGGATTTCCTGAAGATGCATATGCAGGTGAACCATTCAATGTCAAAGTCCGTCTTGAAAACACAGGCATTTACGAGAGAGAGTACATCGTATACTCGTATGCATATCAGGGAAGCAGGTGCCTTACATACGGACTCGGAGAGGACGGCTGGAAGAAGACATGGACTGCGAACCAGAGGATTATGGAGGTTCCCGAACATTCGTCCAAGGAAATAATACTTGAAAGCTTGTTTCCTGATGATACTCTCCCCGGTATATACACCTACAGAATAAGGCTGAAGTACAATGGAAAGGAATACGACATAACAAGGGCACTCAAATTAAAGGAGCCACCTCCTTCAGTTATCCTGAATGCAACGGAGAATGTTTCCATGGAATCCGCTGAGGAACCGGAATCCGTACCGTCAGCTGCAATAACAGGCATGGCAGCGGGCACCGAAGACAATCTGAATCCAGTGAAAACAATTTATGATTCGTTTATCGAATGGCTCTCATCTCTTTTTAAATTTTAATAAACCCTAACTATCTTTTACTGTAGATGGGCCCGTAGCTCAGCTTGGATAGAGCGGCACCCTCCTAAGGTGAAGGTCGAGGGTTCAAATCCCTTCGGGTCCGCTATAGATTTATAAAAACTACTCCCAAATAGTGATTATAAATCAAGTAGGATAATAACATTAAAATATCCTGAATACAAAAAAATGGTTCATATGACACGAATAATAACTGTCGCAAGCGGGAAAGGTGGCGTCGGAAAGACCACTTTCGTTTCCAATCTGGCAACTGCACTCGCAAGCTTCAAGAAGTCTGTTATAGCTGTTGACGGCAATCTCACTACAGCCAATCTCGGGATACATCTCGGAATACCTCTTTATCCTGTAACCCTTCAGGATGTGCTAAACGGCGATGCCAGGCTCAATGACGCACTTTATTATCATCCCGCAGGATTCACGGTGCTTCCTGCAGACATTTCGCTGAAAAAGCTCAGGCTTGCTGACACGCATGAACTGGTTGATGTTTTCTATAAGCTCGTCGGAGGCTGCGATTTCATAATTGTTGACGCAGCTGCAGGACTGAGCAAGGAAGCGCTTTCAGCTGTCGAGGCTGCTGATGAGCTCATAACAATAACGAATCCTGAGCTTCCGGCACTCACAGATGCGCTCAAGCTTGGAAACCTTGCTGAGAAGTACGGAACCCACAACCTTGGTGTTGTTGTAAACCGCGTCAGGGGAAAGGACCACGAGTTCTCTATGGAGGCAGTTGAGAACTTCCTTGAGATGCCTATCCTCGGAAAGATTCCAGAGGACGATGCAGTAGGAAAATCCATTGCAAAGAAGAGGCCTGTTGTGGCACACAGCCCGGGTTCACCTGCATCGCAGCATGTGATGAGCATAGCAGCACGCATTATAGGCGAAGATTACAGGCCAAAGAGCAATCTCTCGTACAGGCTTTTCAACTGGCTGAAGTAATCACTTCATCCGCTCAATCTCTATTTCGAAACCGGCAACGGGATTGTCTATCCCCCAGCTGTTCAGAACAGCAGGATTTATCTCTCCTAGTATGCCCGCAGGCTTTCCGTTGACTGTTATCTGGGCTGTTCTTCCCTTCATGAAGCTCGGATGAATTCCGGGAATGAGCTTGTACTCTATGCCAAGTGAAGAAAAAAGCGCATCAAGCACACTCGCAATGCTCTCGTAACCTACACGCGTATCGCACATCACAGCTGTTATCTTTCTGACATCCCTTGAACGTGTTTCAGTGTTCTTGTCCAGAAGAACTGCATCACCTATCTCAAAGACATTCTGTGGATATTCCCTGTGCTTGTTCTTTGAGAGGAACTCAAGCATTCCGGGAAGCAGCCAGCTCCTGAAGACGCTCCAGTTTGACGAAACCACGTTCTCAATCTCCACAACCTCTCCATCGTTCATGGACATCTTACGGAAAAGGTTTTCCTTGTTGGCAAGCATGTATGAAAGTATCTCCTGAAATCCCATTCCCGCCATTATGCCGGCTAGGGAATCGCTGAACTTCTCCAGCATGCTCAGTTCGCCTATTGTCGGGACTTTCGGTATGTTCGGTGTTATCCTGTTGAATCCGTATGATATTATCACATCCTCCACAACATCCCTCGGATGCATTATATCCTGCCTGTATGCAGGGTAAAGAAGGCTGATTTTCTTTCCTGTGGCTTTCGCGCTGTATCTTGCTTTCTCAAGGAGGTCGCATATGGCCTTCGGGGAAAGCCCGAGTCCTGATACACTGTTAACGTATTCAGCATTGATGGAATATTTTCGGGGGCTCATGTCAGGGGTGACTATGGGACCATTGCTGTACTCAACCCTGACAGACTGAACCTCGCCTCCTCTGTCGGCAAGGGCTGCAACTATCGTGTTAAGCGCTGGCATCAGAAACTTAAGATTGAATCCCGAGCATTCTATGAAAAGGTCTTTTGTTGATGTTGTCACCTTTCCTGTATGGTTTGAATTTATCACAGGTGGCATGGACAGTACCTCTCCTGCTGCGTCTATGAATATGGGATATTCCTTCAGCCCGTTGAGAAGGTTCCCGAATTCCAGTCCTTTCGGATGCTTCTTCAGTATCTGGGATGGCGTCATATTTTCATCGAAATCCAGGGGAGCAAACTTTATTCCGTCAGGCTTCACTGTTGTGAATCTTATCGGACCTTTTATCTTCCGGTAATCATAAACGCCTATGGCCACTTCCTTCCTGTTTCTCCCGAAAGTCCCGGATATCTTTTCCTGAAGCTGTATCATCTGCGAAAGCGCGTCATGGCTTATGTTCAGATTCTTCACAACAGCACAGACAGTCAGCGGTCGTATTGTTTTCAGCTTCTGGTCAACCTTTACAGTCAGGCCTGACGGCTTCACACCGTATACAGGCAGACCCCTCTTTGTTGTATACCTTCCCTGAATTTCCCTTGCAACTCCTTCCGCGCTCCAAAGGTCGGGCCTGTTCGTGTCCTTCATGTCAAGCTTCAGCATTTCCCCGTCTATTTCTTCCACTTCACCCTTTGCGTAAAGTATGCCTTCATCCTGAAGGACATCAAGCGGTATGTGCTCGCCTATGAGTACCTGCAAATCCTGATAGTTTACTTCTATAGTCGGCATTCAATCACCCTCATGCAGGATATTGTTATTCCTGTAATTTTCTATTATCTTTCTTGTCGGGAAGAAAAGATTGCCAGGTATTTCATCGAAACTGAACCATTTCCACTCTACAATCTCATCCGGTTCCATGAGCTTTGCTTCACCGCTGAAGTCAGTGCATTTGAAACCAAGTGTAATGAAGTGCGCGTCATGGACCTTGTCATTCGTAACGCTTATAAGGTCCAGATCGCCAACCTCTATCCCAGTCTCTTCACGTGCTTCCCTCCTGGCGCAGTCCTTCGGATTCTCGTGAAAGCCCATTCCACCGCCCGGCATTGTCCATGTGCCCTCGCCATGAAGAAGGCTGTCGGCCTTCTCCGGATTGTCATTCCTCCTTCCGAGAAGCATTTTGCTGCCTTTCATAAGCATGACTGCACATCCAACCCTTGGCTTTTTATCCATCAGACCATCACCTTCTGCTTCCTCAGCCATTCTATGTCCTGGCTGAAAAGATGTCTTATGTCATTTATTCCGAGCTTAACCATTGCGAGCCTGTCAATTCCCAGTCCCCATGCTATTACAGGCTGCCTGATACCGAGAGGCTCCGTTAGTTCCGGCCGGAATATTCCCGCGCCTGCGAATTCTATCCATCCAAGTTCAGGATGCTTTGCTGAAAGCTGAACAGACGGCTCTGTGAACGGATAGTAATCCGGGCAGAACCTGACTTCCTCTGCCCCTGCAACCTCTGTTGCGAAC
This sequence comes from uncultured archaeon, assembly GCA_964640865.1. Lineage (GTDB taxonomy): Archaea > Aenigmatarchaeota > Aenigmatarchaeia > QMZP01 > JAFGSV01 > JAFGFG01. The sequence continues at coordinate 11,231 of CAZXIU010000015.1, read as the reverse complement.
ATCTTGAGTATGCCTAGCATCTTGTCGAATGTCATGCTCTCGTCTATTATTATGCCGTCGCACTGGTTGAACTCGACGCCGTGGGTTGCGTCTATAACATCAGGCCTGAAGCATCTCTTGATGGCGAAATACTTTCCCGGAACTTCAACTCCATTTGCAAGCTGCCTCGCAGAGCACGCTGTCCCATGGGCTCGTGGCATGAGCTGTGCTGCCTTCTCCGGGCTCCATTTATATCCCCATCCAGTGCTTCCTGTTTTCCATCCGTTTTCATGCGCAGCCTTCACGCGCTCGACTATCTTTGGTGAAGGAAGCGAACCTGTTTTCGGCTTCTTCAGTGTATATGTCTGGGTCCAGTCCCTGCTAGGATGATTCTGCGCCTGGAACAGCGCATCGAAATTCCAGAACTCGCTTTCTATTGTAGGTCCTTCCATCTCCCTGAAGCCGAGCTGGACGAGCTTGTCCTTGACATGAGCAAGGAAGCTGTTATACGGCTGCCTCTTTCCGGGATATATCTTCTGGCCGCGCACACCGACATTGTACGGCCGTATCTTCACCTTCTTCCACAGGCCTGTCTTGATAAGCTCCGGTGTCATTCCCGTAATCTCTCTCCCAATGAATTTCTGCGCCTTCTTGTAAGCATCGTCCTTGTCCCTGGTGACGAGCTTCCTGCTTATCAGGAGTTCCATGAGCTTCTCCGGTACATTCTTCCCGCCATCGATTTTCTCAAGCGCATCCTTTTCAGCTATCTTCTCCGGTTGCCTGAGAAGAACCAGCTTTCCGTTTTCAATCTTCACCCATCCGTTCTTCTTGGCCCATGAAAGCGCTATTGTGAAGTCTGGATGCTTCTTCCGGACCTCTACTATCAGCATCGGCTTCTTAAGAAGCCTCACGAGCCTTTCTTCCGGAAGCCCTTCCTTCAGATACTTCTTTCCTTCTGGAGTAATCCTGTACATAACCGCCGCCTGAAAACTGCTGCTATAAATATTGTTTTCATCTTTTAACTTTTAACTCACCGCACATTGGAGAGCCTCTTCGCCCGAATCTTTCCTCTCAGCTTCAGTATCATCAGTGAGGTGAAGTAATCAATGAATATGCGCAATGCGCCTTCGCGCTCGAACTTCCTCGGTGATGTTTTCACGATGGTGCCCTTCAGGAAACGGAATTTTCCGTACCTGCGTATCTTTCTTATGAGATTGGAATCCTCCATCATCTGGACATTGGGGTCGAAGTATCCGACCTTCTCGAGAATGCTCTTCCTCATCATCATGTTGGCATCCGATATGCCCCATGTTATTTTGAGGTTGACAATAATCATGTGAAAGATGCTGTAGCATTTGAATGTCCGCCTGTAGTTTCTCCCTGTGGAATGCACAGGCCCGAATGCAGCTATGACTTCAGGTTCATCGAAGCATCCGGAAAGCGTTTCAATCCAGTCCGCTGGAACTATGCAGTCAGCGCCCGTGAATGCAATAAGGTCACCGGAAGCGGCTTTTGCCGCCGCATTGAAGGCATGGGCAACGCCCTGCCGGCGCTCTTTCACAACCTTGTCCGCATACCTGCTGGCTATTTCACATGTCCTGTCAGTTGAATTGTTGTCGCAGACGATTATTTCACATGGAACAGTCTGCTTCATTAAAGATTTGAGAGTGGTCTCAATGGACTTTTCCTCATTGTATGCGGGAACAGCGACAGAAATACGCATATAAACACCAGTTCGTGTTAATACTTTACTGAAAAACGTTTAATAATTTAAACGAGCAGAGACTAACAAATTAGAGTGATGACATGAACATGAAACAGTTTTTTTACAACAGCATAACTGTCAGCCTTCCGAAAAACATAATACAGTATCTTCTGGGTTTCGTGCTGTTCTGGCTCACGTACAGCTATTTCGACATGCAGACATTCCTCTTCTCTGTGACCGGCTTCGTGCTTGCATATTCTGCTGTGTACTTCTTTAACGATGTTGTGGACTATGAGGAAGACAAAAAGGACAAGGACAAACGCGCATGGAAACTGGTGGCAGGGGGGATGATAAGCAGGAACACTGCGATAGTACTGGGCCTGCTGTTCCTTGTGACAGGTCTGCTGCTCTCATCAATGGTCAGCGGATGGTACCTGAACATAATAGCGCTTATACTGTTCCTCAATTTCATCCACTCGCATCCCAAGATAAAGCTCAAGAAGAAGCTCATACCGACGACAATCAACATGACTGTCATAGAATTCTTCAAGTACTCAAGCGGATGGTTCGCTTTCACAGGAGACCTCACAAGGTTCCCGTTCTGGATTATACTGACATTTTCTGTGGTCTATTCCACAATTTACATAGTATACAAGTTCAAGTTCAGCGGTGACATGATAAGGAAGTACAAGCCGTATTTCGGGGTTATAGCTGCTACTGTTCTCGTGTCTTACGTACTCTCGCTGACACTTTACAGCTTCGCCCTTCCGCTGGCAATACTGTTCCTCATGAGCCTTTCTATTGTCGTATTCAGTGTTGTCGTGGGAAACAGATTCAAGTTCATGAACTGGTTGTGGATAGAATTCATAATAATGCCGGCAATGATAATGGCTTTCCTTATCATAAGCATACCTTTCGCTGCGCAGGCAAATGCAAACCTTACAGAAAAAATAGGGGAATACAAGGACACTGTTTACAAGGAACTTCCTGAAAACATGGCTGAAACGCTCGACAATCTCTCGGAACCCAGATACAGTTCCCTTGACGAGATAGAGGATGCCATAAACAGGAGTGTCAACGGTACCATAAGCAGCGTGCTGAAATAATAAATAAACTGCTTTGCATGGATTAATTATGACCATAAACATAATGGACATAGCCAAGAGACGGGGCTTCTTCTGGCCGTCTTTCGAGATATACGGAAGTGTTGGGGGTTTCTATACTTATGGCCCTTTGGGCTCTCTTCTGAAGCTGAGAATTGAAAAGATAATACGGGACCATTACATCACGAAGGAGCACTGCCTGAACATAGAGGCTCCGATACTGACCCCCGAGGATCCGTGGATAGCCAGCGGTCATGTCGAGTCTTTCACTGACATGAACATGGAATGCATCAAGTGCGGTGAGCCGCACCGGGCTGACCATCTTCTTGAGGAAAAGCTGAAGATAGATGCGGAAGGCATGAGCCTCAACAAGATACTCGCAAAAATCCGCGAGAACAAAATAAAATGCACCAAGTGCGGAGGGGAACTTGGAGAGCCTTATGATTACAATATGATGTTCAAGACGTCCATAGGACCGGGAAAAAACAAGATAACCGGATGCCTCCGTCCTGAAACAGCGCAGACCACATACATGCCTTTCAGGAGGCTGTTCGAGCTTGGAAGGAAAAAGCTTCCGATGGGCGTCATACAGATAGGAAGGTCATACAGGAACGAGATATCACCAAGGCAGGGACTTATCAGATTAAGGGAATTCTCTCAGGCTGAGGCACAGTTTTTCATGGACCCGAAAGCTGGCACAAGACACCCAAGATTCGGCAGGGTCAAAAATATGAAAGTCCGCGTGCTTACCAAGGACGCGCAGGCCAAAAGCAGCAGGGAAAATGAAATGACAATAGGTGACATAGTTGCGAAGAAGCACACAACTGAATGGATATCCTACCTGCTGGCGACATCATTGGAGCTGTTCGAAAAGATGGGCATAGACCCCAAGAGGCTGAGGCTGAGGCAGCATAAGGATGATGAAAGAAGCTTTTATTCATCAGACACATGGGATGTGGAATTCATGTCAGACACATTCGGAAGAATTGAACTTGTCGGTGTTGCAGCAAGGACTGATTACGACCTTGGAAGGCATCAGGAGTTCAGCAAGCAGAAGATGGAAGTCAACATTGACGGAAACATATTCATACCGCACGTGGTCGAAGTTGCCTATGGAATAGACAGGCCTGTTTACGCTGCAATGGAATCAAGCGCAAAGAAGGACGGCGACCGTGTGTATTTTTCATTTCCGCCTGAGGCAGCTCCTTACCAGATTGCAGTATTTCCGCTCGTGAAAAAAGACGGACTTCCTGAAAAGGCCATGAAAGTTTACGATATGCTCAATGATGCGGGATTCTATGTGCTGTATGACCAGGGATTCATAGGAAAGCTCTACTACAGGCAGGATGAAGCGGGAACGCCATTCTGCGTTACTGTTGACTATGAAACAGCCAGCGACAAGTCCGTGACTTTGAGGAACAGGGACGACCAGATGCAGGTAAGGGTAAAGACGGATGCTCTTCCGGATGTACTCAAAAAAGTAATGACCGGTAAATTGCAGTTCAGCAAGGCCGGAAAAATCCTGAAGAAGTAAATCAGCGGGATTTTGGCTGCATTTTCTCTTTTTCCATATGCCTGAATATTTCCTTTTCCAGTTTGTCGAGTGCAAGTCTTGCTGCCTTGAATATGTCCCACTCGCTGGCATCGGCCTGGAAATCACCACTGTCCCCTATGACTCTGGCATTTATTGAATATTTCTTCCGGTTGCCTGCCTCGTGATATTTCTTGACATTGAGCGTGAAGTCAATGACATGAACCATCTTCTTTATCTTCACGATGCTCTTTACTATCTCAGCATAAACGCCGTCTCTGGCATCCTTTTCCTCTTCGTTAAGACCGGAAACCCTTATGTTGACGTCACCGACCTGCTTATATAATTCATCGTCGCAACTGCCATACGCCTTCGGAATGTTTTCAGAAGTCATATTTATCACACGCTTTTAACTTAATCCCTTTTCTTTCGCACAGTTTCCTTGGTTATGTAGCCTGCCACCACATTCTTTATCTTCTTGCTGTCTATTTCCCTGACCTTGTTCACGACTTTCTTGTTCTTCGCGAAGCTTGCGGTAAACTTGTCACCATGCCCTTCTATTATCTCCCTTGCAAGGGTCTTCACTGCTGTGCTTTTTATTCTTCCCATAAAATCACCTATATTATTACGGCCTTAGCCTTAAAACCTCATAGTATGTAACATTGTTCTCACTGTCAACAACCGCCCAGAGCATCCTGGCCCTTATCGAGTGCGAGAGCCTCACTGCCCTGCTGAGTTCGTGAAATGAGCATGTGTAATCCTCGGGAACGACCGAAACTATCCACCTCGTGTGCTCCCCTGATGCCTTGGGTCCTTTCCTGAGCGAGACGCCGCGCTTGTAGACCCTGAAGTCGCAACCGAACTTGAATCCTGTCTTGACGATGAGTCCCCTTTCCCTCAGGTCCTCGTAGACTATGAATCTCTCATGGAGTCGTGTGTCGAGCTTGAGACCGGCGGCAAGCAACTTGTTGAATCCGATTTCCTTCTCGTTCCTGACCAGCACTATCTTGTTGTTCTCCAGAAGATACAATGCCTCGACAAATGAGAGTTCAAGGTTCTTGCCTGACACCTTTCCGTAAGCCTTCTCAAGAAGCTCTTCGTATCCTTCGGGAATGATTATCTTGTTTACAAGAAGCTCAGCTAAGGGTGTCTTCCTTTCCGGTTCTTTCTTCATTTCCGCGGCTTTCCTTGGCATATCATAACCTCTTTTGAAAACAGAAGTGAGGCGAGAGGGATTTGGACCCTCGACATCTCGATCTTCAGTCGAGTGCTCTCCCAGGCTGAGCTATCGCCCCTTGAAGCGCCCCCGGCAGGATTTTCAGAACCCTTTCCGCACGCATGCGCGGAAAGCGCTCCCGGAAGTCCGCTCGCGCGTTTTTAGTCGCGTTTGCGTATTTTTCGGGCGCGTTTTGCACGTTTACATGTGCAAAAGGTGCTTTTGAACCTGCGGCCTTTCGGTTAACAGCCGAGCGCTCTTTAGCGTCCCCAACGCGAGTTGGGTCCCCGCCTGCGCGGAGGAGATACCGCTGAGCTACAGGGGCACGTAACAATTATATCGAGCAACAGCTTTTAAATATTCAGCGTCAGGCCTTTTTCTTCACGTGACTTACAAGCCTGTATGCGACATCGGTAAAATCCTGAGCATTGTTAGGGAATGTCACTATTCTCCCGCCGCGTTCCTCAAAAAGGTTGGCTGCATTGCTCCTCGTCATGATGTAGTGGTCCTTAGGTACAGCAAGAATGAAACCCGGGTCTACGCAAAGCTCCTTGTTGAATATATGTATCTTCTCAAAAGCGTCCTTGACCCTGAAAGAGTTGACCCCTGACTTGGCCTCCACAATCACCCAGGAACCACCTATCTTGGCCACCATGTCGCACTCGGTCTTGGATTCAGAATTCTGGTACATTATCTGGATGCTCTTTCCGGGCTTGCATGGCATGAAATACAGTTTGCTGCCGCGCGTCTCACTTTCCAGTGGATATTCTATGCTGAACCCCTCTTCTGAAAGAGTGTCGAACATTTTTATCATCCCGTACTCCGACAGGAACCTGGTGTAATTATTGATATTCGCGCATTTGGACATCACCGAAGGGTCAAGAATCATTTTGTCTCCGATATCATCCAGAGAAAACCCGTACATTGAGTTCATCCGGTCGCATGCAGAAATTATTCCATCATCGCAGTGTATTTTCATGAAAGATGATGAATGGTAGCTTGCCATTAAGATTTATGTATGTATGTTTTTTATTCCTATGGAAGGAAGTCCTGCCTCTTTATCTTGTCCGGAAGGTACTTCTCGGAAATGAACCTTATGCCTTTTGAGGAAAGCGCCTCAAGCTCGAGCTTATAGCCTTCCCTCAGCATGAGTTTCAGCTCCCGCTGCCACTCTTTCGGCTTGAACCATACGTAGTTCATCATCTCCTTTATCCTCTTCTGGTCTCCCTTGTTGAGCTTTATGGTGACATTGCTGGATATGGCGTAATCGGTTACATCCCTGACTGTCAGGCCTATGAATCTGGCGTCCGGAGTTCCCAGCCTGTCAGACAGGAATGAAAGGTTTATGGAGCCCTGCTTGATGACAGAATATATGTAATACCCCCACGGGTCTGCGTCGGCTATGACATACACAGGAAGCTTCAGCTCGTTGTGCAGCCTGTTTATCAGACGGCGGCAGCCCCTTGCAGGCTGTCCCTTTCCTGTGATTATAAGGCAGTTGTGCGTTCTCCAGAACTTGTCCTCGTTGAGCCTTTGCCATACAGCATCCTTCTCTATGATCAGCACGAATTCCGCCTTGTTCTCCACGAACTTTATCATTCCCGGCTCGACGTCGCTCGGTATGGCCCATCCGGAAGAGCCCATCTTCGAGCAGTCTATCCTGTCGCCTGTGTCCTCGATTACAACCGGACCGGCCATGTAACCTTTCCTGTCTGCCTTGAGGTGAAGCTCTTCCCTTAGAAGATTGAGAGCTGACTCCAGGTCCTCCAGCACAGGGTCACTCTCCGACTGGTCGTCGAAAGTGTTCTCCTTCGTGCCCTCTATGGTATGCTTGAGCGCATAGTAGAGGTCCCTTATGCTCGTGGTCACATTCTGCTCTATTATCTTCTTGCATTCCGAAGCCACGAGAAGCGTCTGCATGAATTTTCTCGTATGCGAGAGGTTGAGATACTGCCGCTGGCTCTTCCTGTCACCTATCCTGATAAGCCTGTGGACAGGGTCGAAATATATGTTCGAGAGGCTTCTCACCGGAAGCTCAATACTCGGATTCTTCTTCGTCTGAATCTGATTCAGCACTTCCTGACCCATCTTCCTGATTTTCCCCTTCGACTTCTCCGACGGAATCTCCATTCAGCTCCTCCCATTTATTGTCTATCAGGTCCATTATCATCTGCTTTATCTCGCTTTTCTGGTTGCCTGTTATCAGTGATATCGCACTGGCAGTCTCCCCTGCATATCTCTCGAATATGGACCTCTTCTTCGAGAGCATCGCATTCTTCCTCTTTCCGGAAAGATAAGCGGACAGCTTTCTTGCGCATTCTTGGAATGCAAGCTTGATTTCCTTGACTATGACATCATAGTTCGCAATGGCTTCCTTGGATTCTGATGTGAAGGGAACCCATACTGATGCTATGTGAACGAAAACTATAAGAGGCTCTTCTATGTTTCCCCTGTTCATATCGATGCCATACCTTTTCCAGTCCGTCTCGTTGACTGCCTTGGTGATGGCGCAGACACCTCCCTGATACAACAGAGGAACACGGTTTGCGAACCTCAGGAGATTATGTCCCTGTATGGACCCTCCGAATGCGAGCCCGACCTCAATCTGGAACGGCCATCCCCTGTAAACATCGGGAGACCTTGTAATGGCGGCTGTGAACTCCGGGTTCAGCTCCTTCATGAGACCCGACTCAATCAGCTCGCTGCCCAGTGGCGAAAGGCAGTCTGTCGGCGGCCTCATCAGCTTGACCTTCTTTATGGACTCTATTATGTTCCTGGCCTGATCATCAGTGACCCTGGACGGCTTATACTTGGTATCCGGGACTTCCTGCCCGTTGATGTCCTTCGTCAGCCCTGCATTAAGCATTATCTCATTGGCACTCTGCTTCCCCACCCTGCTGAACTCGTTTGTGAGGAATGAATGGACTGTCCTTGCTGTGGTGTTTTCAAGCATCCTCATGAGCACGCCCAGTTCAACCCCCTCAAGATGAGGCATTATCTCCTTCGGTTCCGGCGGCAGCCTGCTGACGCCGCGCTTGAACTCGACCCTTCCGTTTGGTGAATCGAATACTATGTCAGCGTATGGATTTGAAATCGCTGTCTGCTTTATGTACTCGAGCACTGACTGCTTGTTTTCCCTGTATGTCGCCTCAACTGTGAACATGGTCTCGACGCCGTGCCACTGCTCTCCACCCTCATCAATGCTTGTCTCCATTATTATGGGCTTGTTCTTTGCGACATCTATCCTTATCTGGTAGCTGTGCGTCTTTCCGTCGCCTGTGCTCGTCTTCACGGATGTTGGAGTTCCTGTTGTCAGCTGCGCATAGAGAACAGCGCATGAAATGCCAAGCCCCTGCTGGCCTCTCGTCTGCTTAAGCCTGTGGAATTTGCTTCCGTAGAGAAGGCTTCCGAATATTTTCGGGACCTGCTCCCTGATGATTCCGGGTCCGTTATCTCTTGTTATTATCTGGTATTTTTCCTCAGCCAGCTGCTTTATTCCGATGTAAATCTCAGGAAGTATACCAGCCTCCTCGCAGGCGTCAAGGCTGTTGTCAACAGCTTCCTTGACTATGATAAGCATGGCCTTGGCCTTGTTGTCATAACCCAGAAGGTGACGGTTCTTCTCAAAGAACTCTGACACTGAGATGCTTCGTTGCTTCTTTCCCATCTCCTCAGCAGTAGCAATACAAATACCTTATAGGATATGTTAGCGGAGTTCTTATTTTTAATTATTTGCACAATGCAGTGGTCATTTCAGTACTTTCTTTTCACGCGCTTCATGACACCGTATGCATATCCATGGGTCTTGCCGCGAAGTATTTCCTGAAGGGCATTCTCCGCTGGGACGAGCTCGTCAGGCGTGCCTATTATCGCTATGGTCTTTCCCCTGACAGAAATGGATGCTCCTGTTTCCTTCTCTATTATGGCCTTGCTGCCGCCTTTATTGCCAATGACCCTTCCCATCATTGTTGTCCTCTTCTTCTGGGATTCCCCGTAAAGCGACAAAACCCTGAGCTCGCATTCATCCTCAAGAAGTCGCAATGCTTTTTTAACAATAAAACCGCGACCTATCGCCGTCACGATGTCCTTGGTTTTGAGAAGCATCAGCGGGTCGTTGCTCTCTATTTTGACCCCGTCATCAAGTGTTATTATGGCTCCGGTCTCTTCCTCTATCTGCTTCAGCGACGAATAGTTCTTTCCCAAAAGTACAGGAACCCTCTCAACTGGTATTCTTATGTGCTCTATCATGCGGATGCACCGCCCTACTTAAGAAACCCTTTATTGGTAAGCCACGAGATTTGCGCAGGCTTGTATCTCCATACAATGTCGGCCTTGATGTCTCCTTCCAATGACCACGGCTTAACAATAATCACATCGCCCATCCTGACATACATCCTTCTCTTGGACCGTCCGGGAACACGGCATATTCTCTCATTTCCGTCAGTGCACTCGACCCTGAACCGGCTCCCGCCGAGAACCTCGAAAACAGTTCCTATGACTTCATCCCCCCGAGGGGTGCGCACTCGTATTGTCTCCTCTTCCATAACCATATACTGGACAATTAGCTTTTAAGCTTTAGAAGAAGTTTCCGACAGTAAGCTCTATTCTCACCGGTTCGTAGAAATCAGTGTTGTAGGACTTCCTTATGGAAGCGCTGGAACTCTGCGCCAGAATCGTGCCTATGAGACTGTAGTCCCTTTCAGCTGCTGACCAGAGTATCACTGTCTTGAGAAGCTGGCGGCGTGCTGCTGTCTGAATGCTACCAAGGCTTATGTTGGCTTCAGGCATCCATGCTGTCCTTCCGTTTCCCATGACGGCCCAGTCTATTATTGCCAGGGGAACCTGCTTCCCGCTGTCATCCCCGCTTTCATACTTGTTGTCAAGAGCGACCAGAACTTTTTTTACGTTGCCGTCATCAGGATAAACAGTGCCGCCGCTGAAATCTCCAAGAACGCCGGAATTGAAAGAGCCGCCCTCCCCGAAAATCTTTGCCAGCACATCGCCCCTATCTGTCGGGCTGAAGTACATTAATTCTGACGGTCCTGACGTGTACGTGGACACAGACCACTTCACATTGAACAGTGTCTCTATCCATGGATTTGAACCTATATCCCCTGCTGTGAGATTTGAGAAAAGTACAGCTCCCCTTCCGGTTGAAAAGTAATCCTCCAGTTCAGCCACATTGACGGATGGGGGAAGTCCCCAGAAAAGGAGAACGTCATAATCCGAGAGGTCATCTGCTGTCAGCGAGCCGAATGCCGCCGGGTCTATTCTTTCGACATTGACTTCCCGCAGTACACCATTAATTGTATAGTCACTGAGAACATTATTATTGAGAAACGTGAAGTTCTGGGGATTGCATACGCATCCAACCTCGGTCACGGGCCTCACATAAGCGCCTATACTGACATCGTATCCTATGTTCCTCGGAAGCGTGCTGTAAAGCGTGTGATTGACCTCTGTAAAGTCGAACCAGTCCACGCCCTTTTCCTCCATGGATGATATCAGGTCGTATGCTGTCATCCCGAGTTTCGTACTGCTCCACTCAGGCTTCGGCTTGGGAATGTTGTAGAACTGCGACAGTATTGCGAACACAAGGATTGAGACTATTATGACCTCAGCCATGTGAAGGAAGCCCTTCTTCATACATATCTTTTTATGGAGTAGGTTAAAGTGTTTTAGCATGGACACGATGTC
>CAZXIU010000014.1:19577-20362 GCA_964640865.1 uncultured archaeon | reverse complement strand
GATGAGGGCATGGCTGAGGCTCGCTTCAATGAAGATAACGGATTTCTTTGATGTTGTTGTCACAATGGACGACTCTAATGGTAAGTTGAAGCCAGACCCTTTGCCGTATACAATAGCCATGAAGAAGCTGGGTGTGAAGCCTGAACAGTCTGTCTTTGTCGGAGACAATACCAACAGGGACATAACCGGAGCCAAGAAGCTCGGCATGGTCACCGTGCTTGCGAAGTACGGGGAATGGTCAAAGCCGGGAAAGAACGCCAAGATGCCTGATTACTCAATAAAGGACATATCAGAACTTCTGAAGATTCTGGAGAAGATATGATAGAATACCTCCTTGCTGTGATTCTGGTGCTCTTCATCCTCTTTGCACTTGTTATCAGATGGAACCTGAGACTCCGGCTGAAGCTGGCGCAGACGCTGTCAAGCAAGCAGAGCCTCAGCACGAAATACGGGAAAATGTCAGAGCAGTTCATGCCGTTCCTGAAAAAGTATCCTTACGATGAGCAGAACTTCAGGTTTCTCGGAACCCCTATAGACGGCGTCCAGTTCAATGACGATTCCGTTGTGTTCATAGAATTCAAGACCGGGAGTTCAAGGCTAAGCCCGAAACAGCAGAATGTCAGGAACATAGTCGCTGATAAGAAGGTAAGGTTCGAAGAAGTGCGCATAGAGTGATTATTCAACACTTATTCCGTCATCTTTCTTTGTCTGTGCATCGCTCATCTGCTGGAGTTCAAGACCTATCTTGTCCATGGACGCCCTCATGCTGTCCATCTGCCTGTCCA
>CAZXIU010000014.1:0-19567 GCA_964640865.1 uncultured archaeon | reverse complement strand
TGATTTCACTGATTTCCTTTTTCTTCAGATTTATTGCCTCTATGGCGCCCTGAAGGTTTTTCTTCTCAGCAAGCCCGGCTCCTATCTCCACCATGAAGTTGTCCCTGTCGGCAAGCTTCCCGTAGCCGTAGCATCCCGCACCAAGCGGTACAAGAATCTCGCTGTTGTCTTTGGTCTTTTTGATGTCGTTGAGTGCGTCTTCTGTTGCCTCAAGCTCTATGTTCCTTGCCTCCACATTCGCTCCCTGGTTCGCAAGCTCCTCAAGCTGTGCCTGGAACGACTGGAACAGCATAAGCTTCTCCTGCATTTCCTGCTGCGTCTTGTCTGTCATTGAATCACCTGAATACTATGAATTGCTCTTTAATATATTTATAACATCTGCAGATGGCCTGTGATGTGGTCTATCTCATCCTCGCTGCATGGCCCTATCCCGAGTGCTGTCACGGTTCCCGGCTCGACTTCCGTGTGACCGGCGTCCCTTATGAGCGCGTTAGGCACTTTGGCCTTTGCAGCTGCCTTTTGCAGCGTGATTATCTCATGGAGCGTCTTTATTTTCAGAACAACCTTCTTGGAACCCCATGCTTCCCATTCTATCTGGTCCTCAAGGGAAGACTTCTTGTAAGCACCGAGCGATGCGTGAGCCACCTGCGCGGCTGTCTTGCCTTTGCTCATCCTGAGGTCCTGCCTTATCACTATGACCTGCTTCCACATAGAACATAAAATAGGTATATGGTTTAAAAACGATATACCCCATTCAGGGCGGAATAGAATAATAAATAAAGAAATAGCTAAGATTGATGAAATACGGTTATCGGACTGGTTGTGTGTACTTATGATACCTTTCCGGTGAGTGTTCCAGTTTCCCTGAATGCGTCCATGCCAGTGTCTAAGTTGTCGTATACAACTGTTACATCAGCTGTGTATGACGAACCCTGTGTCATTCCAAGACATGTCGCTTTCAGAGTGAAGCTGTTTCCTATTCCGACAGGTTGTGCTAACACTGTATCAAGTACATTGTCGTCCACCTTTACATTGCTGCATAAGGTTGTACCAATGTATACTGTAGTCGCATTTGTTATGTTTATCCTTGAAGGAAGGTTGTTAGCCAGATTCACCTGAAAGTTGTCCGTGGGATTTGTATTGACCTGCCATGCACCTGTTGCCGGCATACCGATACCAGTGAAACCCGTTGCCCTTGGTCCGGTCCATGTTGATGGATCGAATATACCAAGTGCGTAGAGTGCCGCTGCCACGATAATGACTATCAGGATTGCCCACCCGTACGTCATCAAGTACTCCATTGCTGCTTGTGCTTTCCTTGACATAATTATACTTGATATGAATTCCTTATAAAGATTTATTGCTCGCGGTTTTGGGAACAGGCTGGGCTTTTTTTCTTTCTTCTGCCATTTCCATGACTTCCGGATGTTTCATGAATTTTGTGAACGGCTCCTTTATCTCTCTGTTTTTTTCATTCCTGAGCATGACGTTTACAAAGAGGTGAGGCTTCACACGCATCCTCTTTTTGGCGTTTCCCTTTATCTCAAGCTCGACCCATTTTATGTCATCGAAGTTCATGGGGGTTCTAAGCCTGAATGTAACATCTGTCCCGGATGTCTTCTTGGGCTGGACATCCAGCACAGACATCTCAGGCTTTATAGAGACAACGCCTAACTTCCTGTTGTTTATCCTCAGCATTGCCGAGTCTATGGACACCGGCGAGAAACTGTCGTTTATGATGTCATAGCCTATCTCGATGTTCCTTATGAGTTTCATTTCATTGATTTTCTCAGCTGCCCCGAAGATGTTTCTGACAATTATCCTGTCCGAGTAAAGCCTGCATTTCCTCATTCTCACAATGTCTATGGATGGTATGTACTGCCTGAGCATCCTTCTCTGCAGCTTGAATTCAGCGTAGAGCACAACAGTCATTACCATGAGGAGAAGAGCTATGAACATTGTCATCAGGCTTTCCCCGCTTGATGTGAGCAGTATGGCTGAAGCGACAACAATCAATATGCCGAATAATATGCTTTCGGTGTACCTTGATGAGCGCTTCAGGAGCATTGATGCGTCCTCAGCCGCGTATCTGGAAGCCTTCATGAATTTTCTCCCCTTGGCTTTCAGGAAGTATAAGATATAGCCTTTCCTCGGGATTCGGTGCATTCTTGTCACAATGAGGTCATGCGTCCTGTTTATGAAGGATTTTGCCTGCCTTTTCTTATCCCTCTTCGGCCTGAAGGGTATAACCATAATATACTATTGGATAACTCTATTAATTATGAAGGTTGTTTATTCGCCGGAATGCCTCGCCTATGACACTCCCGGGCATCCCGAAAATCCTGAAAGGGTGCTGTCGATATACAATGAAATGAAAGCCGCAGGCTTCAGTTTCACCAAGTGCAGCCCCGCAGAGAAGAAGGACGTGCTTCTCGTCCACTCCGAGGAATATTACGAAAAGATAAGGAAGGCTGCTTACACGGGATTCGAGACACCCCCCATTGACATAAAGTATCCTCTCCTGTCAGCAGGAGCCACCATAAAGGCTTCCGGGGTCATGGGATTCGCGCTCACCCGGCCGCCCGGTCATCACGCAGGCCGCAACAGCCAGGAAGGATTCTGCTACTTCAACAGCATAGCGATAGCTGTCAGGAAGCTCGGGAAGAAGACAGCGATACTGGACATAGACGTTCATCACGGGAACGGCACCCAGTCCATATTCCTCGGCGACAGCAATGTCTCTTACCATTCGCTTCATCAGGCGCCGCTTTATCCAATGTCAGGACTGAAGTCGGAAGGCAACTGCTACAATTATCCCCTGTTCCCGGACACTGACGAAGCCACGTACATTAAGACACTTGAAAAGGCTCTCCAGGTCATTGAATCAGGAAGGCCTGAGGTGCTTGCAATATCAATGGGATTCGACAGCTATGTCAAGGACCCTCTCGCCGGGCAGAAGATAACCGAGGACGGCTACGGGAAAATCGGGAAGATGATAAAGGAGATGAATATCCCCTCATTCGTCACGCTTGAAGGCGGATACTCTCCTGACATAGGAAAGCTTGCAGTCAGGTTCTTCAGCGCTCTTTCTTCAGAATGAATGTGTCCGTCTCGTCTATGTGGTCAAGGAACCTGCAGGAAGAGAGTATGTGATGGGCTTCCTTCTCTGAAAAGCCGAAGTCCTTGGATACGGCTTTCTCGGACACTATGACCCTTCCTGAGACAACCTCTCCCATCTTCTTCAGCCTTTCCCTGAACCGGGAAGGCTCCTTCTTCTGGTTGAACCATCCGGAATAGCCTGACGCTATGCTGTCGTTTATGTTGAAGTTCAGGTATCCTTTTTTGGGTTCAACAAGGTAGAGCGAGAAGCTCGTGTCAGAGAATTTGTTTATGTATGTTGTTGCCTCGAGCCTGCTGCCATCCGAGACCAGTACTATGAGTACATAGCCACTGTTCTTCCTGGCTGCCTTGTGAACGTATGCATCGAGGTCGTGCTTGTCGAATTCCCTTCTTGCATCGTATGGCGCTATGACTATGCTCAGGTGGACTTTCTTCATGAACCACCTCTTGGTGTACACTTCAAAGACGTGCTCTTCTCCTTTCTTCTCCATTTTCATCCGCGCCTTCTCTATGTAGCGTGTAGGGGTCCAGTCTATGGCACCGCTCTTCTCCATGCGCTTCTTCAGCCATCTCGCATATTCGGATGCTGCAAAAACCAGCTTGCTTCTCCTTGTCTCGTCATGCTCGTCCAGAAGTCCTTTCAGGTCAACGTTTATCTCAGCATCGTCCTCTTCAGCGTAAATCTCTTTCTTCGTCGGCTGTTCGCTCTTCTCGTCAACTATGCTCTTCGAGTGCCTGCTGCAGAACCTGTATTTGCTCACATCCCAGCACTCGCTGCATATGAGATTCTTGCAGTCCTCCCAGATGCATTTTCCGGACCAGTCGGTTCTTGAATTCACTTTCCTTCCGCATCTCGAGCAGAATTCCATTTTACTGTCAGAAAGTAGCTCGTCAAGCTTTTCCTTTGCCTCGCGGCTGCGGGCCTGGACATCTGTTTCCAGTTCTCCCCGCATCTTCTCGAGCTTTTCTTCTATTTCCTTTTTCGTTACATGAGAACCGTCGCCCATTTCATCCTCCGAGGGCGTGCCGTCTCTTCTTGAAAAGCAGAAGCAGGTCTCCCACGTATTTCTTTATCTTTCCGCACTTCTCGACAACCGAGCCTGCTTTACCGTGAAGCGTCTTCTGCTGGAATACGTCAAGTATGTCAACGAGGCTGTTCGTGTTGTTCAACAGTACGAGGTCTGTTTTTATCAGGGTCTCATACTCACTGTCAGTGGCCATGTCATTCCATTCGAGCTTCAGTCCGAGTTCCAGGAGGAACACGTCGAGCCACTGCATCACGTCCTCGAGCGCGCCTGCGTTCTTGAAGTCCTGCTCAATGTACGCTGCTTCTATCAGCGGAAAAATCAGATCCCTGCACTTTCTCATATCCTTGGTAAGTATCTCCCTGTAAAGCTCGTCTGTCTTCTCAGCGTGCTTGGCATCCCTGTAGCTGTAGCCGTCTATGAGCCCCTCAAGTTCCTTGGCTTCCTTTTTTGCATGGTTCTTTCCGCTTTCCCATTCGCTCATTCATCCACCTGCGATTATTTTGTCCCTTTCGTCGAGTATTCCGATTATGTCTTCGGTGTATGTCTTTATTTTATTCAGATTTTTAATAAAGTGCTTTTCCCTTCCGTGCGTGAAGAGTTCGCGGTATACTGCATACGCAGCAGACTTCATGTCCTTGACTGCTATCACAAGCTCCCTGTCCTTTCTTATAAGCTCGCGGAGGTTGTCATTTACCCTTTCCTGGCAGCTCTCGCAGTCCTTCCTGTTCTTTCCCTTCGGCACCCTGCTGACACCGGCCCTGTTCGCCAGATGCTTGACATCATCCCACATGCCTTCTGCTGCATCCGTGAGCCTGTCCCGCTGGAGCTCAAAGCTCACCTGAACCACGTGAAACATGTAATTCTTTATAATAGAGACATCGCTTATGACGAATTCGCGGATATTCCTGTCCGTTTCAATGACCTTGTTCACTGTACTGTAACCATAATCCGGTATTATGCTCTCCATTCTTTCAAGCGTGTCGAAAATATGCTCGTCCTTCATTTTTCATCCTTCTTCATCTTTACCTCAAGCTCGCTCCTTTCCTTCTCGTATTCCTGCATGAGCTTTTTGAATGTGTTATCGTCTATCTTCCTTCCAAGGTATTTCTTCTCGGTTATGCTTATGAGGCTCCTGAGGTCAGTGTACTTCTCCTCAAGCTTCTTCTTATCCCCGGGAAATGCCTCCTTGAGCCCCTCAAGCCCAAGCTCCTTCCTCTCGGTATCCTTTATCATCTTCTGCTTGTCGCTGATTTCCTTGAGCTTCAGCGCCTCCATTGCATCCTTCATGTCCTGCTGGGTCTCCTCCTCCTCTATTCCCATCTCGGCCTCCCTCTTTATCCTTTCCTGCTGCATGTCGTCTATGGCATTCTCGCGCGTCTCTACAGTGCCTTTAATCTCTCCTGTCTTCCGGTCGCTGACAGCCTTTTTGGTCTCTTCCTCCTCCCTGAACTCCTCGACTTCTTCATCCTCCCTGAGACCACTGCGCCTCTTGAGATACTGCTCATATTCATCAGGCAGCATGAACTGCACATTGAACGAGAGAAGCTCAAGGCCGAATATCTCGAATTTCTTTCTCAGTTCAACCTCGACCGCCACCTGTATCTCCTTCTCGGTCTCGCGGCCGTCAATGATATCATCAATCTTCTTTTTCTTCACAACAGGCATGAGAGCGGATGAAACCACTTCCTTCTTCAGCTCGTTCCATATGTCCTCTACCGTAAGGATGTCGCGCCTTCCGAGAAGCATCTTCCTGACTTTGTCAGGCTCCGCAACAGCGAATTTCATCTCAATGTTCGCATTAATCTTCCTGTCGTCCTTCGACCAGAGGCCTTCAGCCTCCCTTACCATCTTCTTGGTGGACCTGTCAACCATCACCACGCTGGCATCATGTCCTGAGAAAACGCCTGTTATCTTGCTGGTGCCGTTGCTTAATATATTGTTCTGTTCGCCTGCCTTTTCCACTATGGCTGTTTCTTCATCCGAGACTTTGACCTTCTTTCCAAGAAGTCCGCCTATCTCTGAAACAGAAACTCTCTGTGAAACCACTGCATCCGACTTCTTCCACTTCCAGGCCATGTTTATCCTTAATTAATTCAAATAAATAAATCAGACGTCTGTTCTCTGCACAACCGAATCCTTTATGTCAGTCTTCTTCTCTGTTACAGTGCCTTCGTCGCCTGAGCCTATCTTCGACCTCTGCACAACCGAGTCGACTATGTTGATTATCTTCTTTATCTCCACCTTCTCGACTTCCTTTGCGCCTGTTGAGGTGGTTATGCTGTTTATTATGACATCTGATATAAGCTTAAGGTCCTCTGCCAGCGTCTCGTTCCTTTCAGAGTAGAGCTTCAGTATTATGTGGACGAAATCCTCGTCCTTCTTTATCACCGATGTGAGCAGGTAGTGCGCATTGTTCATCCTGAACGAGTATCTGAAAACCTTCTCGCTTCCGTAGTCATGGACAGCTACTTCGGCCATGTCAGCGCAATTCTCCCTCACATGCTTTGCGGCAACATCCTCTGTTATTGTCCTTATGGTGTAGCCGTGCTGCTGGTGGAAGAGTCGCTTCTCAAGCTCGATGTACATGCCTTCGGCCAGCGGATATGAAGTTATCCCGCCTTTCATGCTTTTCCTGTCCGCTGATATCTCTGAAGGATTCGCTGTGACAGCCCTCAGTTCCGGAGCGCTCTCAACGACATTGAAAATCTTAGGGGGAATCTTTTCATCGTACCTGGCATCGAACTCGTCATGAAGCGTTATCTTCCCGCTGGCTATCATGTGCTCTCCCGGAGAGAGAAGCTTCATGCTCCATTCGGCCCCGAACTCCTCTCCGGGCATTATCTTCCCGAATGTCTTCGGTGCCGGATGCGGAACATGTGCATGCGTCTCGAAATCCATGTCAACCTTTATGTCGTAAAGCGGCTTGGTCGTGAGGTTCTTCACAAGAACCACGAGCTTCACAGTCCTGTCCATGGTCGCAGCAGGAAAGACGCTCTGCGTAATCTGCAGCTTCGGGAGCACGGTGACTGTTGTCGGTTTGAGCTCGAAATCAAGGCTGACGCCTGCCTGATTCTTCCATGTTATGAAATTGTAAGGCGATTCGAGTGTTCCCATCCTCCCTTTGGTTTCATATGAGAATATCCTCACTTCACTGGGCTTGAGCACCTCTATCTCGTGCGTTATCTTCGCGTCCCTGTCGCCGACCACTACGTTACTCAGGATTTCCTTGCTGTGATTCTCAACGACAATCTCGAATCTCACAGGATCGCCTTCCATGACTTTGTCTCTTTCGGCGTACTGGTCAACCCTTGGATGTGAAACAGAGCTTTTCAGCCTGTAGATTTCATGCATGGTCTCGTCGTCTCTGTCCACAGTGTTAGCCCTTTCTAAATATTTTATGGCCTGGTCGGGCCGTCCGTCAAGTTTGCTGGCCAGTCCGGCTGTGCTGTAGCACCACTTGGCGGCATATATGCTTCCTGTCTCTTTGAACCTTTTCGCGCCTTCAAGCGCGTACTCTATTGTCTTCCTGTAGTCGCCCTTGCCCTTTGCCGCGAGCGCAGCAGACCTGTAGGACCACCCTGAATTGAAGATTTCCTTCTCATTCTCGCTGTAATTGGCCGAGAGCAATGCATACTTCATGCCGTCGTCCCATTCACGCGCCCTCCTCGCAGTCACGGACAGCCTCTGGTATGCGAGCGCAGCCTTCCTGTTCTCGCCTTTCTTTCCGGCTGATTCTGCACTTTTGAGTGCCTTGACCAGAAGCTTTTGGTAGTCCTTCTTCTTTATTGCCGGCTCATCCGGGCTCTTTGGCAGCGAATCAAAAACAGTCATAGTTAAATATTATAGGTAAAAATTATATTATTAACAGTAGTGTATTGTGATAATATGGCAAAGTACGGATGTCTGAAGTGCGGCTGGGAAGGAAAGCCCATAATAATGGAGCCTGTGACAAAGGTATGCCCCAAGTGCGGCTCTGTCCAGCTTGAGAAAATCAAGAAGGATTAAATCTTTTTTATCTTTCCGGGCATTGGCTCGTAGCAGACACCCTCGCCGAGTAGCTCGTTGACGACATCTTCCATGTCCTCTTCAGGAGCGCCTGCCTGCTGCATGAGTTCCGCGTATTTTATGCCTTCAGGATTCTGGCTGATTATGTTCATGATTTTCGTCCTGAGGTTTTCTCCTTCCTGCTGGGGCTGTGCTGCAGCCGGGGCTGTCGGAGTAGTCCTTAGCGACGGCTTCTGGTTTTCATCGTCAAGGCTGACTGTCTCTATCTCCGCTTCGTACTGCGGCGCCGGCGCAGTTTCCGGCGCAGTCTGCGGCTGCGGTGATGTCCGGACCTTCTGTGCAGGCACCTGTGTAGTTCCCCTGGATGACGCCTTTATGACAGTTCCCCTGTTTTTCATCTGCTCAATTATTTCAAGCCTGAAAAGGCTTTCCTCGTCCGGGGTTATGGTCCTGACTATCTCTGGTACAATGTATATCTCGCCTTCGTATTCACGGACCTTTCCTGTCACATTGACAAGGTCGCCTGCGCTAACGTTCTGGAGCAGCGCTATTTCCTTCCAGAGCTTTGCCCTCAGTGTTGCAGTGGAATCATCAATCGTCACAGAAGCGAAGTTGTTGTCTTCTGAAGTGTACTTGTTGACAACTGTGCCTGATATCCTTGCGCGGGAGACGTTCTCCTTTGCCGGAGTGACCACATAGCTGGGTTCCATTCCCTCTTTCTTTACGAATTCGCCGCTGACTATGTCAACGATGCGCATTTTCTTCGCTGTCTGTCTTTGCATTGGCATACCAAGAATATGCTTTGGATATTTATAGCGTTTTCGGTCATGCATGCAGTTCGATGATGTCACTGTCCTTCATTCTGTGCTCAGGCCCGACCTTCTGCTCAGGGAACCTGGACGAAGGCCCCCATATCCTTGCGTGCTTGAAATACTTTTCCTGCCCCCTGAGAATCTTCCTGGCGACATCCATCACAGTGCATCCCTCATGCATTATTAGAGGAACATCCATGTCAGGCTCATGGCCTATCCTTTTCATGTAAATCCTTATGAGCTTCAGCTTATCCCATATGGCCCCCCTGAGGTCATCGAGATACTGCTCTTTCTCAGCTGATATCTTGACAATGTCCCTTGTAACTATGCTGAAATCCATGATTTTGTCTATCTTGTTAAGTACGGCGATTGACGGCACATACACCCTGTTGTTCATCATTGAGTCTATGAGCTGTTCCTCGTCAATGTTCTCCCTTATCATGACATCGGCGTTGTGAATCTTGAATTCATTGACCACGTTCATGACAGTCTCCCTTGTGAGCTTTGGCCTCTTGACAGCGATGTTGACCTGCACGCCGCCTGACTTCTTCTTGGCTATCCGGACATCGGGAGGATGTTTGTCAAGCCTGAAACCCGCGTTGTATAGTTCCTTTTTCATTGGCGTGAGCTGCTTCATGTCATCCAGCACGAAAACCACAAGGTCAGCGCTTCTCACAGCGGAAAGCACCTGGCGACCTTTTCCCGAACCGCTCGCAGCACCAGGAATCAGGCCGGGAACATCGAGCACCTGTATGAGAGCGCCATTGTACTGCATCATTCCCGGGACAACATTCAGTGTAGTAAAATCATAATGGCCTATCTTCGAATCAGCCTTGGTAAGCTTGGTGATGAGGGTGGACTTTCCGACCGATGGAAATCCCACGAGGAGAACAGTCGCATCCCCGGACTTCTTGACATTGAATCCCGGGCCGTAGCTGGCGCCCGAACCCCTTGCAACTTCGTCACGCAGGTTTGCCAGCTTTGCCTTGAGTTTGCCTATGTGCGCCTGCGTGTGCTTGTTGTACTTGGTCTTCTTCAGTTCATCCTCGATATCCTTGATGACTTCTTCGCGCGTCATAATGAACTATAGAAAAAGGAAAATCTTAAAGTTTGCATTTTGCCATGCATAATATAATTGTAACAGACTTGTATGCGAAATTCGGGTGACGCCTAATACATGTAGCGACCGAGCCTGATTATGAATTCAGGCTGGCTGAGGAGGAATTCCCTCTGGTGTGTATTTCCCCTGTATGTGTCTACTTCCCTCTGAAGTTCAGCAGGAAGGAAATTATTCCTGTCTATGGCAATGTTCAGAAAAGTCCTCCTCCCACCTTCCGTCTCCCTTTCCACGCAGGAAGCGAAGTATTCTGTCACCTCTCTGGAAACTTCCTGAGGAAGCTTTTCAGGTGTCATTCTTATTTTTAGTGCTACATTTTTATAAAAAGTGTATCCGTCCTGCGTCCGGCGGATGCGGTTATCTGCTAATCTATAAATTGGAATATATGGTAATATATTCTAATGGCAGGCGAGCTGAAGAAGGACCTGGGGCTTATACATGTCATAATGCTTTGCGCCGGCGCCATAATGGGTACAGGCATATTCATCATTCCCGGAGTCGCCGGGGGCCTGATGGGGCCGGGTTCTATAATCCTCTGGGTTCTCATAGGACTCCTGACAGTTCCCATAAGCCTGTGCTTCGTCGAGCTGGCTTCCAGCTACAATGTAACTGGAGGTCCGTATGTCTATGTCCGCGAGGCCATGGGCGACTTCTGGGGTTTCATAACCGGATGGACAGCATGGCTGATGGCGTGCATATACATAGGCACCCATACGATAGCCATACGGTATTATATCAGTTATTTCTATGAGCTTTCATTTGTCGAGAGCGCTGTCCTTTACGCAGGTGTGATAGGCATAATAACCCTCATAAACTACGCGGGCGTTAAGCAGGGCGGGCGCACCCAGCTGTTCCTCACGTTCGGCACGTTCTCCGTGCTCGCGATATTCATAATATTCGGGCTCCCGAAGGTGGACCTCGCCAATTTCGACCCGCTTTTCCCTCTGGGCCTTTCAGCCCTCGGTATGACAGCCGTGCTGATAGTCGAGCCTTTCATAGGATGGGAGACGACAACAGTCATAGCAGGCGAGGTCAGGGACACCAAGAGGAACATACCGCTCGGACTGGTCATATCGACCATAATGATAATGATATTCTATCTTCTGACAGTATTCGTGACACTGGGAGTCATGAACTGGGAGATGCTCAAGGATTCCGTATCGCCGATGGCAGATGTGCTTGCATTCGCCTACGGCAGCTACATGGGCGCCATGATGACAGGAGGCGCGATAATAGTCAGCCTCGCATGCCTCAATGCGTGGATACTTACGACCGCAAGGGTGCCTTACGCCATGGCCAAGGACAGGCTGTTCCTTGAATCTTTCAGCAAGGTTGACAGGAGGTTCAACACACCGTCGAGGTCGCTCCTCGTTCAGGCGATAATAGCATTCATAATAGCCCTTACAGGCTCGTACGAGGGAGCAGTTCTTCTCCTCATGGCCAACGCACTCATACTCTACGCTCTCTGCGCACTGGCTGTAATAAAGCTGAAGAAGAAGCCGGTTGACAGGCTCATAGACCTTCCGGTGGTAATACCGGGAATGGCATTCGTACTGTGCATGATACTGCTCACGCAGATACCCTTCGAACTGCTTCTCTCAGGGCTGATGCTGATAGCCTGCGGCATTCCCATCTACACGATGATAAGGGTCACATATGACAAGAAGTTCCTTGAGAAATTCTACAACACTTTCTCTCCATTGTATGACGTAGTCTCGCCCCTATGGTATGGGAAGGGCAGGAGGGAAAAGGTCATAGAGATGGCTGATGTGAATCCCGGAGACATTGTACTGGACTACGGATGCGCCACAGGCTCGGATGTGCTGTATCTGGCAGAAAAGGTCGGGAGTGACGGAAAGATAGTCGCAATAGACATCTCATTGAAGCAGCTGGAAAGGAGCGTCCAGAAGGTAAAGAACCTTCCCGGTCACCCCAATGTCGTGTTCGTCAAGGAGGAGAAAGAGCTCATGCCTTTTGAGAACATGACTTTTGACAAGATAATCTCTGTAGGCGTCCTGTCTTATCAGAATGACCCGACCGAACTCCTTAAAGAGTTCAGGAGAGTTCTCCGAAAGGGCGGAAAGGTAAGCATACTGGATTTCGGACGCGCTCTGTTCGTTCCGAAGGCCAAGTACCTGAAGAGCAACGAGGCAATCAGAAAGACATTTAATAACGCTGGCTTCAAAGAAATTAATGTGGAAAAAGCAAGCAGCATGTCTGCTGAATTCTACTACATAACCGCGGAGAAGAAGTAGCATGAAAATCAAAAACATAATGACATCAAAGGTAATAACATTCAAGCCCGATGACACCATGCACAGAGCCCTTGAAATATTCACAAAAAGCAACATATCAGGAGCGCCTGTCATGGACGGTGACAAGCTCGTGGGACTCATCACAGAGCTCGACATAATAAAGGTCATAGACATCTACACACCCAAAGTGCATTTCACGTCCATGCCGCACTTCTTCCTTGTGCTCGCAGGGCTGAAGAGCAAGAGCAAGGCTGCGGAACTAAAGAAGAAGGTCATGGCGGCATCAAAACTTAATATATCGGACTTCATGACAATGGAGCCAGTGACTGTCGACCCAGAGGCTGATATAATGGAAGCCGCCAGGATAGTTGACACCTACAAGGTCAACCGCATTCCCGTTGTTGAGAAGGGCAAGCTGAAAGGCATAGTGACGAGGAATGACATCATAAAGGCCGTCGCCAAGCTGGAACTGCAGTTCGCTTCGAATACATCTGAAGAATGTAAGTAATTTAATTTTCTCCAGGCAATTCTAATTATGGTGAGAAGTGCTTTCTTTCAGGACCCCGACCTTGACCAGGTGTTCCTCAGGGATGAAGCGGTACTGGAAAAGATAGTTGGATTCGCCGGACTGAAGAAAACGGACACAGTACTGGAGATAGGGGCAGGTCCGGGAAATCTTACAGAGAAGCTGTCCTCAAAATGCGGAAAGCTCATAAGCATAGAGATAGACGAGAGGCTGAAGCCTGTGCTGGAAGAGAAGTTCCGCGGGAAGAACGTGCGCTTCATATGGGGCAATGCAATCGCAGTCCTAAGCAAGGAGAAACCCAGATACGACAAGCTCGTGGCGAACCCGCCTTATGCGATATGCGAGCCGCTTATGCATACGCTGTTCACCCAGAAGTTCAGTTCAGCTGTGCTCACGCTTCCGTGGAGGTTCGTCGAGAGGCTGGCAGCGAACCCTGAGGAGGGCTGCTACTCAAAGCTCTCGCTGTTCTCGCAGTCATTCTTCAGGATAGAGACGCTTCTGAGAATTGAGAAGGACGCATGGCATCCGAAGCCTGACACTGCCAGCATGGTTGTGAAGCTGACTCCCAAGAAGCCTGAAGGCTCAGATGTTCTTGTCAGGGAGATTGTCCTTCAGGATGACAAGAAGCTCAGGAATGCCCTTCGGGAGGCACTTGTGAATACGGGCGCGAAGACCAAGAGAAGCGCCAGGGAAGAACTCAAAAAGCTCGGAATAAGTGAGAAGCTCATGGAGAGAAAAATAAGTGAAATCCCTTTTAATGATTTGCAGGATGTCATCCGGAGGTTTGATAATGCCGGGTAAGTACAAGCTTGTCGCCTTTGATGTGGACGGAACACTCATCGATGAGATGCAGTTCGTCTGGGTGAAGATTCACCAGGACCTTGGCATGGACCCGGAGAAGGTCGGCCAGGCGAGAGACGACTTCCTCAACGGGCGCATAACTTTCAGGGAGTGGGCTGATTACGATACAAATCTCTGGATCAGGAATGGCGTCACTAAACACATGATAGAAAAAAGCGTTGTCAAGTTCAGCGTCATGGAAGGTGCCATTGATACAATAAAGGAGCTTCACAGAAGGGGATACAAGCTGGCCATAATATCCGGGGGGCTCGACATAGTCATAGACCATTTTCTCTCCGAAGTGAAGAAGTACTTCAGCCATGTAGTAATAAACCGCCTGAAGTTCGATGATGGCGGCAATCTCACAGGCATAGAGATACCTCCTGAATATGAGGGATGGGGAGAGAACAAGCAGATTGTTCTGAAGACTATTGCCGATAAGGAGGGCATAAGCACTGAGGATTGCGTCTTTGTCGGGGATTCCAACAACGACATGGATGTCATAAAGGAAGCTGGCCTTGGCATAGCGTTCAACGCGACACCAGAGCTGTCAGAAGCAGCTGACATTGTTATAAAGAAGAAAGACCTGAGAGAGATTCTGAAGATTATCGATTAAATGTCATTTCTTTTCAGGCTTCTTTTTCTGCTTCTTCTTGATGTTCGGAAAAAGGTTGTCGAAATCAGTGTCATCCTTCGTCTCCGGATGTTCCTTCTTGACGGCTTTGGCTTTTTTCGGCTTTATCTCACCGGTCTTCTCTATTATGTTCTCAAGCTCCTTTCTTATTTCCCTGCTGTCCGACCTTATCTTCTTTCCGCAGTTCCAGCAGAACCTGTCTTCCACATTGTTGGCGACATTGCACTTCGGGCATATGATTACCTTGGCTACTCTGTTATCATCTATCATTTCTATTGCGCCCGGTTCTATCTTGAGGTTTATCTCCCCCGATGCCTCCTCTCCGGGAGTCATCCTTCTCAGCCTGTTCCCGCAGCTGAAGCAGAAGAGGTTCTGTGATTCGTTCTCAGCAAGGCACTTCGGGCATACGAGCTCTATCACATCAGCTTCTGCAGGAACTATACTTCCGCCCTTTATGTCATCCATTTCAATATGAAGTATATCCCTCTTGGACAGCGGTTCTCCGGGAGACTTTTTTCTGAAAATGCCCATTATGCCCGATATCTTTTCGCTCATTGGCTGCCCTCTCGGGGCGAAGTCACCGCGCGGAGACTCTTCGCTTTCTTCAGGCTGAGCTTCCTCCGGGATAAAGTCTTCTGCTCTCGGCTCTTCAGGCTGCTTTTGCGCAGGTTCTCTTTCCTGCATTCCCCCCTCCATACCGAACTGGTCCATTGCCCTCATCTTTCGTCCGTGGGCTGAACCTATTGCGGAAACCGCAAGGCCCATAAGCATCACCATGAAGCTCATCGGGTCTGAGTTTGTCATGAGCATGTACAGACCAAAGAAAATTATCAGTATGCCTATGACATACAGCCATACGACCTGCATGTATTTGGTCATCATAATAAAGATATGTCCGGAGCTGAATATAAAATTTACAGAATTTACTTCTTTTCCGCGACAAGAACAGCATTTGCTATTCCCTGCTGGCCCGGCCTTGATGTCACTTTTGCAAGCCCTGCTTCGGTCTCTATGACAGCGCCCTTTGTTATAACATTCCTTCGGATGTAGTGCACATTTGCCTTGTTTTCCTTTACTGAAAGAACCTTGACCCTCTTCACTTTTCCGGTCTTCGGGTCAGCAACATTGACCTTTTCCACAGAATTAAGCCTGAGCTTTACGTTTCCGCCCTCTACCCTCTTCTTGGTAATCTTCCTGACTCCTATCTTTGTTTCTACAGGCATGCTTCCCCTGTTGTTCCTCATTTTCTTCCTGAGTCTCTGAAGTCTTCCTCCAGTGGGCTTCCTTTTTGACCTCAAATGCCATAATGCCATAAAATCACTTAAGACTATATTGAGCGATATCTTTATATATATTTTCATAAATAATAGATAGAACCAAGCGAGCACGGTGTCGCTTGATTTTTTAAGGAAAGGTGATTTTATGCAAAGGCCATTAGACGTGCTTGGAAGCTCACAGGACAAAAACGTAATCATACATCTCAAGTCAGGTGCAAAGATAACAGGAACCCTCAGGGCGTTCGACTCTCATATAAATCTTTGGCTTGATGAGGCAACCATAGAAGAGAAGGACAGCAGCCTGAAGCTGGGAAAAGTGCTTGTCAGAGGAGACAACATAGTGATCATTTCCCCCGGGAAGTAAGGTGCATATATGGTAAAAGGTACACCTTCTTTTGGTAAGAGAAACAAAAGGACTCACATCTCATGCAGGAGATGCGGCCAGCGCAGCTACCATGTAAGGACAAAGGAATGTTCTGCATGCGGATTCGGCAAGAGCAGCAAACTGAAGAAATTCTCTTGGCAGTGGAAGAAGCTTCTCGGTGGAAGAATAAAGTAGATTCTGATAAATTTATTAATGTTAACGCAATCTATATTGAATTGACGTGGGCCTGTAGCTCAGTCTGGCCAGAGCGTCCGGCTCTTAACCGGAATGTCGCGGGTTCAAATCCCTCCAGGCTCATGTTCTGTTTTTTATTAAAAATCGTAATCTCCATGCAGTAATTTCTCAAAATTATCGAACTTCAGCAGGTCGCTTATGCTTTGCCTTGTTTCCATCCTGCTTATTGCATGAGCATAAATCGGATCCACGTTTATTATTTTCATATAGTCTCCCTGAAGGTTTGTGTCTATGGGAACAACATTAGTGAAAACGAATTTCACACCGTAATCCTTGTACATATTGTGCATCCTTTCTGCGCCTTCTTCTTTCTGCTTTCCCTTTGTGCTGAAACATGTAATGCTTTTCGGAGGATTATCCAGCTTCATCATGTACTTAATCGCAGCCTCGTTCGTCTTGCCGCTCGAGACCTCGTCATCTATGGTGAAGACGTTCTTACCGGATACGTCCCCCATGAAGTGCGTCAATTCAATTTTGAGGTCACTACCGACATATCTTTTTTCCTTGAGTGCCGATGCCAGATGTATTTCCTTGAAGAGGTCCATCGACACCTTCTTGAATGCATCATAAAGCGATTTCATACCCCCTGCGTCAAGGGTTGCTATGACACTGTCACCGAAACCACCATTTTCCTCTTTCATGTAGTGCAGGTAGAAAGGAAGTGCAGGTATATTCAGTACACGTGTTTTTTTATGGAAATATCCCTCTATCTGAGGCTCATGCAAATCCATGAACATTACGCCGTCAGCACCGCTGTTTTCCAGTTCTTCTGCATGAAGCTTGGCTGTCAGAGGAACGCGGCTTTCGACTTTTCTGTCCTGCCTTTCACCAGGCATGTTTCCCATAACATCTGTCACTCTTCCTGCGTAAGATCCTGCTGCCGCATCATTGAGAAGTTTCAGTTCAGTGAAGTCTGAATCAATTTTATTCTCTTTGGGGTCGAACCTTTGTACTATATAGACATTTCTTCCGTTAACGTTCCTGCCGATTTTTACGTCATGCTCTCCGTCGGCAAATGTCTTGAGTCTCATATCCTCAGCAAAAATGAAGTTCTTGTTTATTCCAGGCTTTCCGTCAACTCCATCAGTAAGATGCCTGTAGATGCCTTCGGCAAATTCTTTTCCGTTCTTTCCGTAAGCTATCATCGGGCGGTTATTCGCATCATAAACCATGTGTAATCTTGTTGGGAAAGTTTTTTATACGAAATCTGTCGGGCTGAAAAATATTAAACCCGGGCTCATAATTATAACTATGATTCTTGATTACAGGAAACTCGGGCTCAAATGCGGCATAGAGATACACCAGCAATTAGATACAGAGCACAAGCTCTTTTGCAGCTGCCCGACAAAGCTTTCCGAAAAGGAATCATGCGGAGAGGTCAGGAGAAAGCTCAGCGCTGTTGCCGGAGAAAGCGGAAAGATAGATGCAGCCGCAATGCACGAGACACTTCTTGACAAGACATTCATTTATCGGGTCTTTTGCGATGAGAACTGCCTCGTTGAGACAGACAGCGAGCCGCCTCATTCACTGGACATGGAGGCTCTGGGCACAACGCTGAAAGTGTCCATGATGCTCGGATGCGAGATACCGGAGGAGATACATGTCATGAGAAAGACAGTTGTCGACGGTTCCAATACCAGCGGATTCCAGAGAACGCTGATAGCGGGCATGAACGGAAGGCTGAAGGCGGGCAAATGCACTGTAGGAATAACAAATGTCTGCCTTGAGGAAGACTCGGCGCAGATTATTGAGAGATGCAACGATGAAGTCGTTTACGGGCTTGACCGCCTGGGAATACCACTCATAGAGATAGGCACGTCTCCTGACATACACACCCCTGAGGATGCGAAGGATATTGCAGAAAGGATAGGAATGATACTCAGGTCAACAGGAAAGGTCAAGAGGGGACTCGGAACCATACGCCAGGACATAAACGTGTCCATAGGGAAGGGCGCGAGGATAGAGATAAAGGGAGCCCAGGACCTCAGGATGATACCGAAGTACATAGAGAACGAGGCTACGAGGCAGCTTTCCATACTGTCAATATCAGGAGAACTGAAGAAGAAAGGTGTAAAAAACATCGCATCAAGGGTAACCGATGTCACCGGGTTCTTCAGTGAAAGCGATAGCGGGATAATGCGGGGTAAGAAATCCTATGCGATAATAGTGCCGGGATTCGAGGGAATGCTTGCACGGAAGATAACCGAAACGAGGACACTCGGCAATGAGATAGCGAACTATGTGAAGGTAAAGGTGGGCATTCCCGGATTCATACACTCCGACGAGAACCTTGAGAAGTACAGGCTTGACCGCGAGTTCGCTGAAATCGGGAAGAAGCTCGGTGCAGAGAAAGGCGACACCCTCATAATAATGGCTGCTGAAAAGGATATTGCTGTTGCCACAGGGGAAGCATTCGAGGAAAGGATAAACCAGTTCATAGGCGGCATACCAATGGAAGTGAGAAGAGCACTGGACAATGGCGATACTGAATTTATGAGGCCGATGGCAGGCTCCGCAAGGATGTATCCTGAAACTGATGTTGCTCCCATAAGCGTAACAAAGGGGATGCTTTCGGAAACCAGAAAGAACCTTCCGGAGACATGGGACAGAAGAATAAAGAGGATTGCGCGCTCCTATAACATATCAGATGACATCTCAGGCCAGCTTGTCAAATCCGGAATGGATGAGATGTTTGAATCTCTTGCGAAGAAGTCAGACGCCGGCATTGTATCCAATACGCTTATATCGACATTCAAGGAGATAGAGCGGGAAGGTCACGAGACTGACAACATAACACCCATCCATCTCAGGGACCTCTTCGGCTTGGTTTCGTCAAGAAAGATAGCCAAGGAAGCTGTTCCTGTTGTGCTGAGGAAGATAGCGGAAAATCCGAATCTCAGCGTTGGCGATATCACAGGGAAAATGAAGACTGTAAGCAGTTCAGACCTCTCGGCAGTTATAAGGAAAATAATATCAGAGAAGAAGGAACTCCTCAATCATCCGAGAAGGGAGAAAGTGCTCATGGGTCTTGTGATGAAGGAAGTCAGGGGCGCAGTTGACGGGAAAACAGTTATGGATGCACTAGCCAGGGAACTGAAGAAACACTGAAAATCAATGAAGTTTCCGGTTCAGTAGAGTTTTATAAATCAACTTTCCAAAGAAATAACTGGTGATTATGCGTGGTTAATGATGTCAAGTGCAACTGCACTGTATGCGGCTCAAGGTTCAGGATAATCACAGACAGGGAAGGCAATATGAACAGATTTGCAAGGTACTGCACATTCTGCAGGTCCATTCTTGAGGAGACAGACCCTCCGTCCCCGGAATCCAGCTA
>CAZXIU010000013.1:0-20623 GCA_964640865.1 uncultured archaeon | reverse complement strand
CGACGGTTTTCATCCTCTGAATCTTGGTAGGCTGCTTGCGGGAAACCCTTTCCTCCTCCTCTATCCTGCGTATGGTCTCGTATGTAATCATAATACCCGATGATATTTGTATCCTTATTTTTTAAAACTGCAATCCACAGCAATATCATGAGTATGCACGATGCGTATTCCTATTACAGCAGGGAAGATGTGCAGCAGGCAATCCTCAGGATATCGGAAAACAGGGAAGTCGTCGGCGTCTTCAGGGACGGGGGATTCTCAACAAGGCCCAATACCATACTATACCCGAAAGACATAACCATGCTTGTGAACTCAGGCGCTGTTGCTTTTCATGGCTCTCTGGAAAGATGGTCAAATCCCATGTCAATAGGTTCTGAAAACTATGAGAAGGGAAGGATAGGATGGGACCTGATACTCGATCTGGACTGCGAGGACACTGAGCACGGAAAGGTTGCTGCTAAAGTGCTTGTGTGGGCGCTGAAAAAACATGGCGTGAAGAGCGTCTATACCAAGTTCACAGGAGGGACAGGCTTCCATCTGGGGGTGCCGTTCGAGGCATTCCCTGAGAACATAGATTACAGAAAAACGTCAGCACAATATCCTGATATTGCGAGAAAGACAGCCAATTATATACGTGAGTTCATGAGGGAAAAGTTCGAGAAGAAGCTTCTTGAAAAATGGTCAATAGAGGAGCTTGCGAAGGCTGTTGATATTGATGCAGGAAAACTCATGACAAAGGATGGCATAGACCCCTTCAGGATAGTGGACGTCGACCCTGTCCTGATATCCCCAAGGCATCTCTTCCGGCTTCCTTATTCACTGCATGAAAAAAGCAGGCTTGTGTCGCTTCCCCTGAAGATATCCCAACTGGATGACTTCAGGAAGGAGGACGCCTCGCCTGAAAAGGTCCGCTTCATCAGGGACTTTCTGGGCAGCGCGGAACCCGGGGAAGCCGGCATGCTTGTCACAGAAGCAGTCGACTGGTCCGTGAAGCACGAGAAGAAAAAGAAAGAGTCAGGGAGAATCTTCAGGCCGCGGAAACCGATTCCATTGGAGCTTGCGCCTCCGTGCATAAAGAAGATACTCTCGGGCATAGGCGACGGAAAGAAAAGAAGCGTTCTCGTGCTGATAAACTACCTTTCCTCGCTTGGCTGGAGTTGGGAAAAAATAACAGAGCTTATGCTTGACTGGAACATGAAGAACACCCCAAAGCTTGGGGACAATTACATAAAAAGCCAGATAAGATGGCACGAGAACCGCGGAAGCCCGAAGCCGCCGCCGAACTGTACCAACATGGGATATTACGAAAGCTTCGGCGTCTGCGCCCCTGACAAGGTATGCGGAGGCAGCAAGAAGACCATAAAGAACCCTGTGAACTATGCGATGAGAAGCCTTTCCAGAAAAAATAAATGACCTATCCAACGGCAAGCTTCTTTGCATTGTCCTTTAACGTGTATCTCTTGGACATGAACCAGTAACCGGCCATTGCGATTGACAGAAGCGCTATCACGAATCCCATCACAAAGAACGGATTCAGAAGTATCTGGCCTGAAATGGATGGTGTCAGGCCACCTCCGTTATCATCCTTATGGAGTTCGGCGTAATCTATCATGTCCTGGCAGTTGTCCATGGCAAGCTGTATGAGTTCATCTGCTCTATCCAAATTACCCTCGTCAATCATCCTCTCAGCCTCGAGTATGAGCCCGAAAAGGTCCATGCACTCGGGATTTTCCTCAAAAAGGTCCTTTATCATCACTATCTTTATTATGACATTGGTCGAGTTGGACGGGGTAATCTTTATGGTGAATGCAGCCCTTTCGTGCAACACAGGGTTCTGCGAATCCGCATGCACGTAACCTGTGTATGTCTGCCCTTCATCAAGGTCCCCGATGGTTATGTTCATGACAGTTGTGAAATTCTGCCCGATGTCCAGAACATCGAGGAAAGTGTCCATGAGCGAGAGGCTTATGTTGGTTTCATTTATGACAGCACTCAGGTTGACCCTGTTGAGGTTGTAGCCGCCGTCATTGTAGAAGGACACCCTGGCTGTGCTGAAATTCTGGGCAGGCACCCTTATTATCTCATCGACTAATATCTGCAGTGATGCCACCTTCGGCTTGTATACGCTTACAGGCCTGTCGACTTCTATAGGTGCCTGATACTGGACCTCAAGTGTCACGTTATTGCTCGATGTATTGAAAATGCTGGATGCATTGTATGGTGTGTCGTAAGCATAGAAAATCGCCCACGAGAAGCCGTACCATCCGCTCTGCGGGGATATGGTCACATTGCCGTCATCGCCTATGCTTATGGAGACATGACCGCCGTTGACAGAGCTGTAATTGAGCTCTTCGCCGTAGTCATCTATGAAATACTCGTCCAGGTCGAAAGGCTCTATGTCCATGTTGTTGTACCATTTCACAGGAGACTGCAGGGACTGGTTCAGCCGCGGCGCCCTGTTGCCTCCGTAGACTGTCATCTCAACTGTCTCGCTGTCGGTCCTTCCCTGCGGGTCCTCAACGACAAGCGTTATGTTAACAGTCCTCTGGGTCAGGTTGAGGGCGTCGTCATAAGACACAGGATACTCCCAGAGTGCAGATGTGGCACCAGAAGATATGTTGCAGTTGTATATTGAATTCTCGACTTCCTGGGAAAGGCTGTCATCCGGCTCTATGAGCACGCCGTCTATGTAGAAATAACAGGTAAGCGTGTCATTGTCCTGCTCATCGTATGCCTTGAAAAGGAAGTCCTTGACCTGCCCCTCTGTCATCTCATAGCTTGAGGATGGGGAAAAGTATTCCAGAACAGGGTCATAATGCTGAAGGACAACGGAGACATTCGAAACCGCCCATCCGGTTGCATTGTCATAGTTGTATGTCGCATTGCCCGCGTCGGTGACAGTGAAGTTGACTGTGTAATTGCCTATGTCACTAATCTGGGGCGTGAAGTTTATGAACCCTGTTGTATTGTTGATTTCGAAAAGAGCTGAAGGAGTAAATGAGACGCCGTAGAAGAATGGCGTATTGTTCTCCTCGTCAGTTGCATTTATCTGGTATGCAAAAACGACGTCAGTGGTCAGGTTTATGGTCTCGTTTATATTCCACAGAACAGGAGGGTCATTGACCGGAAGTATCTCCATTGTGAATATCCTGCTGACAAGTATGCCTGACGAATCGTTGATTGTAAGGTTGTATGTGTAATTGCCGTGCCACGTCTCGTCAACTGCGGTGAATATTATCCTTCCGGTGTCATAATCTATGTCGAGAGTCGGGAAACCCGCGCAGTTCCCGCTGGGGAAGTAGTCAGTATCAGACGTACAGCCAACAGGGGCAACGAAATCATAATTCACAGTCTCTATAAAAGTATCCGACGGTACATACAGGTCAGGGTCAGGCCTGTACAGCACTATGCAGTAGTTCACATTCTCGTAGAGTGTCATATTCAGGCCGTACTGCGTCAGGCCGTCGCAGCTTGTGAAATTGTGTATAGCAGGCGGGTCGTTGACATTGCCAATGGATATGTTTATCTTCAGTGATGTGGTCCTGTTCCATACATCCGTGGCATTGACTTCGAGCGTGTAATTACCGACCTGCTCATTCGAGACATTGGTATAGTTTAGTGTGAAATTTATGTAAGGAGGATATCCGCTGCTGTCATTCGTGACCCAGAAAAGGTTGACAGGAGCAAGTGTGAGGTTCCTGTATAGTGTTGCATTCCCCAGCTGGATGCTGTCGTTTTCAGGGTCCGAGACATTGAATGTATAGTAAAGCGCCTGATACTGCGCGCTGCCCAGCTGTGTCACTGAATCGAAGAAAGGTGCCTCGTCAGTGACTATGGTGACATTGGCATAAGTGTAATTGACAAGGCCTGCTGCATCAGTCACAGTGATGTTTATGGTATAGTTGCCTGTATCATTCCTTACAGCATAGATTAACAGCAGCGCCTCCTTCTCCCCGGTTTTCGTGACTGTGAAGGTCGAGTCAGGGTCTATGTCGCATTCCGTACCGTTCGGTGTCTCGCAGAATGTGAGATTGAAGTCAAATGTCAGCGTCTCCCCGTATATTGTATCGAAGTCAGGGTCCGTGGCATTGACGTAATAGTAGTATGGTGTCTCCTGGACGCCGTAAGGTATGACAGCGGGAACGTCGACAATCTCAGGGGCGTCATTGACATTTAGGACACTCACATTGACATAGGCGTAAGTGCTCATGTTGTTCGTATTGGTTCCGTTGTCAGTAAGTGTTATGTTCAGCGTGTAGTTTCCCACATAGCTGTTCGTAAGCTGTATGTCGATAATCCCGTATGCGGAGACATTCGGATAGTATGTGGTATTCATTGACATCTGGAACATGCTGGCATTGGATGTCACATAGTAGCTCTGGTTGCTTACGTTCCAGAGCATCGCGGTTGCGTTGAAGAAGAGTGTGTCATTCTCAGGATCAGTTCCGTTGAATATGAGGTAAATATTTTCACCCTGGCTGACTACAATGTCACTGGAGTTTATTTCTGTTATCACAGGCGCGTCGTTGACATTGGTCACATCGAACCACACTATTGTCCATGTGCTTGCATTCGTGCTGAACTGCGGGTATTCCGCGCCTGAATCCTCAACACTGAAGTTTATCTCGTATGTGCCCACATCCCAGTTGGTAGGGGTGAAGTTGCCGATTGTTATGTTGTCAGCAGTTATAGTGAAACTCATGATGCTGCAGTTGTCTGTCGGGTACTCAATCCAGTGCGCCTTCTGGCAGCTCAGTATCGTGGCATTGAACTTGAAGGGAACATTGTCTTCCTCGTCTGTTGCTGTTATGACATATTCGGGATTCAGCGTGGAGTTGAATTCGATATCTTCCGTTGCCCCGGAAGGAAGGGTACTCATCACGGGATTGTCATTTACAGGGTTTATTGTTATGTTCATGGTGGCTGATGTGAGTGTCTCCTCGTCCTCAACCCTCATGACAGCGCTTATCTCCTCTGTGTCGTTGTTGTCCTGCCTGTCGACCTCGAGAACACCATTCACCATCGAAAAATACGCACTGTATTGTGCGCCGACTGAATATGAATAAACCAGACCGGAGATGTCATTGAGGTCATCGTCAGTGCAGTTTTCCTTGAAGTCATACACGCATACTGTATCCTCATAGCAGTTTATGTCAGGAAGCGGATTGGTCCCAAGGCCTCCCTGACGGCCGAATATGCACGGTCCTGTATTGTTTATGGTCATGTTTTCCGTGAGGTTTATGTCAGCATAGATGCTGCTGGTGCAGTTAATCTGGAAGTCTATCAGGCCGTCATACGTGAAATTGGTGAAATTCTCCCAAAGGAAAGAAGTGGTATTGAAGCTCATATTGAGCCATCCTTCATTGGCATCGCCGTAGTCACTGTCATCGTTCCTGTCATACCTTATCCTGCATATTCCGTCTGCAGGCTCTATGGGAGCATTCGTGGTGTTGGTATAATTCGCGTAGAAGTACAGCTTCCATGCGGATTCAAGCTTCAGGCATTCCGAATGCACCTGAGTGGGCATGGAGTATTTCGTCAGGGGGCCGGTGTAATAGCTGTCCGTCTGGTCCCAGATTGTGAGATTGGAAGTGGCCTTGTTCTGGTATGTTGTCAACCCTGTAAAAGATGGGTCAGCTACAGCGGTAAATATGAACAGGGCTGCCACTATGCCAAGTATATACGCACGCCTAAGGAATTCCTCCATTTGCACCTGTTAATAATTATTCAGAAACGTTAATATAGGTTAACTTGTCGACTAGTGCTCATATTTGCTGTTTATGAAAATCCGAAAGACAGGACTCCGTTTTTAACAAATTTATATCTGGCTGAGAATTAATTTAATATGGAAGACGAGGCCTTTCTCAAGAAGAAAATACCTGAGTATCAGGAGATTCTCGACAGCATGAGGAAGGAAATATCAAAAATAGTCGTCGGCCAGGAAGCCACTGTCAACACGATACTGAACGGGCTTCTTGCAAACGGCCATATACTTCTGAAGGGTGTCCCCGGCATAGCAAAGACCGTCCTCATCAGAACACTGGCAGCCGCCACAGGAGGTGTCTTCAACAGGATACAGTTCACTGTGGACCTCCTTCCCACTGATATTACGGGTCTCACTGCATACAATGAGCAAAAGGGCTTCTATGTCATAAAAGGTCCTGTTTTCGCCAATTTCGTGCTTGCAGACGAGATAAACAGGGCACCGCCGAAAGTCCAGTCAGCCATGCTGGAGGCGATGGCTGAAAAGCAGGTAACCATCGGCAAGGAAACATTCCCCATGATGAAGCCGTTCTTCGTGCTTGCAACTGAAAACCCAATAGAGACAAGCGGCACATACCCGCTTCCGGAGGCTCAGGTCGACAGGTTCCTTTTCCAGATAAACATGACGTATCCGAAGTTCGATGAAGAGGTAGAAATCATAAACCAGAACATCCAGATAAAGGGATTTGAGGAATACGGTCTCAGGGCTGTCACAACCCCTGAAAAAATAGTCGAGATGCAGGAGACTGTCAGGAAGGTCTACATGAGCGCTGAAGTCAAGAAATACATAGTGCAGCTCGTAGAGGCCACGAGATACCCGGACAAGTTCGGCATAGACCTCGGAAAATACATAGAATGGGGGGCTTCTCCGAGGGCATCAATTTACCTCTTCATATCATCCAAGGCCAATGCCATGATGAAGGGTGACACATTCGTCACTCCTTCACATGTGAAGGATGTGGCTTACAATGTACTGAGGCACAGGATAATACTGAACTACGAGGGTCTTGGCGAGAACATAAAGACCGATGACATAATATCCGAAATTCTTTCAAAGGTTCCGGTGCCGTAAATGGTAGAGCAGCTCAGGATGGACGTGGCTTCTGTCGTGAGGGAACTTGAGGTAGCACTGAAGGTTCTTACAGAAGCAAAAGTGATGAGCAGGTACAGGCGTGTTTTCAAGGGAAAGGGTATGGAGTTCGAGGACTTTCGTGAATACACGATGCAGGACGATGCCTCTCAGATAGACTGGAAGGCCAGCAAAAGGGCGAACAAGCTTATTATCAGAAGGTTCAAGGAAGAAAGGGACATGAATGTCTATATACTCGTGGATGTAAGCTCCAGCATGCTTTTCGGGTCAACTGAAAAGCTGAAGCACGAGTATGCCGCCGAGCTGGTGGCAGCACTTGCGCACTTTGTAATACAAAGCGGTGACAGGGTAGGACTTGTGATGTTCAGCGACAGGGTCGTAAAATACGTGGAGCCGGGAAAGGGCACAGACCATTTCTACATAATGCTTAAGCACCTCCTGACAGCAAAATACTATGGGGGTCAGTGCAGCATGGGTCCGGCGCTGAAATACGTGATGAACACAACAGGAGAGCGGTGCATGGCATTCGTTGTATCGGATTTCATAGGAATCGAAAGCGGCTGGGAAAGGGATTTCAAGCTCGCTTCCGGGAAGATTGACGGCGTGGCGCTGATTGTAAGGGACCCGAGGGACGAGAAGATGCCGGAAGGGGTTGGACAGGTAGTAATATCAGACCCGTTTTCCGAGAAAGAGATGCTTATAGATGACAACGAAAAGCTCAGGATGGAATACGAGAGGCATGTAAGGATGGAAGAAGAGCGCATAAAGGGCTCGCTTAAATCAGGGAACTGGGATTTCATTGACGTGTCAACGAAGTCAGACTTCGTGATGCCTGTAATAAAGTTCCTGAAGAGGAGGGAATTGTTATTGAGATAGCATTCGCGAACCCTATGTACCTCTGGTTCTTTGCTTTTGTGCCGATACTCCTGGCAGCGCATCTCTTCAGCCTCAGGAAGATTGAGAGGAAGGCCATACTGTTTGCAAACTACAAGGCCATGGAAGAGGTGTTCGGGACAAAGATACTCAGCAAGAACTATCCCCTGCTGATGCTGCGCATACTAACATTGCTGTTCCTTGTTCTGGCTGTCTCAGGGACATTGATGATTTACGAAGGGATTGTAACGGATTTTGATTTCGCAATAGCAGTGGACGCATCCGCAAGCATGCTCGCGCAGGATTATAACCCGAACAGGCTGGCGGCTGCGAAGGATGCTGCTGAGCTGTTTGTCCAGACAACGCCTGAAGGCACCAAGATAGGCTTGTTAAGCTTTGCAGGAACCGGTTTTGTAATACAGGAACTGACAGATGACAAGGACACGCTGATAAGTGCAATCAGTTCGGTGGATATAATAATAGCAGGCGGAACCGCAATCGGAGAGGCTATTGTATCATCATCCGACATACTGCTCTCCGGCAGCAAGAGAAAATCCATAATACTGCTTACAGACGGCGAGAACAACATAGGCATCTCAATAGAGGATGCGCTCGCATATGCCGAGAGGTTCTCGGTGACTATAAACACAATAGCCATAGGCACAGAGGAAGGCGGTCTCGTCGGGAACAGCAGCTTCTATGTGGGTGTTGACACCAAGACGCTGCAGGATATCGCTGAGAAGACAGGCGGCGGCTTCTACAGGGCAAGGACCAGGGGTCAGATGGTTGAGGCATTCACAGACATAGCAACCGGGAGCAGCCAGAGGATTGAAACAGACATATCCTCGTATTTCCTTCTCGCAGCGCTTTCCATGTTCATAGCGGAACTGGTGCTGGTAAACACGAAATACAGGACAATACCGTAAATCAGCCGGAAAGCAGTCCCTTGTATTCCTTCAGCAGTTCGTTGTATATGCGTATTATCTCAAGGGTCTCGCTGTGTGCGCTTCTCTTCTCTTCCGGTGTAAGCGCATTGTAAATATCCCTGAGCTTGGTATAGCTTTCCATAGCCAATTCAGGCTGCTTCTCCCTGAGGCTGTTGTCAGCTTTTATTATGAGTGAATGTATCCTGTCGAGCTTCACGTTCTTCTTCGGTTCCTCATCCGTTGCCTTTTCAGTCTTTGATTCAGGCTTCTCTTCCTTTGCAGGAGCAGCCTCAGTAACTTTATCCGGGATATCCTCAGCCTTTTCAGGCGCGCGCTTGAGTGCATAGTCTTCCTTGTATCCTGTTATTTCCTTGATTATGTGTATGGATTTTCCGAGAAGGTAGTAGAACTCCTGCTTGCTCAGTGTGTGGTCGCTGTACTCCGATTTCTCCATCTCCATCGTATATTCTATTATGTCTTTCCTCTGCTTCTCGTCAATGCCTTTCTTGACGAGTTCCTCATTCAGTTCAACATACGCGAATTCATAAGCTATGTCATAGAGCTCGCTGAAGAAATTCCTCATCACGCTGTTCAGCTGGGCGAAAAGCTCCTTCGGGTTATTCCGGTCCGATGTTTCGTCTATTTTTTTGAGCTTTCTCAGAAATATCCTTCCCACGACCTCTTCCTTGCTTATCTTCTTTTTTCGTGCCTTGATAAGCATCTTGTATCGTTTGGTTATGAAGAATATTATGGCTGTGAGAATACAGGCCATAACTATAAGCACGAATCTGAGCATCAAATCTATCTTACTCACCCTTCATTCTTCTGTACACATACAGGAGAACAGTCTCCTTCCTGTACACATACAGTAGTATTGACACGATTACTAATAATATGATTATCATCATGAAAATCACGATGTCCACCCAGAAGTCAAAGCAGTCATCTAAGCATGAATTTAGCTCCCCTGCCTCGCATACGGAATTCCCGCACACAGCGACCTGAGGCAGTTCGACGCAGGGAGCGCACGGGCCTCCGCAGTCCGTGTTGTCCTCGCAAAGTCCGTTGACATGGCAGTTCTTTATGCCGTCAGAGCAGGTCGGGCAGGCTGAGCATGGTCCTCCGCAGTCTGCAAGAACCTCACACAATCCTCCATGGCAGTTGAGAACACCATCATAGCAGGTCGGGTCATCTGTGTAAATGCAGTTCCTGACTGTCACAGGCATGTCGAAGTCAGTGCCGCACATCGAAAGGTCTACGCATGTCCTTATCTGCTCCCCGTCCCTGTTGCATGCAGACCAGTCAGTGCATCTCCAGTTCACAAGGCATACCGGCAGGCTACCTCCTCTGCTTCTGCCTCCTGACGACCTGGGAGGATTGTTCTCAACAACAACCATCAGCCATTCATGGGAATCCGTCTGCGGGTCGTATATCCATCCGTCATTGACTATCACAGTGACATTGTATACGCCCGAGCTTCGGTAATCAGCTGTATAGTTGTACTCGAACACATTAACAGCAACACTTGTCCCGTTGAGGAACCATTCAGCTGAGACCGAATTGACACCGCTGTCAGGGTCAACAACAGTTATGTTGAACATCTGCGTATCTCCCTCAAATATTACAGCCAGATATGGAATGGGCCACCATGCTGTTATGTTTGGCGGGTGGTTGAAATTCTCGACAACTGTGAAGTTTCCAAGCTCCCAGTCGATACCTCCGTTGGAATCGCCAACAGTGTAGTTCACAGTGTAGTTTCCTGTTTCCACGAGCAGCGGCGTGAAATCTATTATGCCTGTCGATGAATCTATCACGAAAATGCTGCAGTTCTGCGAAGATGCATTCCTGAATGTCTGGTTGCAGTCTATGATGTCAGCACCATAAGTCAGCGTGTCTCCGTCCTCGTCCGTTGCATTCACATCAAGATAGAAAGGCACGCCGGAAAGCGTGGTTCTCGCACCGAGTATGGTGAGGTTCTGGAGAACAGGCATGTCATTCGTGTTATGGACGTTTATGGTTATCCAGTTCGACTCGTCTATCTCATCCTCGCTGTCTATGACATTGAAAAGGAAGTTGTGGGAGCCGACCTCGGACTGCACAGGCATGAACGTGGCATTCCCGTCATTGCTATTGAGAACGAAAAGCCCCGGAGGTATATTTCCATACCTGAGCGACTCATTAGGGAACGGCACATGAAGGTCGGGGTCATCAGCCATCAGGGTCATGTTGTACCATACGTCCTCCCATATATGCACTTCTCCTGTTATGATTTTGCGGTAAGGGGGTATTGGACCGGGATAGAAATCATATGTGTTGTTGGCTGTCGAATTCTCAAAGAAGAGGCTCAAAAGCTCGGGAGGGTCGTTGACATCCGTTATGTTGAATGTGATGATTTCCATGGACGAGAGCGAACAGAGGCTCTCAACAGTTGTTATAAGAACATCCGTGATGCCCACGTCATCATTGGACGGCGTGAAACTTATGTATCCGTCACTGGTGATAACGAACATCGTTGTGTTGTCAGTATAAGAGACATCAGACTCGTCCCCTGAAACATTGACATCGTAGAAAAATGAATTTCCCTGATACCCTTCAAGATACGTGTCCGTTGTTATTACAGGCACATCCGAGGCACAAAGCCTTACGAGACCATTATCAGTTGACATGCCTTCAGAACCTGCCTGGCGGGAGTGTGTAACGAAAACTGCGAGAGATATATTGAAACTCGAACTTATCATAAGGGCTATCGCCAGGAGTGCGATAAACTTGTTGTCTACTTTGATGGTAAGGCGCGCCATAGTTAATAATTGCATGCAAACCTATAAAATTGTGAAATGTCCAATGCATGTATCAGGCTTTTCTGAAGACGATTTTAAGCGTTCCGTTCCTGTAAACAAGGGGAATTATGTCATCAGGGACAGAAACCTGGACAAATACGCTTTTGATTTCATTGGGTTCCAGAAAGAAATCATTCTCAGAAACAGATGTCCATTCCGATATCTCGCCGTAATGCTCGAAACTGACTATTGTCGGATAGTTTCCGGCAGTCACGTTCATCTCTCTGGCTCCACTGCCGCCGGGAGGCACCTTGCCGAAATGAACTGCATCTATGTCGACATTAATGCCGGGATTATTATCAACATAGACATCCATTCCAATTTCAATTGTATCATATATGCTGTAAGCATAAAGATACAGGTAAACTGAGAATGTGGCAATGCTCGTAATGAGTGACACCAGAAGTATAAGGGCAGCAAGCCTCTTCGTGACTGTTTTCATAATCTCATCACACTACGCTTCTTTCTCTTTTTTCTGAGAAGATACAATGCTGCCGCTACTGCAATCAAGATGGCCAGAATTACGATAATAAGGAGCAGGTTCTGGGCTCTCCTGATTTCGACTTTTACAGACTTCCCGCTCTCTTTTCCGTTGTAATGAACTAAGAACTTAAGGTCGTACTCGCCTTCCGCGAACCCATCGGTGTCCCAGTAGATTGGGATGTCCTTGGACTCCCATCTGTTCATATCGAAGCTCTCGCTTCTTGAAGTCCTTCCTGTCGCAGCACCGTCCCTGAAAGACTGCAGTTCAATGTAAGCCCCATCTATTCTTTCATTCCACATGCTTTGAACAGAAACATCAAGTTTCACTATCTTGTC
The DNA here is from genome assembly GCA_964640865.1 of uncultured archaeon. Classification (GTDB taxonomy): domain Archaea; phylum Aenigmatarchaeota; class Aenigmatarchaeia; order QMZP01; family JAFGSV01; genus JAFGFG01. The sequence continues at coordinate 8,315 of CAZXIU010000013.1, read as the reverse complement.
AGGCTCGATTACTTCCGGATATGACACATTTGTTATCTCAATGGAGACTTCACCTATCCTGAATACCTTATTAGTGACAGCAGGAGCGTCTCCGTCATATTCTATCTCTGCAAATGCATTGTATATTCCCGCAGGCTGGCCTGAGCTGTCCCATTCCGTATTAAGCACACCGCTCTGCAGGCTTTCAACAACTATCTGCTGCGTATAAACTTTTGCGACATCCTTATCATCAGAGTCCTTGATGGTTATAGTGCCGTAGGCAAGCACGTCTTCAAGACCCCTGCTTATGAGATTTATTGTGAAAGGAACCGGCATAGACTTATTGACATCAGGTGCTTGCAGGCTTACGTCAATATATTTCTCGGGATACGGTATCCTCAGGTAAATCTGGGCACCAACCGCTGAATAAGCGGTCATTCCGGAACCGCCCTCTTCAGAAACTTCCTCAGCCTGTATCATGCAGAGATGCCTGCCGGGAATGGTGAAATTCGAAGGTATGTTAACGTAAACAGTGAAATATCTCAGCTCACCTGGTGTAAATGGAAGGCCGTTGAAGTCTGTAGTTATGTATTTTTCAAGTTCAGGAATATCCTTGCAGGCGACATTCACATATATGTCAGGTCTGGTTCCGGCTCTTACATAAAAGTTATAAGTAGCTTCAAAACCCTGTGCATTTTCTATCTGCAATATTGCCGGTGCTATTCCTATGGATGACGCTGTTTCTCCAAGCATTAACACGAAAAAGAAGCAGGAAAACAAGAAAGCGTAATTCTTAGTTCTCATAATAATTATTGGAAGCGTTATAAATAATATTATCCCTGAATTGCAGCAGTGCCCTCAAAGAACATCGTTGCCTTCTTCACGCCGCCCAATTCGTTCTCAGGAACCTCTATCCTGAGATGGACCGTGACCCTGTCATCATCTGTCTCAGTGGAAAGGTTCCAGACGACGTTCGGTGTACCCTCTGAGTCAAGAGATGCTGCATCTACAGTCTGGTTGTTGCCTGCGAAATCTGCCCACGCAGCAGCCATGAACTGGTTCGCATCTGTGCTGCTGGTGTTTGCTGTGGAGTTGAACTGGAAGCAGTATGACGTATCGTTCTGTTCCCAAAGCGTGTCTCCACTCGACTCCCCGACTGATATGTTCAGCCTTGCTGTGCCGTTGTTCTCGACAACGAAAGGATGCGGGCTGAAGTTTGTCGTGTCGTTTGATGTTCCGACAGATGCGGCAATGCCGTGGAATTCGACTGTGTCGACGACCAGTATTATGCTTGCTTCAGTGGCGAGCGTGACATTGGCAAGACCGCTGCCGGTTTCCTGCGCCATTCCCGTAAGTGAGAACGGCTGGCCTGGTATGTTTGAGATTATGGTCATCGTGCCGGCTAGTGTGGCTGCCATTGCGAATACTACAAGGACGGCGAGCATGTTATTTGTAATTTCCATTTTATCCTCCATCATCTACAAAGACCGTAACCTTTCCTGTTGTTACGATTGGTGCCGGTTCAAGGTATACTGAAACTTTTCCTGTGCTTGTGGAAAGGTCTTCCACTACAGGTACAGGTTGTTTTGGTAAGAGTGAGCTTATGGCGGCCATCGTACCTATCATAGATACAATCATCGTTATAATTAGAAGAATCGCTAGCATGTTCTTCGTCGAATTAGCCATGTTAATAATATAATCCAATAAATATATAAATATTCAAATTCACTCTTCGTCAGGATGACCTTCTGACAAGCAGAGATGTCTTTCCTGAAAGTGTCCCATTGTTCTCAACCACCAGCTTGCTTGTTCCTGACCTCGTCATAAGCGTACCTGAAAGTGAAATGGCCGCGTATTCAAGCGCGATTTCATAAAGGTATTTGCCCGGGAAACTGTATGCGAAGCTTGGCATTATTTTCTTCATGAAATCTCCGCTCTCTATGTAACCAATCTTCCTGTCTACTGTCTGCCATCCACCTGAAGTGAAAACGAGGAATACTGAAGATTTCTCAATGTCCTGACCGATGGTTATATAATGGTCCGAACCTGCGCTTCCTGCCTCCAGAATCCATGGACTTTTCCCGCTGAACACCAGACCCCTCACGAGATTGCCGGTTTGGGATGTTGCATAGAAGCTTGGAGGATTGCTGCCTATGTAATCGGAATATGCTGAAGGCTTTTCTTCGTTTCCGGGAATAAATACAGTCGAGCTGCTGCTATTCAGTACGAGCTTGACCAGAAGCTTTCTGGACACAAGGATAGCTATCGTACTGTTCCGGTATGTGCACTGGGACGAATTGTCACAAGCCACGCAGCTCCACAGATAAGAGTCCGGGTCCAGTGAATTCAGTTCCCATAGAGTATAATTGCTGACACCGGTCACTGCGGCTGTGTTCTGATAGTATATGTCATTGCTGCTATTGCGGATGTATAATGTCATCTCATCAAGCATGTTGTCGTCTGTTGCATTGCACGAAAAGTTTACATCCTGGATGTCGGAAACATTGCCTGTAGCTGGGAAGCTTGCAGTTACGGCAGGCCTGAAATCAACCACGAAGCATGAGACTCCATTGGTCGCTGTACCGTTCTGGTAGACAGTGAAGCTTTTCGGTGCCTGGACTGAACAGCTTATTACCTTTCCGTTGGTAAGACTTCCGTTCACTGTGTATGTTACTCCCTCCATGAGGCCGAAATGCATCTGAATCGTGCCTCCGCGGCTCTGGTCAGCTGCCATGACTTCCCTGTAAGATATTAAATCTCCTGTTGTATTGGTAACCACTATCCTCGTGCCGATTCCGTTCACCGGCACGGATGCTCCGTTCCCCTCTACGTACATTTTCAGGTAGTTGTTGTTGTCCATTGTATTCTTGTATACACTGTTAACAGTGGTAAGGAAATTGCCTGTTATATAGTCAAGGTCGCCGTCGTTGTCGAGGTCGCCTGCTGCAGCAGAGAATGCATCGGTGCTGTGAAGTGTCTCAAATTCCGTGAACATGCCTGTTCCGTTGTTGATAAGGAGATAGCTGTTTCCCTGCCGGTTGTTCTCGAGTATGTCCAGATATCCGTCATTGTTGAAATCCTCCACCAGAAGCGCCCTTGTATCGGAGTTTCCGATGCTCTGGCTTAAAGTGAAGTTGCCTGTTCCGTTGTTCATGAATATCCTGGTCGGCTGGTTTCCCGGCGTGTTTCCGTTACCTTCTATCAAATCGAGGTCGCCGTCGTTGTCGAGGTCTCCCAGAGAGACAGTGTATGTATACATGTTCGTGGGTCCCCAGAGCTGTGAGCTTGTAGTGAAATAGCCGGAGCCGTTGTTGAAATACACTCTCGTAGCCTGAGGGTCTACGCCTCCGGCGACCATGTCAGTATAACCGTCTCCATTAACATCCCCGGCAGCCAGTGCGTAGTAGTTGCTGCTTGTCTTGTTCTCCCAGCTCGTAAAATGCGCTGTTCCGTTGTTCATGTATGTCCTGAGGTCACTGGTTCCTGAAGTGAGGGCTTCGGCGAAATCGAGGTCGCCGTCGTTGTCAAAGTCCGCTATCACGATTGATTCTGTGCTCTGGGCGCTGGTGACGGTGACTGTCTCATACAATGAAAAACTCCCTGTTCCGTTGTTTAGATAAATGCTGTTTGGCTGGCCGAAGTTGTTGCCTGCTATATAGTCAGGGTCGCCGTCGTTGTCGAGGTCCGCGATCGCTATTGCAAATGTCTGTCCCGACTCCGCGCTGCTCTCGAAGAGAGAGAAATTTCCCGTACCGTTGTTCAGGTAAACCCTGTTGGGAATGGCCGGATTCGCAGCTATGTAATCAAGGTCGCCGTCGTTGTCGAGGTCCGCTATTGCCAGGTCTCTGGTGCTGTCTGCTTCTGCGCTGCTCTCGAAGATGTTGAAAAGGTTCACGTGAAGTGAAAAGTTGTTGTCCGCCCAGTCCGTGTTGCTTTCGTTGTCATAAGCCAGGCAGTTCCATGTGTAATCTCCGGGAATTGTGTCATTCACTGTCCAGTTCGTCTCATTGAATGTTCCCGTTATGCCGGTAGTGGCTGAAAAATATGTACTGTTATCCGAATCCCAGATGAAAAGCGTGAGATTTGTAAGGTTCTCGTCAGTGGCATTGCAGCTGAACGTGACATTCCTCGAGGATGAGTAATAATCGGTGTCTGGCGCAGTGAGATTCACTGAAAGTGCAGCTGCCTGCGGCACTGTAAATAGCGAGACAGCAAGCACTGTGAAAAGCGCCTGCATGTATTTGCTGTTCATATTGCTTAATAATTAACAGACAGCCTATTTATGTTATCTTTTTATAGCCATCTGATAAACCTTAAACACTTCTTTAACAATGGAGGAAATTATGGATGAAAGGAAGACGGGCAAAGCAGTAAAAAGGAAGCTTGACAAGCAGAAAATTGCCCTGATATCAGTAACAGTCGCGCTGTTAATATCAGTCGGATACATAGCGTTCAGCCAGTATCAGGCAATAAGAACACAGGATCAGATATCTGCATATCAGATTGGTTATACTGAAGCTGTCGTTAATCTGCTCCAGCAGGTTTCCACATGCAAGCAGGTTCCGATAACATACGGAAACACCACAATAAATGTCATAGCTGTCGCATGCCTTCAGCCGGCAGAATAGAATAAGCCGCTTTCTCTTTTTCAGCGGTCATTTTCTCTTTCTGAAATAGAAGAACCATCCGAAGTTTATGGCCACAAGAACTGAAACCAGCAATATTATGGGGTACTGTTCAAGTATGTCGCCCTGGCTTGTGACAGCACCAGCACCGGAGCCGACAAAGTCCATTTTTATTGAATTCAGCCCGACGCGCGTGTTTATCTCCTTTTCAGTGACCCTGTCTCCATAATGAAGTGCGAGCCTCGCCGTGTAGTCGCCCTCCATCACCCCTTCGGTGTCCCAGTACGCAAGAAGATGCGCCTTCTCCAGCGGCTCCATGTCGAGCGACGCGGACTTGAAATCAGCGACCTTGTTGTCGTTCTTGTCTGTTATTGTTATATGAGCATATACGTCGGTTATCGGCTGGTTCCACTTGCTTTCAGCAAGCATGTCGAATTTAGCAACGCTTCCGAGGCTGAAATCCCTCACTGTTATATCGATTATCTCGACTAGCATATTTCCAACGTAGAAGTTCTTTTCGAAAACACCGACCTCCCCGTCATACCTCAGGGTGGCCTTGGCATGGTACATTCCGGGATTGGTGTCTGACTCCCATATGCCTATCAGCTCCCCCTTCTCCATGGTTTTAATTGACGCCGGTTCAGTATCTATCCTTCCTATGACTTCGTTGGTCGGTCCGAGTATGTCTATTGTCGCAGTTGCCTTTGCTATGTCCTCGGTCCCGAGATTGAACATCTTAACAAAGAATTTCACAGGCTCTCCCGGAACAGTCTCCTGAACGGACATGTCGAGCTGGATGAACTTTCCGGGATAAGGAACCTTTACCCTCACCTGATGCACCACAGCGACTGTTGCGAGTATCTGGGACTTTCCTTCATCACTTTCGTATTCTATAAGGCCCACGGGCTTGTCTCCCATGGAGGTGAGAGATGTTCCGAGAATGCCGTCGTCCCCCTCAAAGAGGAAATCAGAAGGAAGCTCCATTACCACTATCTTTCCCCAGTGGTCGCCCGGAGGGACAAGCCTGTCAGGAAGATTTATTTCATAAGTAAAGGTCTTGGAGTCATCGGATTCACTGAACGGTATAATCTCCTTCTCGATTGTTATGTATTCCCCTAACTCATCCTCAACATAGATGTAGGCATTGAATGCCTTGTGCTCGTTGTTGGTTATGGTGAACGTCTTGGAAGTCTCAATGCCGGGCTTGAAGTCTATGGTGGAACGTCCGGGTGTCACGCCGAGGGCGTCCGCAGAGCATGAACTGGAAATAACAACAAGAACCATTACAAGAAGCACCAAAGCCCATTCACTTCTGCTCTGCTTTGACATTGTCATCCTCCCCTATTTCAAGCTCTTCATTCACGCCGAGTGTGAAAGCGCCTGTAACAGCGCTGCTGTAAATGGAAAGGTCTGTATTTCCTGTGTTGACCACTGTCGTGGGATTCGTCCTTGAAATCTCAACCTTTGACACTATGCTGAATGTCTTGGATTCGCTCTCACTGCCCTCTGTTTTGACCTTCCACCAGTATGAACCGAAATCCATATCGCTGGACGGGGTGAATACCCTTCCTGACACATCGAATGTCATCGGTGTTGAGAAGCTCGGGTCGTCATCTATCAGTATCTCATATGAGTCTTCCCATCCGGACCATTCGAATGCAGGTGTCCTGTCACTTGTGACAAGGCCGTTGTACGGGTACAGCGTCTGGACGCTGCCGAGAGCCACGAAAGCTGCCAGAGCCAGCCCTATGACTGTGAAGTTCACCATGACTATCTCGAATGCTCTTCTTTCCATCATGAATACTCACTCACATACCCTGCTGTGAACCACAGAACAGATGTCTTTACACCGCCAAGCTCCCCTGAAGGAGGCTCTATATAGAGGTCTATCTCAGCTTCGTCATTGGCATCGGAATAATTCAGGAACGATATTGCAGAGCCATTTACAATCGGTATCGGGGACCATGAAGAGGTCGTATTGCTACTGGACCAGTTAAGAGACCATTCCTCGCCGGTCACATTGTCAACCTTGTACTGGAAGTACGGGGATGCCTCAGGATGCGTGTCCCAGAGAAGGTCGTCTGATGATATATTCACATCAACGAAGCAATTGCCGTCGTTCCTCATCCTGAAAGGCTCAGGGCTGTTATCCTCTGTATCATTGTTCTGGCCTATAAGAATGCTTACAAACTCCACGGTGTCGTTGTAAAGCGTTATTGAAACGTCCGTGTTTATGGTTATATTCCATACGTCACTCCATGAGCTGTTGTCAGTTCCGTCATCAGCGAGCACCGTCCAGTTGTAGTAGTAGTTGTCATCGCCGAAGTAGTAGAATTCAAAGGGAACCGTGAAATTGCAGAACCCGTCCCCGGTGCAGTTTTCGCTGTCCACGAAGACAAGGTGGTTGTCATCCGAGCAGTCTGTCCCGCCTCCCATGTAGCCGCAGGTGAACTGAACGTAGTAATCAGGTTCGTCTCCTGTATCCCCGTCAATGGACTCTGTCCAGTTGAATGACGGTGACCTCTCGATGGTCTGGCTTCCGTTCTCAGGCGCGGAGAGCGTGACCTGGCTCGGCGGTATGTTCTCGATGGTCAGGCTGTTGCTCGTCACGGTGATGCCGTCCACATAGCTGTCGCTCGGCGTCATGGCGACTGTCCACGTCTCGCCTTTCGATGTCTCCTGACTGACAAGCAGTTCAGGATGGTAACCAGCAACACCAGCAGCATACATTGCCTGAATCTGCTCCGGTGAAAGTGAACGATTGAATATTTCCAATTCATCCATTACTCCGTTCAGATAATATCCGCTCGTCCATCCGCCTTTGGCTATCGACACGCCGGCCGTAGTGTCACTCATTCCAGCATATGTTCCGCCTCCGGTTGTCTTGGATGTTGATTGTAAAACACCATCAACATATATGTCCAAGCCTGTCTCGTTTTCAGAGCCGTTATATGTTGCGACAACATGCTTCCACTGGTTCACTGATAGTGGATTGGAAACAGTGGCAGCAATGTAAATGGTACTTCCTCCACCGTTGAAGCAGCTAAAGCCCAGCAATCCTGTATACAGATATATCTGCCATTCATGGAATGACGCCGACCTCTTGTTCACGAACCATTGGTTCCCGGTTGAGCTGGTGTTGACCCAGAAACTTACTGAAAATGGCTTATCTGTTCCGGCTCCGTCAGTAAAGCTCAGCGAAGGGTCGTCGTTTATGTAGATGTAATCGTTCGTCGCGAACGTATATGCTCCCCCGACCTTGCCATCTTCCGTCCACGCCGGCGCATAGTCAGATGTTCCCTCCCCCAGCGTGCCGTTGTTCTCATATGTCGAATAATCCTTCACTGCACCTGTAGCCAGTGAACTCATCATCGTATCGAAAGGCATATTTAGTACAGCTATGCTCGTACCGCCTATACGCCAGTCTGTTATATTGGTTATGGCATCATCATCAGCGTCGGTCGCTGTATAAGAAACAGTTAGGTTGTCAGATGTGAGGTTGTTACCGCTTGTGGAAGTCAGCACGACATCGGAAGCGACAGGTGCATTATTGATTGTAAGGCTGTTGCTGATTACAGTCACACCGTCAATATAGGCATCATTAGGAGTCATGGCGACTGTCCATGTCTCACCATCATCAGTTTCGTCACTGACGAGAAGCTCGGAGTGGCGACCTGCCATGCCATCCCCATACAATGCCTTAATCTGCTC
>CAZXIU010000012.1:7888-20760 GCA_964640865.1 uncultured archaeon | reverse complement strand
CCGAGGAAAACAACATCAGCAGAGCTCATTCCATAGTTGTTGCACCAGAATTCCAAAGGATTCTCGACGTAAAGCTCGCTCATAATATTAGAAAAACCTAGGGATTTAAAAATTGAGTGAGACGCAGGCTCCGGGAAAGGACGATATCTGCATCATCACATTTAATCTCATTTGCCTGACATCTCTTCTATCTCTTTTTTGCCTTCTTCCAGTTCCTTTTTCTGTTCCTTGTCAACTTGCAGAAGAAGCGCCTGGAATTCACCCATATGAGTCTTCTCTTCCTTCGCTATGTCCATGAGGGCTTTCCTGATGTTCACGTTTTCCGCCATGGCAGCCAGCTGCTCATAAAGGTTCACGGCGTCCAGTTCGGCTATCATCCCGACTCTGAGTATTTCCATGTCAATGCCTTCCTTTTTCACCTTATTGAAATCTATTGGTATTTGCGACAGCATGCATACACCTCCATTCAAGTTAATATTTCAGTGTTTTAAATCTTTTCAGGAAGAAAGCAAATATTTATAAGTATACTTACAAGTATTTAGATAATTTATCAGGTGAATGAATGCTAGAATACGAAGTCAAGATTGAAGAAGGCGCTGAAGTGACCCTGGAGGGCAGCACACTGAAAGTCAAGGGCGCGAAGGGCGAACTCAGCAGGACATTCTCACATCCGAAGATAAAAGTGGAAAAGAAGGATGACAAGATAGTTATCAGGTCCGAAGAGGACAAGAAGAAGATAAAATCCATGATGGGCACATGGAGAGCGCACATGAACAACATGGTAAAGGGTGCCACAAAAGGATGGACATCTTCAATGAAGCTCGTCTACGCGCATTTCCCTGTAAAGCTTGAACAGAAGGATAATGAACTCATAATAAAGAATTTCATAGGGGCAAGGTCTGACAGGAAGGCTGTTCTCGAAGACGGTGTAAACGTCAAGATAGAGGGTGACCAGATTACAGTCTCGGGAGCGGACAAGGAGAAGGTCGGACAGTGCGTGGCCAACATCGAGAAGGCAACGCATGTAAGGGGATTCGACAGAAGGGTATTCCAGGACGGTATATACCCCCTTGGAAAGCCGAAGGCAGAGGATGGTTGATATGACAGGAATAATTTCAAAGCTTCTCAGCATAAGGAAGAAAAAGAAGGCTAAGAAGCCTGATTTCGTCCGGCAGGAAGGATACAGAAAGGTAAAGCTTGACGATGTGTGGAGAAGGCCGAGAGGCAGGCATTCAAAGCTCAGGAAGTGCAGGAAGCCGAGAGGAAAGAAGCCCTCAACAGGATTCGGATCGCCAAAGGCTGTAAAGGGAATGACAAAGCAAGGATTCATTCCTGTTCACATTTCCAATGTTGAAGAACTGAGAAAAGTAGACAGCAGGAAGGAAATCGCAATAATCAGGTCCGGTGTTGGAAAGAAGAAGCGGATGGAAATAGCCCAGGAAGCTGAAAAAAATAAGATAAATGTCAGCAACGCCTACAGGGCGAAGCTCCCGGGCTCAAAGTGAGTTGGCACTATGGTATTCACGGAAAAATGCCACACATGTGGTACCAAAGGCAAGCTGTGGAATAAGAACCCGGAGGTATGGAAATGTCCGAACTGCTGTTCCATATTCTCAAGATTCGGCGTTGTGCTGGAAACCGAGCACGAGCAGGAAGACTTCTGGAGCTGAGATGTCCAGAGAAAAGGTCTACAAACTTCTGAAACAGTTACCAAAAAGCAAGGTAACCACTTATAAGGAACTTGCCAGAGCTGCAGGAATTCATCCGCGCGCTGTTGCCGTTTACATGAAAACGAACAGGGACACTGAAAATGTGCAGTGCTTCCGCGTCATCTCATCTGACGGCTCAGTCGGAGGATATTCCGGAAGAGACGGGGTAAATGGAAAAATCAGGCTCCTGAAAGAGAGCGGCATAGAAGTCCGAAACGGGAAAATCGACGGGAAGTATATACATGTATTCTAGAGCCTTGTCGTGACTATGGGCTTGTCCATCACTATGATTGTATCCTCAGCCTGGGCAATCTTTCGGCCCTGCATGTCCTTGAGCACAGGATAAGACTGGAGGGCGCCTGCGCGCTCAAGCTCCAGAAGCGCCATCTTTATCTTCATGGGCGATATGTGCTTAGCAAGCCACCGCTTAGCGAAGGGGAAGCTGTGATATTCGTCCTCGGCCAAGGACATTATCTTTCGCGACTCCGCCATCCTCACCGGCCTTTTCTGCGCGAACTGGTAAATCTCAACAGGGTCCGCCTCGGTCACATGCACAGCGCTCTCGGCCACGAACGGCTCCAGTGCTATGACATCGCCTTCCCCCAGCACGATGCTACTGCTGTTCGGGACATTGGGTATGGAGAACCTGCCGTGGAAGTCGTAACGGCCTATTCCGTGTCCGGAAAGGTTGACAACAGGAGCGCATCCTGAAGACTTAATGCTTCCGTAAATCGCCTGGCTAATCTCCGAAACCTTCACACCGGGCCTTATGACGGATATGCCCTCTCTGAGCGCGTCCTCCGCTGCCTTTATGAGAGGACTCTTTTCTGAGCAGTAGGTGAAAGCCATGTCAGCCACATAGCCATCGACATGCGCGCCTATGTCTATCTTCACAAGGTCCCCTTTGCCGACAGCCTTTTCGTCCCCTGCCTGCGGCGTGTAATGGGCAGCTGACTCGTTTATGCTTATGTTCACAGGAAACGCGGGCTTCGCGCCGGCTTTCAGTATTGTTCCCTCAATCTTCTCTCCGATGTCCAGCAGCTTTGTTCCGGGCCTGATTGTCTTAAGCATGTCCACACGAAGCTTAGCGACAATGGCACCGGCTTCCCTGTACTTCGCAATCTCTTCTTCTGAAATCATATGTGTTTATCGTTTGGATGATTAAAATTTGTTACTCCAAGAACTCGGCTGTGTCTATTATGCCGTCGCCGTCCATGTCGTAGCCCTTGACAACGCGCGCCTTGACATCACTGTTGAACTTATTGCCTTCTAGAAATTCCTCGAACCTTGTCACAACTGCAAGTATGGACGCACGGGTTCCTGCGAACCTCTTTCCCGCCAGCATGAGTATCTTCTTTTCCGGGTTTTCAGGATTCTGTATTATGCTGACTATGCCCGTGTCATCATCTGTGTATGTCTTCTTGGATAGTGTGGAGATGATGTTCCTCTCGTGCTCCATGTCTATGTATATCGGGAATTCCCTGTTGTGCTTCATTGTTATCATGTTCGCTGTCGGCCCGCCTATCAGCACCATGTTGCCTTTCAGCGTGTCATCCCTGACCTCTGTGTCCAGCTTGTAATTCGGGAGGTTGTCGCCTGATGTGAAGGCACCCATGAATAAGGCAAGGTCTATTGCGCAGCAGGCATCGCTCGCACGTGCTTTGTACGGGCCGTGCGGGTCAGGGGAGCCAACGACTATGGTTGAATTCAGCCTCCCATCCTTTATGAAAGGGCTGAGCAGGCGCGACTTCTGCGGAGACTTTATGCTCAGCTTACTGAATGTGACATTCTCAGATGCCAGTGCAAATGCCTCGTCGGATGCCTGATAGAACTTTGCCACTGCGCCGTGCCTCTGCTCTGTCCTGAGTTCATGTATCAGCCCGCTTTCCCTGAGCTTCTTTATGTAATAGTAAACCTTCTGCTCGTGAAGACCCAGCTTCTTCGCCAGGTCCATCGGGCACTGCGGCTGGGACATCATTGTGAATATCTTCCATCCAAGTTCTGAAGTGAGGACACTCAGCCTTGAGGGATTCTTGAAAATCAGCACAGGAGCTACCTCATTCTCCTTGCCGCTCTTTAAGAGGAAATATTTTGACATAGTACCTTTATGAATTTTGTCTTAATATTTATAAGTTTTCCATAGGACCATTTATAAGCATTTACCCAATTCATGCCCCAGAACCGGCATCTATTAAGACATTTTTATCAGTAATGTCTTTAAATAATGTCCAACAAGTCTCTACTTATCCTTGGTGATATTATGTGTGGAATAGTGGGTTACATAGGGCCGAGAAAGGCATCGCCCATACTGCTGAAATGCCTGAAGAGGCTTGAGTACAGGGGTTATGACTCAGCAGGCATGGCTGTGCTCAACAGCAGCCTTGATGTGGTGAAGGACAGCGGAAAGATAGACGAGGTTGACACAAAGCACGACTTCAGCAAACTCGACGGAAAAATAGGCATAGCTCATACAAGATGGGCAACCCACGGAGAGCCGAACATGGTCAATGCCCATCCCCATACTGCATGCAACGGCGACCTTGCTCTTGTGCATAACGGTATAATAGAGAACTACAGCACACTCAAGGACCTCCTTGAAAGCGAGGGGCACACATTCCAGACAGACACAGACACCGAGGTTCTCGCGCATCTCATAGAGAAGTTCTACACCGGAAACTTCATGGGAGCTGTGAGCAAAGCGCTCATAAAGGTGAGGGGAACGTACGGCATCGCTGTGATACACAGGAACCACGAAGAGATAATAGTGGCGAGGAACGGGTCTCCTCTCATAATAGGTGTCAAGGACGATGAGACATTCACAGCTTCTGATGCTTCCGCTATACTTGAGCACACAAAGAAAATGATATACCTTGAAGACAAGGAGATTGCCTCAATAAAGGCCGGCAAGGTCACTGTGAAGAACCTCTTTGACAAGAAAATAGACAAGGAAGTTGAGGAAATAGGCTGGGACCTTGACCAGATAGAGAAGGGGGGATTCAAGCATTTCATGCTGAAGGAGATATTCGAGCAGCCCGAATCACTCAGAAACGTCATGAGGGGAAGGATAGGAAAGACAATAAAGCTCAGCGTCAACGGCACACTCTCCGATTGCAGGCGCATCATCATAGTGGCGTGCGGAACCTCCTGGCACTCAGCTCTCATAGGACGGTATCTCATAGAGTCCATAGCGGAGATACCCACAGAAGTGGATTATGCATCTGAATTCAGGTACAGGGAGCCTCTTGTCGGCAAGAACGACCTTGTGGTTGTCATATCGCAGTCAGGCGAGACAGCCGACACGCTGGCCGCGCTGAAGGAAGCCAAGAAAAGGGGAGCAAAGACAATGGGAATAATAAACGTGGTCGGGTCCACCATAGCAAGGGAAGCGGACACCGGGATATACATACACGCAGGGCCTGAGATAGGCGTTGCATCCACGAAAGCATACACCAACCAGCTAATTGCCCTGATGCTTCTGGCGCTCGATCTCAGGCAGGGCAATGGCAAGACCCTGGACAACAACATCATCTCGGAGATAAGGGGGCTTCCGGAAAAGGTGGACCACGTGCTGAAGCAGAACAAGAAAATCAAGGCAATAGCTGATGCAGTTGCGGACCATAGCAACTTCCTGTACCTCGGAAGGGGCATAAACTACCCCACCGCGCTTGAAGGCGCGCTGAAGCTCAAGGAGATATCGTACATACATGCAGAGGGCTACCCCGCAGCTGAGATGAAGCACGGCCCCATAGCGCTTATAGACGAGAACATGCCGATTGTCTTCATTGCCAACAAGGGAAAGGGCTATGACAAGATCATATCGAACATGGAAGAAGTGAAGGCAAGACGCGGGAAGATAATCGCAATAGCCACAGAAGGCGACATGGACATAAAGAGGCTCGCCGACTGGGTGATAAGGGTGCCGGAAACCATGGACGAGGTTTCTCCGGTAGTCAACATAATTCCGCTGCAGCTTCTTGCATACTACATAGCTGACAGGAAGGGGCTGGATGTAGACAAGCCGAGGAACCTGGCAAAGTCAGTGACAGTGGAATAAATAATGTTAAATTAGCGAGGTGAAAAAGTGGCAGTAAAAGTGGCAATCAACGGATACGGAACAGTTGGCAGGCGGGTTGCTGATGCAGTGGCAGTGCAGAAGGATATGAAGATAGTTGGCGTGGTCAAGACCAAGCCCACATTCGAGGCTTTCAGCGCCATGAAGAAGAATTACCCCCTTTACACAACCAGCAAAGAGAACATCAGGCTGTTCGAGGAAGCAGGACTGAAAGTGGAAGGACTTGTGAAAGAGCTTATCGACGAGGCAGACATAATCGTTGACGGCGCGCCTGACGGCATAGGCATAGAGAACAAGGAAAAGTATTACGTGCCAATGAAGAAGAAATGCATATTTCAGGGCGGAGAGAAGCCCGGAACTGCGGATGTCTCCTTCAATTCAACATCCAACTACAATAATTCCATTGGCAGGCAGTTCGTCAGGGTTGTATCGTGCAACACCACAGGACTCTGCAGGACACTCGGACCCATAATCAGCAACTACGGAATAGAAAGCGTCAGCGCAGTCATGATACGAAGAGGGCCGGACCCGGCTGACATAAAGAAGGGACCGGTAAACGCCATTGTTCCGGACCCGGTGACAGTACCATCCCACCACGGACCGGATGTCAACACAATATTCCCTGACCTGAACATAACCACAGTGGCCCTGAAGGTGCCGACGACACTGATGCACATGCACACAGTGAACGTGAAGCTGAAGAACGGCACGAGCACCGACGACGTAATCGGGCTCTTCGAGAAGGCCCCGAGGGTTGTGCTCATAAAGGCGGCAGAAGGGATAAAGTCAACAGCCCATATAATGGAATGGGCGAAAGAGCTTGGAAGGCAGAGGTCGGACCTGAATGAAATAGCTGTATGGCATGAAAGCATAAATGCCAGGAAAGGCGAACTATTCTACATGCAGGCTATCCATCAGGAAAGTGACATAGTGCCGGAGAATGTTGACGCAATCAGGGCCATGCTCGAGATGGAAAGCGACCCGCTGACAAGTATCATGAAGACTGACACGGCAATGGGTCTCAAGCAGTGGTGGAAATAAAGGTCGATAAAAATGCAAGCTGTTATACTGGCCGCGGGGAAAGGAGAAAGGTTACGGCCGCTCACGGAGACCGTACCCAAGGTAATGCTTCCTGTGGCCAACAGACCTATCCTGGAGCATAACATTGAGAAGCTCAGGGGGCTTGTCGATGAAGTGATACTCGTAGTCGGGTACATGGAAGAAGTTGTCAGGAACCATTTCGGAAACGAGTTTCTCGGCATGAAGATATCGTATGCTGTCCAGAAAGAGCAGCTGGGCACAGGCCATGCGCTCCTTCAGGCAAAAGCGCTGATAAAGGACAGGTTCATCTTCATGATGGGTGACAACCTCTACGAAAGGAAGGATATCGAGAAATGCATGAAGCATGATTATTCCATTCTCACAAGGATTGTGGAGAATCCGAAGATATTCGGGGTATGCGAAATCGAGAAAGGTCTCCTGAAGGACATTGAAGAGAAGCCTTTGAAGCCGAAGAGCAGCCTGGCAAATGCCGCGCTTTACGTCCTGGACCGGAAGATATTCGGCATGAAGATGCCCAGGACGAAGAGAGGAGAATATGAAATAACCGATGCTGTTGTCAGCCTTGCCGGAAAGCATGATGTCCGCGCTGTCGAGGCATCCGAATGCGAGTTCATCACATATCCATGGGACCTTCTCAGGGTCAACGAATACATCATAAAGAAGCACGGCGGCCGCATAGACCCGGCAGCTAAGATTGACAGGTCTGCAAGGATTGACAAGAACGTGATAATAGGCAAGAACGCTGAAATCAAGAACGCAGTCATAAGGCCGTATACTGTCATAGGCGATAATGCCGTCATAGGCAACTTCGTTGAAATCAAGAATTCAATAATCATGGAAGGAACGAAGATACCGCACCTCTCATATGTGGGGGATTCCGTGATAGGAAGGAACTGCAATTTCGGCGCAGGGACGAAGATTGCCAATCTCAGGTTCGATGACAGTGCAGTGAAGATGGAAATAAAAGGGAAGCTCGTTGACACAGGCAGGCGGAAGCTCGGCTGCATCATGGGAGACAATGTCAGGACAGGCATAAACTCGTCCATAATGCCCGGCGCGATGATAAAGTCCGGGAGCTTCCTCAGCGCAGGAAAAGTCCACAAGTAGATTTAAGGGTGGAAAGACAATATTCATTATGGCGGATCCATTTTCATCAGCACTGGCAGGGCTTTCGTTCGCCAATCCGGTGGGCCTTGTTATCGGGGTGATACTTTCCACGATAGTCGGCGGCATTGTCATACTGATTATTGTGGAGATATTCGCAAAGAAGTTCTCGTCAGGGAGCATATCACCGAAGAACGCATTCATCGTGGCGCTGATAGTGTCGCTCATAAACATCTTCGGAATCATGGGTTTACTTGGAGGATTCCTGGCTATGGTGCCATTCGGAAGCATACTCCTGTTCGCGCTTCCGGTAATCGTGTGGTTCGGTCTCCTGAAGGTGTTCTTTGGCGAGATGGAGCTTCTGCCTCTCCTGATAATGAGCGTTGTGTGCTACTTCGTGAGCATATACGTCATGCCCACCCTGACAGGCATTGTGCGCGGATTCATTCCGTTATGATGGCTTCAGGCAGGTAGACAACGTCCCTTATTCCAGCTTTCGCAGTATATACTTTCAAGGTTTTCCCGGAAAAGCTTAAAAAGCAGTGTTTTCACTCTTAATACCAGCATCATGAGAACATCAGATACCTTTATAAAGGATTAAATTAACTACTCTATAGTGATTATTATGAAAGATTTAAAATATACCGGAAGAATAACTGATATTGGAACTGGTCCTATACCAGATGCATTCGATCAGACTGCAATATACAATATAGTAGATGTAAACATACCCATGACCGACAGAGAAGACAAAAATCTCAGGTTATACATAAAAGACCTTCCAAATCAGCCAATTCAAAATATGGTGGACATTGAACTCGTAGAATCGCTTGGTATTGTCGACAGTGTAAAAACCATCGAAACCGAAGGGGAAAAATACCGGGTAAACGCTTACGAATTCATTGAGCTGTAGATTTTTTCTTATTTTATTTTCCTTGATTGGGATAGCTATGCCGATAATTTCAATTCTCAATCAAGAACCATGAACTCCACGCATACCTTCCATATCCTTGGACCGTACGGAAGCACCTTTCGTTTGTCCAATATTTTTATTTTTCTCTTAGCTTTCTTGGCTGCATTCTCAACATATTCCAGCGCTTTCCCGTAAAGCGCTTCCTGCCTGTCGTAGTAGTAGAAATGGACTACGCAGCCCATGGCAGCCACTTCAAATACAGTGTCCAGGAACTCGTATGCGCCCTTGGGAAGGGGCATGGTTATCCTGTCGAACTTCTTTCCGAGTTTGGGGCACAGTTCTCTTACATTACCACAGAGAGGTATGACTTTATCTTTAACCTTGTTCAGCCTGACATTTTCTTCAGCGTACCTGTGCGCGTCCGGATTCAGCTCGACACCGTACGCGCTGCCTATCTTCTTCTGCATCCTCGCATAGGTTATAGGCGATGGGCACACGCCGCTGAACATCACCAGGACATTTTCACCGGGCTTTATCATCCGGCCTATCCTCAGCCTTTCAGTGGACTCTCTCGCAGAGAAATACGCCTTGCTCAGGTCGACCCTGAACCTGCAGTTGTTTTCCTTGTGCTCCGTTACTGTGCTTTTGCCGATGAGTATCTCGAGTTCATTAAGCCTGTAGTCTCCGGAACGCTCGCCGTACTTGTCGCAGACTGTCTTCACGTGCTTGTTTACCTTCAGAAGGGCCTCCGCGATGTCCATCTTCCTGTGCTTGAGCTCGAATGGTATCTCTATTATAGCCACGTCACCGACAACATCGAATGCCCGGGGAACTTTCGAAAGCTCTTCTTTGGAAAGCCTTTCCTTCAGGATATCCTTCATGTTCATTTTTTCACCCTGTCCAGTGTCCTGTTGAGCATGGCATCTGCGCAGGTTATGTACTGGTTGTCCCTTTTGACATGTTCGTACTTCACAGAACTGAAGTTCTTCTCCTCCGCCTTTACCATTTCGTAAAGCTCCTTCAGGTGCGGCTTCTTCACCCTGTACTTTCCGGAAAGCTGCATGACAGCAAGCTCGCTGTCCATCGTGCACGTGACATTCCCGTCACCGTGCTTCTTCGCCATCTTCAGTGCCTTCAGCATTCCCCTGTATTCAGCGACATTGTTCGTGTTCTCGCCTATGTACTCGCTGTGGCTTTCCAGAAGCTTGCCTTTAATGTCGTATATCAGGAGCGCGAATGCAGCCGGCCCTGGGTTCCCCCTTGAGCCGCCGTCCGTGTAAATCACAAGGTCCATAAAAGCACCTAATTTAATTTACCACACCTTATTTTAAAGATGAGAAGAAAATTTTTCGTGGTGCCTGTCATCGCAGTGCTGGTAACTTTGGTCGCATTGTATCTGCATGCAGGCCCGTTCGTGAAAGGATATTACGATGCAATTCCACATACGGACGGAAAGCCTGACACCGGGAAGCTGGCGCAGATGCTTTCGGAAAGTAATGCGAACACATACAATTTCCTCGTGCAGAGCCCTGAAAGGGACATACCGGTGCTTGAGGAGTTCCTACCGGAGGCTGAACGGATAGGCGTGGATGTCTGGGTGACAATACTGCCTCCTTCGGAGCTTTCCGACGCCAACAGGAACAACAAAAGCTTCACAGACTACATAGGGATAGCAAGAAGATTGTCACTGCTCTCAGAGGAATACCCTGCGCTGAAGGCATGGAGCCTTGACAATGTCCTTCTGGATTACAGGTACTTCACGCCTGCCTACCTGAAGAGCATAACCGATGCCGGGAAAGAGCATTCAGAGCTGCAGTTCATTCCTGTTGTATACTATAACAATGTCATGTCACCTGAATTCGCGGACAGGAAGCAGTATTTCGACGGCATACAGCTTTACTACACTCATTTTCCTGAAGCAGGCTCAGGTGAAGCTGAGCTTTTCATAATGATGGTCGATGATGTCCGTAAAAAGTATAAAGGCACGATAGTCACGGGCATTTACGCAACACCCGCCTCCTCCCAGTTTCCGACAACACCCGAATACATAGGGGAGCTTTTAAACCTTGCGAAGCAACATACAGACGGAGTGATGATCTATACATTCGACCAGAGCGGTGACAAGCTCTCGGTCATAGAAGAGGCATTCGCATGATAGAAATCAATTACGACCCGAAGAAGGGACTGTGGGCAGAGAAGGAGGATGCGGACAGGCTCAGGAATAATTCTTTCGGCGAGCAGGTCTCTGACAAGCTATGGCTCAACCCTGAGGAAGCGCTTTACATAATCGACCTTATGAACGGTAAGATTAAGCACGGGAAGGCTTCCATGGGATTCGGGGATATCGTTATCGCATACGCATCAAAAGACCCGAGAATTCTGATAAAGTACAACGCCTACAGGGACTGGAGGGACCGCGGGCTCATAGTCAAGAGGGTGGACGAATACACGAAAGGCGGAAGCAGCCGCGAGAGCCATGTCAAGAAATACCCTGAGGATGCAATGAAAATCAAAAAGTCCTCGGCAAAAATCATATGGGATTCCGAATCCGCGATGGGTGTCTTTGATGACAAGGCGGGTATCGAGCTTTACAGTGACTGGTGGCTCGGGCAGATAGGGGTCTACAAGCAGGAGAGGGGAAGCATACTCAAGCTGAACTTCTTCGAGGTCATGCTGCTGTCGAAGCGCTTCGGCTTCAAGGTCATTGATGCGAAAACAGGAAAGGCCACGACATCCGGCAAGATAATGGATGAGATATCAAAGAGAAGGGAGTTCGCTAAGGCCATGTATCAGGCTTACGAGGACTGGAGGCTGCGCGGATACATAGTGAAGACAGGCTTCAAGTTCGGCACGCACTTCAGGATATACTTCCCTGACGCATCGCCGCTCAGGGAGACAGGCGACGGAAAGTGGGTGCATTCGAAGCATGTGCTGCACATATTCCCGAAAGAGGAGAAGCTGCTGGTCTCTGAATGGGCAAGGGCTGTCAGGGTAGCGCATGGCGTCAAGAAGACTTTCATACTCGGTGTGCCGAAGATAACCCAGAAGGATTTCGTTGACTATCCTGCTGATTTCGCTGCTTACAGAAGGAAGAAGAAGGGAAAGGACTGGATAAGGGAAGCGCCGCCGAAGGATAGGCCGAGATACCTTCTCGCTGCAATGAGCGAGGAGGAGCACATAGGAGGCGTTGAACTGGCATCGCTCCTTGCAAAATCCACTGTGATGGGAATGAACCTCATACTCTCGATAACAGACCGTGAAACTGCCATAACTTATTACGCTCTCAACAAGATAAGGCTCAAGGATTCCGAGTACGATTACTACGAGATAGAGTGGCTTAAGCCATGACAATCAACGAGTAGATTAATCAACATATTTAAGGATTCAGGACTGACTTAGGTAATATTGGTGTTATCATGCAACCAGAGGAAGCCGGCGATTCGGGATTTACATTGAGGTCTGTTTCTGTTGCTGTCATGCTTACGGTATTCCTTCTCGTCATTTCAAGCTACATAGCCCTGAAGATGGGTGCGCTGCCGTGGCCCATAATATTCAGCGCTGTTGCAGCAGGAGCGCTTCTCCAGTTATTTTCTAAATTCGGAAAGAAGACCGGCCGCCATGAAATGAATGTCGCGCAGGCAGGCGGCACCATCGGCGGCCTGATGGCATCGGGTGTTGTGTTCACAATACCGGGAATACTTTACCTCCAGAGCCAGGGCGTTCCTGTATCCATGCCCGGTGTACTGTCTCTGGCAGCGGTATGCGTCACCGCGGGTGTGCTTGGCGTACTGCTTTCAGTTCCCATGAGGAGGGTTTTCATAGACGAGGAAAAGCTTCCTTATCCCAGCGGGACAGCCGGCGCAGAGGTCATAAAGGCCGAGAGTAGCATGGGAAAGGGCACATTCTTCCTTGCGGTTGCGCTCTCGCTGACAGGCATATTCGTCCTGCTTCGCGAGCTGTACTTCCCTGCCGGATGGTCCTTCCCGATTGCGCCTGAGATAGGGCTCACTCT
>CAZXIU010000012.1:0-7788 GCA_964640865.1 uncultured archaeon | reverse complement strand
CTGTTCTCAAAGAAGGACAGGAAATGGTACACGAGATACACACCGCTGTTCTCAGTAGCAGCTTTCGTGATATTGTCACTTGCGGGGATACATCCGCTAGGCGCACTCATAGCGGTGCTTGGCGTATGGGTGATGGTCAGCGTGACATCCATGATGACAGGTGAGACTGACATAGACCCCCTTGAGCAGTTCGGCATTATCATAGGACTGGTCGCAATCGGCTTCTTTGCGCTCATAGGCATGCAGCTCGACTATCTCTCAGCATTCCTCATAGTCGCATTCGTTTCCATAGCATCAGCCATCGCAGGCGACATAGGCCATGATTACAAGTCCGCAAAGATACTCGGTACAAAGGCCAGCGACATAATACGCGTTGACCTCATAGCTGTCATAGTGGCCGGCCTTCTGGCGCCGTTCGTTCTGGGAATGATAGTGGATGTTTACAGTTCGGAGTTCTTCACAGCGGCGATGCCTGCTCCCCAGGCCCAGATGGTGGCAGGTTCCATATTCGGATTCGCGCAGCCCTGGGCATTCTATACAGGATTCATCATAGCATTTGCATGGATAGTTATTGAAACAGTTTCAAGGAGGAAAGCGCCTGTGATGCCCATGGTATTCGGAATAGGACTGTTCCTTGGAACATTGCTGGGAATACTCCTTGCAATCGGTGGCATTGCCAGGTACATCACCGACAGGAGGAATGCGGGCATATTCACAGCAGCGGGGATAATAACTGCAGCGGGGATAATGGGTGGTGAAGGCATAGCAGGACTTGGCCACAAGGCGCTGTTCGTGGCAGGAGCTGACTTCACAGTTGCAGCAGCTGCGCTCTTTGCGCTGTTCGCAGCAGTGCTTCTGCTTTCAGTTGCAACGAGGAATAGGCTGATGAAATGATAGTGGGAATAGACATAGGCGGGACCAACACCCATGGGGTTCTTTTCGACAGGAAGAAGCTGGTTGCGGGCATAACAGCGAGGGGAAATGAACTGAAGCACGTGAGGAAGTGCCATGATTATCTTGTCAGAAAAGCTAATGGAAAAAAATACAGGCTTGTTTTCACAGGAGGAGGGTCCAGGAAGGTCACACGAAAGGATATTGGCGAACCCTTTGCAATCATGAGTGAGATAAAGGCCATCGGAAGGGGCGGGATGTTCCTCTCCGGAAAGAAGAACATATTCACCGTAAGCATAGGAACCGGCACTGCATTCGTTTCAGTCAGGAACAGCAGGTCCGTGCATGTAGGAGGAACAGGCATGGGAGGCGGCACTCTCCAGGGACTTTCGCAGCTGCTTCTTAAAAGCAGCATAACACAGACCGAGGAATTGTCAAAGAAAGGCTACGGCAGGCTTGACCTGACTGTAAAGGACATTGTGGGCTCGGGTGTCGGAAGGATTCCGGGTGATGCGACAGCGTCCAATTTCGGCTCTGTCGGGAGGAAACCACCCAAGTCCGAGATAGCGCACAGCCTGCTGAAGATGGCCGGCGAGACCATCGGAGTGATGGCATATTTCGCTGCAAAATCTGTCGGACAGGAAAAAAGCATGCTCATTTGCGGCAGGGTTGCCATGAACGGCATTGTAAAGAAGACTGTAACGGAAACAGTGAAACTTATGGGCGGAAAGGCCACTGTTCCGAAGAACGCGGAATACTGCGCGGCAATAGGCGCTGCACTCGGCAGTTAATTTTAAATCAGGGAATCAAAACTAAAGCGTATGCCTGAGTCTCTCAAGTTCTTCATATTGGACGTCAGCCAGAGGGGGCAGGACAGCAATGAAATACTCCTCTGGGGAAAGACGGAGCGCGGTGAACCAGCTTTAGTCATAGACAGGTCTTTTCATCCGTTCTTCTTCATCGAGTACAAGTCCACGCTGAAAAGCAATGATGTTGAAGAGCTTTCCAGAAAGGTTTCAGAGCTTTCCATAGAAGGCATAAAGCCCCTGAAAGTCGAGCCTGTTACCCGGCGGTTCTTCGGGAAGGAGAAGGCACTTCTGAGGATAGAGCTTTCGAGGCCGTCTGATGCCATGAGGTTCAGGGAGAAGCTGAAAGACTGGATGGAAGTGAAGGCTATGCACGAGCAGTCAATAACCTTCTACAGGCGGTACCTGATAGAGAAGCAGATAAGGCCGATGTCATGGGTCGATGTTGAGGGAGTATCATCAACAGACGGGAGCTATGCTGTAATATCCTCAAGCAGCATAACACCCTGCGAAGGCACAGAGCTGCCAATGCTCAGCATAATGGCAATGGACATAGAGCTTGTCGAGGAAAAGGATGAGGAGAAAATAATCATGGTTTCCGTCAAGGACAACCGCGGCTTCAGGAAGGTCATAAGCTACAAGAAGGCTGATGTGGGATTCCTTGAGGTGGTCAGCGACGAGAAGGCACTCATCGTAAGGCTCATGGAGATTGTCAAGGCAAGGGACCCGGATATCATAGCCACATACAACGGTGACCGGTTCGATTTCAAGCACCTTATCGACAGGTCAGCGAAGCACAAAATCGGGCTTGTGCTCGGAAGGACTGACAAGCACGCTGTGCTGAAGAAGAGGGGAAGGTTCTACGCGGCATGGATTGAAGGAAGGGTACATGTGGATGCGTATGAGTTCGTTGACAACATCCTGTCTGACACGCTTTCATCTGATTCAAAAAGCCTTGACAGCGTCTCCCGGGAAATCATAGGAAGGGGGAAGCGGAAGATGGAATGGGACGACCTCCAGAAGGCATGGGAAGAAAGCAAGGGGCTTGAAAGGGTTGTCAAGTACTGCATGACCGATTCCGAGCTGGCGCTGTCGCTGACGAAGATATTCATACCGCAGATGGCTGAATTGTGCAGGATAGTCGGGCAGGGGCTATTCGACATAAACAGGATGACATACTCCCAACTGGTTGAATGGATGCTCATGAGGGAAACAAGAAAGGCGGGAGAGCTTATACCCGAGAGGCCTACGTATGATGTCATACAGATAAGAAGAAAGGCCGCGTCATATGAGGGCGGTTACGTTTTCCCGCCAAAGGAAGGGATACACAAGAACATAGCGCTGTTCGACTTCATGAGCCTTTACCCGAGCATAACCATAACCCACAACATATCGCCGGAAACCCTCAACTGCCACTGCTGCAACGGGTCAGATGACGGGCCTGTGCACAAGGTTCCGGGAAAGGAATATTACTTCTGCAAGACGCATGCAGGATTCGTATCGAGGACGCTGAAAGACATAGTGGAGAAGAGAAGGGAGCTGAAAGCCGAGCTTATGAAAAAAAGCAGGGACAGCGAGGAGTACAGGTCCATTTACAACCGCCAGTACGCGCTCAAGATACTTGCCAACGCAAGCTACGGATACTACGGCTACGCAGGCTCACGCTGGTACTCAAGGGTGTGCGCCCAGAGCATAACCGCCTGGGGCAGGTACTACATACAGAGGGTCATGAGAAGGGTGGAGAACCTCGGATACGAAGTGATTTACGGGGATACTGATTCGCTTTTTGTCAAGCTCAGGTCCAGGAAGAGTGCACTAGAGCTACTAGATGGCGTCAACAAGACCCTTCCGGGCGCGATGGAGCTGGAGTTCCAGGGCATATACAGGGCGGGTATATTCGTGCCTGCCAAGACAGGGCTTGCAGCCAAGAAGAGGTACGCGCTCGTGGACAGGAACGATGAGATGGTCATAAGGGGATTCGAGATAGTCAGGAGGGACTGGTCACCAATCGCAAGGGAGACGCAGGAGAAGATTCTCATGGCCATACTGAGGGATGATTCAGAGGATGAGGCGCTGTCTATTGCAAGAAGAGCCATAAGCAGGATACAGAAGGAGGCTGTTCCAATGGAGAAGATGATAATACACACACAACTCACAAGGCCCCTCAAGGACTATGAACAGACAGGCCCGCACATAGCAGCAGCGCGGAAGGCACTTTCAAGGGGCAGGCCTGTGGCGCAGGGCTCGATGATATCCTACGTGATAACAAAGGGCAGCGGCTCGATATCCGAAAGGGCTGAGCCAGCTGAAGATGCCACGAATTATGACCCGGACTACTACATAAACAATCAGGTGGTGCCGACAGCGCTCAGGGTTCTCGCGGCACTGGGATACACAGAAGAGGACATAATAACAGACGGGGACACGCAGTCTTCCCTGTCCAGTTTCATCAGGAAAGGGAGACGTTAAACCTTTTTAGGATATTAATGCAATTATACACATTGTTAGAGGTTGATTATATGCTTAAAGTTGCAATCAACGGCTTTGGCCGTATCGGAAGGAACTTCCTGAAGGCTTCTCTCAGGAGCAGGTCCTTCAGCGTTGTTGCGATAAATGACCTTGCTGATGCCGAGACATTGGGAAGGCTTTTCAAGTATGATTCGGTTTTTGGTCCATTTGACGGAAAGACAGAATGGGGCAAGGGTTTCATAAAGGTGAATGGAAAGAAGATTGACACGTTCGCTGAAAAGGACCCTGCGATGCTTCCGTGGGGAAAGCTGAAGATAGACGTTGTCCTTGAATCCACTGGAAGATTCAGGAAGTACGAGGATGCGGAGAAGCACCTGAAGGCGGGCGCCAAAAAGGTTGTCCTCTCAGCACCGCCGAAGGATGACAAGCCCGTAAAGCAGATAGTTCTGGGGGTCAACGAGGAGACATACGACCACAAGAAGGACATGATAATTTCAAATGCATCGTGCACGACAAACTGCCTTGCGCCTGTTGTCAAAGTGCTTGACGATGAGTTCGGGATAGTCAAGGGTTTCATGACAACCATACACGGATACACATCCGACCAGATGCTGCTTGACGCACCACACAAGGACATGAGAAGGGCGAGGGCTGCTGCGCTGAACATAATACCAACAAGCACAGGAGCTGCCAAGGCTCTTGGAAAAGTCATACCGAAGGTTGGCGGAAAAATTACAGGCTCTGCGATAAGGGTGCCTGTTGCAAACGGCTCGATAGTAGACCTTGTGGTGGAACTCAGGAAGAAGCCGACACCGCCCGAGAAGGTGAACTATGTAATGAGGAAGGCAGCTGAAGGCAAGCTCAGGGGAATACTGCAGTATTCAGAGGAGCCGCTGGTATCAACTGACATAATAAAGAATCCGCACTCATCCATATTCGACTCGCTTCTCACCAATGCGGAAGGCGACCTGATAGAGGTTTTCTCATGGTACGACAATGAATGGGGATATTCCAACAGGCTTGTTGACCTCATTGACTTCATGAAGAGAAAATGGAGGTGAGCAGGTGATTCACTCTGTTGAAGAACTGAGGAAATCAGCCCTCAAGGGGTCTGTTGTTTTTCTGAGAGGCTCAGCTGACGTCCCGCTGAGGGATGACAGGGAACTTGATGACATATCAAGGATAAAGGACACGTCAAGAATAGAGTCGTTCCTTCCAACGCTGGCTTACCTGATAAAAAACGGCGCCCGGATTGTCCTTCAGCCCGGATGGCTTGGAAGGCCTGACGGTATCGAGAAGGAAAAGAGCACCATAACAGTCTACTACTACATAAAGAAGCGGCTTGGTGAGATGAAGCTGCTGAAGCACGAGCTGCTATTCGCGCCGTCAGACCTTAGCGGAAAGTTCAGGGGGATAGCTGACAATTTTGAGATAATCAGGAAAAGCATTTCAGGACTCCAGGACGGCCAGGTTCTGGTCCTTGAGAACCCGAGGTTTGACAGCCAGTACAACAAGGGTGACGAGTCCTACGCCAGGACGCTTGCTGACATGATGGACATATACGTGGCTGATGATTTCGCGCAGAGGCACCGTCCTGCTGCTGATATAGTGCCCATGGCCAAGCACATTGAGAAGAGGTATGCAGGCATCCATCTCATGGAAGAGATAGAGTACATAGGAAACATAAGCAAGGAACTGGAGAAAGCGAGGAGAAAGCCTTTCGTGTTCATACTCGCAGGGAAGAAAATAGAGACCAAGCCGGGTGTGGTGTCAAAGATAACTGTGGCTCTCAAGCTTCTGGACCGCATGCAGAAGCAGGACAGGATACTCGTTGGCGGGGCTGTTGCATACACATTCATGATAGCCAGGGAGAACCTCGGCAGGGTGAGAGACGGTCCCGATGCCGTGTCAAAGATATCATCAGGTGACATCAAGAAAATAATCGGAGATTCCTACATAGCAGAGGACCAGATACACGACCAGATTATGCTCGCGGGAAGAGTCCTTCTCAAGGCAAGGGAAAAAGGAATAAATGTCATGATTCCTGAAGACCATCTCGTGATGAAGAAGGAAGAGCTCAAGGTATCGTCATCAATCGAGAAGGGCTGGAAGGCGCTGGACATAGGTCCGAAAACCATAGATGCATTCATCGGTGTGATAAAGTCCGCAGGCTTCGTGGTGATGTCAGGACCAGTGGGAATGTTCGACAAGCAGGTCCCTGAGGCAGCGAGGGGAAGCACCAGACTTGCGAAGGCGCTTGAGGATGCCACAAAGCACGGCGTCGTGACAGTCACAGCAGGCGGTGAAAGCACTCTTCTTGTTAACACAGTGGGCGTGAAAATAAGCCACGCCAGCATAGGCGGAGGCTCCACGCTGGAGTTCATAGAGAAAGGTTCCCTTCCGGGAATAGAAGTGCTGGAGTCGTGAGTTTCATGTTCTGGGAAACCGTAGGATTAGCCGCCACGCTGTGCGTCATACTGTCATACGTGCCGCAGATGACGAGAAGTTACCACACCAAGAAGATGGATGATTTCTCCATGTGGTATCTCATCATAATAGCGCTCGGGATATTCCTCTGGATAACATATGGCATCCACATAGGCGACGGAGTGGTGATATACGCGAACATAGCCATATTCGCGATGGCCGTCCTGCTCATCGCGATGAAGGTGCACTATTCCAGAAAACGCTAGGTATCATTTCCACTTGTGCCTGGGATTCCTTGGTATTATTATCCAGAGCAGTATGTAGGCTATTATTCCGGAGCCCCATGCGAGGGAGCCAAGAACCCAGAGTATCCTTATCAGCACAGGGTCCACCCCGAGGTATTCGCCTATCCCTCCGCAAACGCCGCCTAGTATCCTCTCGTCTTCTGACCTGTAGAGCCTCTTGCCCTGAAGTTCCTTTCCTGAAAATGTGTGTTTCTTTGCCTTCCTCTCAAAACCTTTTGTCAGCGCTATCAGGAGGAGTATGAGATATCCGAGAAGCGTGAATATGTAGAAGAATGTTATGAGCATGCTGTCAATGAAGACTGCAGCGGACGTGAACAGCTCAACGCCCAGTGAAAGGCTCGCTATCCTCAGTGCGCTGGATATCAGCCAGAAAGCTACAACGATTACAGCTGCTGACACAACAGGCGAAAGCAGCCTGTATTCTCCCGGGAACTTCCTTGAAATGAATGCCGTATATGAGAAGAAAAGCAATATCAGGAAGAACCATGATATGTGCGCAGCCAGGAAGTAATAGATGTGATTGAGCAGCCCGCTTCCTATGGGCATGTTAACCAGCGACAGCGCCCAGAGCATAACCGCTATTATGATGAGTCCGAAGATGCTCGAAATAAAAGGACCGACTATCCCGAATGTCGAGCTGAACCAGGTGTCAAATGATTTTCCCTTCTTCTCGAAGTGATTGCCAAACCTCTCGCCCAGCTTCCCCATCTCCTCTGAGAAGTTCTCCACGCCTTTCTCAAGGCCGTGTTCCTTTGAGGATTTTCTCTTTTTTGCCGGCATAAACATCTATTGGTCAGACTTTTTTAAATACCGAAATGATATTCTACGAATGGATTGGCTCATAAACATTGTCTCTGGATTTGCGGGGCCTGTTTACACGCAGTATGTCG
>CAZXIU010000011.1:0-20838 GCA_964640865.1 uncultured archaeon | reverse complement strand
CGGGCCCGTCCCTGTCAAGATAGAATGTATAGTGCCCGCTGATATTATCACCGGTATCATTGACAAGAACATTTCCGTATGGGTCTGTGAGATACACGTAAGCATTGTAATATCCTGTGTCTTCGCTGTCAGTATTCCACGGGCTTTCATTCCATATGCTGCTAACAGGGTATTCTTCCAGCGATGTTAATGTCCTCGCTGTCGTGTCTGCGAAGACTATGCCTGACAATTCGCCGCTTCCGTTCTTCCTCACTTCCATGAGAAAATATGATGAAGTGTCAGTGGTTCCGGTGTTATTCACATTGGAATAATTATACTCGTATACATCCGGATATTCGCACGTTATGTTTAGCTCGTCGAAGTATGTCACTTCGTATCCACCTGCAATGAAATAACCCCATGAGAAGTTGACAGGCTGGGAGAAGTCGTATTGAGAGGATATCTCATTCCTGAAGAGTGTATAATTTTCAGGAAGAGGATCCGGACTTCCTGTTCCGGGCGCCTGCTGGTTTGTGATGTTTACCTCGAAAACTTCGTGCCATGAACCATCGTAAACAGAGAACCTTCCGAAATCACCCGCATCGTGCCTTGCGCCGTACCACCAGAACTCGACATAGACCTTGTCGCAGGCGGAAAGGTCGAGCTGCTTCTGGAGTACGTGATCTATCGGAGCATCGAAGTCGTCGGCCCTTACCGCATATGTTCCAGAATAAGATGAAGTACTTCTTTCAACATCGCCATTGGCAGTTGCAGGATCATAATCACAAATATCCCACGGGTGACCTGCACCACATGTGCCTGCAGTAGGCCAATCCCCATTGTCATTGAAAGCTGTAACATTATACGCTGGCGTCAGCACCTTTCTGTCTTTAATGTATACATCCTCGTTCCCGCTGTATGCGTCTTTCCCGGTTTCTATTCTTATAGTTGCATTCGAGTTTATGCTGAAATATGACGGGTCATTTTCAGTTGAATTGGGATTGGCTGAAGTGTCCTCAGCGTATATCCAGAATGAATAGCTTCCCCGTTGCCATGCATTAGTGAAGTTCATTTTCCATGTGTCCCCGGAGTCATATCCCATGCCAATCCATTCCCAAGAGCCGTTGGGATATGAAACATTCGCCTTGACACTTGATGAAGACACTGCGATATTGTCTGTCACATCAGCTGACAGCGTTATGTTCATCCCGTAACCCGTGTTCTGTGGAGTCGCTGATACTGATTCTATATTGGGAGCCACAATGTCGAGCTCTGACTTCACCTGAAGAGTTGATGAAACATAGCCGTTATTTCCCCAGCTGTCGTTTGCATAGAATGCATATCCTATTTCCTTTCCTGCTGAGAAAGCCGGTACATTTTTTGATATGTTGGACCATGCGCTTAAGCCGGAAGCCATTGTCGTGAAATTCTCCCAGCTGTCATCGATTGTTGCATTCCATGAGAATGTCCATGATGAAAGGTTGTAATTCTCTGTCCAGTGGGCTGAGAACTTCACGTCATCCTCTACAGCGGGATTGGTGTTGTTTGCTTCAAAGCCGGAGTACTGTGGTGCCTGCGGGTCGCCTGTTTCAAGAAGAAGAGTTGTATTTGAAGGGTCGCTGTTTGAAGCGTTGCATACAGCAGCAAAGCTGTAATATCCAATCTTCCTGGAAGTTATATTGAAGTTGTAGTCATTAGATGTCGTTCCCTCCCCCAAATCTCCTATGTAATAATAAGATACATTTGCATAAAGGTCAGAGTCTGCGGTTTCAATATCCTTCCATGTTCCTGAAGTGTTCTCCATAAGGATTACGTATACTTCTTCTCCATTCATGAGGCCGTCGAGTTCAGTGCAGTTTGCCTGCAATGTTATGCTTTCATTGAATGATATCCCCGGCTGCCCGATGAAACCTGCTGACACCGAGATGTTTGGGGGAATCCTGTACTGCGGAAGTTCCAGCACCTGCCACTCGTTCCAGTGCTCCTGCCCGGTCCTCGAACGGATGTGCCTGAGGTTGGAGGGGGATGTGATGTTGACGTTCCAGAATGACCTCGGGAAGGCAGTTCCGGTGCCGTCGCACGTGGCCGATGTCCATACCAGCGTCCTGTTGGCTGTCACTGCGGGCAGCAGTGTGCTGTCGAACTGATACACCCCTGTGGAACCGGAATAGTCCTCAGTACCGTTGTACTTGTTTCCGGAGTAACCACCGAAGTCTATGACGTACCAGCGTATGTTCCTCGTTGCACCGCTCGCACCATTGGTCCCTGCGCTGTCGGAATAGAATTCGATGGTGTCGGAGCTGGCGAGTCTTCCCGCTATCGCGACCTGGTCGAGGCCGCTGGCGTCCGTTCCCAGCTGGAAAATGAGCATGCTCTCGTTCAGGTCTACCGGTGTATCCAGCGTCACCTGCGCGGGATTCGGCAGCTCCTCGGACGTGATGGTCTTCGTTCCGGTCTCGAAGCTGTCGAGCTTGCTTCCGTCGAAGTCCACAACCACCCATCTGAGCTCGCCGCTCACGCCTGCGTCAGCCACGTCCCTGTCTATCTGGATGTGAGTCGAGTTCACGGCGTATCCCCTGAAGAGCGGGGTGTCGAATGAGGTGAGGTCAGTGCTGTCCATTGTGGACCATACAAGCACCATTGATGTCGAATTGTTTACAGTGCCGCCTATTGCGGCATTCATCGATATGCTGCTGGCGTCATTCCAGTTGTAGCTTCCCCTGTATGCAGTGAATTCGCTGTCGAGGGCCTCTACGACTATCCAGTCTACGTCTGCGGGCTCCGTGGTTCCCATTTTCTGCAGCCTGATGTGCGTGGTGTTGTAAAGGTAAGCTGTTACATGGCAGTTGTCTGGTGTGTCGGCCTGGTTTGTCTGGCCAGTTTCAGCAGAGCAGCTGTAATAATGCGGCCTCATGACGAAGGCCCTTGAAGTATCGGCCACCGCGTGTTCCAGCGGAACGTACATGTCGGTGACGGATGTCCCTATTGTTGTGTATCCCTGCTGGACGTTGTAGCCGGCATATGCCGCTAAAATGGACTGGAGTATCATCACGTCATCAATCTCGTCGAGCGGCTCGTATCCGGCAGAGGATCCATCACACGAGACATTCCAAAAGTACTGCCCATCTGGATAGAAGCTCGTATTGGCGACATACAATCCCGAAGATTCATTGAATGTCATGTTTTCCGGTGACGTCCAGCCCGTCGTCTTATTGAATCTAATCTCGCAGTATATCCCCAGAGAGTTTATCGGTCCGCCTGTACTTCTATTCGTATAGTTGGCATAGAAGTATGCATCTTCTTCAGCACGCACTTCATTTGAACCTCCCTCATTGTCTGCACTGTCCCATATCACGAGATCTGTGTTCTCCCCAGAAGAATACGCGGTGAAGTGGCTCACGTTGAATACAAGCGTGCCTGAATTGTATGAATCAAGCACGCATACATCCGTCGGGCAGAGGCTTCCGTCTTTTATAATCACCGGATCAAAGTCATACGTGAGCCCGCGTATCGTGAGCGATGCAGACCTGTTCAGGCGCGGATCGCTAATTGCGTCTACTTCTATCAGGTTCTCCCCGATTGTGACTAATGAGTTGATGTCCGCCCCGCCGCTAAGATTGACACTTTCGGTAAATGATATCTTCCCGGCTGACGGGCTGTCGAATGTCAGGTTCTCTATGTTTCCGGTGTCATTTACCTGGCTCAGGTCGGTCGTTTCTCCAGTGTAATCAGAAGACAATATGATGTCGACATTTCTTGTCCCAGACGAATTCATGTTCCCGTTCTGGTCCCAGCACACTATATACCATTCATAGCTTTCCGGTGAAAGGCCGTAAAGACTGAATGAAGTCAGTGCCCCGCTGACGATGCTGTAGTTTGTGCCATTGACATCCCCGCCTATGAATATGCTGCAGTTCTCTATCTGGTAGTAATCGGTGGCATTGAATTCAAACGTCACGTTGCCATCGTTGTCACCGCTGTTGTTCTGCGGACTCATTATCTTTAGTCCCGGAGGCGTCACATCATCCACGCCGAAGCAGTTCTCTTCCATGGACACGTTCCAGTTGCCAGAAGTGTCATTGGCCCATGTCTGCCAGCATATGGTTTCCATGGCATGCCCATCTGTGTCTATGCTGAAATTCGCCCACTCAGGCGTTGCGGTGAAATAATGCATACTTTCATTGCTCCAGATGCCGCTGCTGTTGGTCCTGAGAACGGCTGAATCAAGTCCCACTCCGTTGTCGTTCCAGTATGAGAACGCAAAAGATGATTCGCCGTCTTCCACGGCGCCTGAAGAATTGTCCCCGGCAGACGAGTAATACGGTGCATTTATATCATTTACGTCAAAGCAGTTCTCTTCCATGCTCGCGTTCAGGTTTCCTATGCTGTCGTTCGCCCACTGAACCCAGCATATAGTATCTCCGGCGTGGTCCTGCGTGGCAATACTGAAGTTGCTCCACTCAGGCTTGCCTGAAAACTGATGCAAGCTCTCGTTTTCCCAAGACCCGCTTGCATTGGTCATGAGCACCGCATAACCAAGGACACTGTCAACGTCGTCCCAGTAAGTTGCAGCCTCAACTAATTTACCTTCGTTCACCGATCCGGCTGAATCATCGTTGTTCCCCGTGTAATAAGGCGGCACTATGTCGTCCTCCCAGCTTATGTTCATGTCAAGAAGGCTTACAATCTTGGTGTCGTTTTTCTCAAAGAACACTCTGTAAACAATGCTGTCCCCGGCCGAGAATCCCGGGCAGCTTTCCGAGTCCACGCCCTGTCCGTTCGTCGCGTCGCACCACAACCCGCCGCCGTCGACGCTCACTTCCACGGTGATGTTGTTCGCAGCGTCTGTGTTGTCTTCTGCCCATGTCATGTCGTATATCATCTGCACGGCGTCGGTCGTATTTATGGGTACTGACGTGAAGTTCCCGGAGCCTTCCGACGACTTTGACAATTCTCCTGATATCGATGCCACCGGCTCGTTGACAGCGTACTTCCTAATCATGATGTTATCGTATTGCGCCTGCGTTCCGTGTGCCATCAGTCCTATTTTCCCCTGGCTGTACTGGGTATAGTTGTACTGGT
Source organism: uncultured archaeon (assembly GCA_964640865.1). Lineage (GTDB taxonomy): Archaea > Aenigmatarchaeota > Aenigmatarchaeia > QMZP01 > JAFGSV01 > JAFGFG01. The sequence continues at coordinate 15,777 of CAZXIU010000011.1, read as the reverse complement.
GGGTATACCCATTGAATATGAGCCTTATAGTGTCCTGATTGATGTTGTCGAACACGTCCACCCTGAGATCGTACCACGTATCCCTTTCTAACGTAACGTCCGTCCATTGCTGGGGACTCGTCGTATAACTCCCGGATATCCACTGCCTCAGCCAGATGCTATCGTCACCCCTGTCGTCCAGTATCACGGCGTAATGGTTACTTGCATCCTGGAACCTGAAGAGGACTCCTGCGAAACCTCCGGTTAATCCACCACTGGAGATATTTATCCTGGTCTTGAGCGTGTAGTTTCCCCATGCCGAATCGCCGGCGGACGTCCTCAGGTAGTCTCCCGTGTTGCTGCCCTGATAGTACGTTTCGTCAAGCACATACCAGTCCCCGTTGTACTCCGTCCATCCGTTATCGTTCCCGTCTTCAAAGTCATCCCAGAAGAGATACACATTGCTCCTGTTCTCGGGGGCCGCCCCCGCTGAAGGGTTTCCATAATATACATAATAAGAGTCGTCGTACCCACCAGCCTGTATCTGCTCCTGCAGCCTGAACCATATCTCAGTGGCGGTCGTATCGCAGTCACTCTCATTAACTCTGTTCAGCTCGACGCTGGCTGTCCCGTTCCACCACGTCACCCTGAGGTCGGAACAGTTCCCCATGAGTTTCCCTTCTCCCGTGAGCCCGCTGGTGTCCACCGTCAGGTTGACGGAGTACCCACTCTCGATGGCCTGTCCGGGGACACTGGTGATGTTGATGCGTTTCCTGTAAGACCATGACTCGTTCCACCAGTCAGATTGCACTCCCGAGAAGCTCACGTTTCCAGCCTGCCATGATGTGCCTTCGGATGAGCTGATGCTAGAGTTATCCTCGTAGGAATCATAGTAGTTCCTGGCCATGTCGACCGTGAAAGAGCTGTATTCAGTCCAGTTGACGTTCCCGGTTGAATCGTTCGCGGACACATGTAGTGTGTGGATGCCCTCTTCCAGGTTGAGATAGATGGCGCTGGTCTGGGAGCAAAGGGTGCACAACGTCACGTTCTCCCCGTCGTCTATGTTGTACCATGCCGTGTCCACGGCCTCCCCGAAGCTCGCATTGACGGCAGGCGTGACATCGTTCACGGTTCCCGTGGGCGCGTGTATGACGACGTCAGGGGGGGTCTGGTCAAGTGTGAATGTCACAGAGTCTCCGCCCACGTTCCCTGACGAATCGTTCGCATACACCTCAAGAGAGTTCAGCCCCTCTGAAAGTGAAATGGGGGTTCCGTTCTGGCAAGAGAATGTCGTATTGGAACCACCCGTGTTGTACCAGCATGAATCGAGGTTGGATTCCGTTACCGTGAAGTTGAACACGCTGATGTCATAGTACGTGGCTGCCTCTGGATACGTCACCGACACGACGGGGTTCGTGAAATCCACGCCTAGAGTCCTGTTGGAGTCCGTGAAGTCAGACCTTCCGGAGGAGTCATTGCACCATGCGGCCCATTTCCAGACACCTTCCGGGATGCCCTGAATATATACCGACCATATCTCATCGTTGACTGGCGTCGAGTTCGTCTGATTGGCAGACCACGCCCCGGACCAGTCTGACCAGAGCTGGAGAGATGCCACGTTCAAGTTATCAGAACAGCTCAACTCGAACGTCACCGCGCCTGATGAAGAGAAATGGTTGTCCGCAGGAACCGTACCTAACGAAGATTCAGGGTTCTCGACATCAACATTCACTGTCCTCTGGACGCCCTGTCCGGTGTTCCCTCCGGCGTCAGTGCAGTTCACGTACCATGAACTGGTCCCTACAGGAACTGAATCATTCTGTATGGTTGTCAGAGTACCATTCATGACACTTGCATTAGACCCAGATTCGGAGCCTTCTATGTAAAGAATGCATGAAGCTGCCGAAGCCACGCTGTCTGTGAACGAGAACTGGAAATCAATCGTCTGCGTAGATGAATTGTACTCGTCCACAGGAAGATACATGTCGATATCGGGTGCGTTATAGTCAAGCGTGAATGTTACATCGTCCTCTCCTACATTGCCCATAGAATCATTCGCATACACTTCAAGGAGATTCTCCCCCTCCTGGCACGTTATCCCAGTACCGTTCTGGCACGGAATCGTGACATTCCCTGCCCCATTGAGGCTGTACCAGCACGTGTGTGGATTCTCGGATATCGTGAAATCGAACGCAGTGACATTATAGTAAGTATTGCCTTCAGGATACGTTATTGACACTGACGGGTTCTCGACATCAACATTCACTGTCCTCTGGACGCCCTGTCCGGTGTTCCCTCCGGCGTCAGTGCAGTTCACGTACCATGAACTGGTCCCTACAGGAACTGAATCATTCTGTATGGTTGTCAGAGTACCATTCATGACACTTGCATTAGACCCAGATTCGGAGCCTTCTATGTAAAGAATGCATGAAGCTGCCGAAGCCACGCTGTCTGTGAACGAGAACTGGAAATCAATCGTCTGCGTAGATGAATTGTACTCGTCCACAGGAAGATACATGTCGATATCGGGTGCGTTATAGTCAAGCGTGAATGTTACATCGTCCTCTCCTACATTGCCCATAGAATCATTCGCATACACTTCAAGGAGATTCTCCCCCTCCTGGCACGTTATCCCAGTACCGTTCTGGCACGGAATCGTGACATTCCCTGCCCCATTGAGGCTGTACCAGCACGTGTGCGGGCTCTTTGAAAGTGAAAAGTTGAAATATGTGATGTTGTTATACATGTCTTCAAGCGGGTGCGTTATCACGACATCTATGAGGCTTGTATCAACCTCGAAGTAGATGGGATCGGTGTTGTTTAGGTTGCCTGCTGAGTCATTACAGTAGAATGTCGCATCGTAACCTCCATTGTTCATCGGCCCGTTCAGTTTCCAGAAAATTTCACCAGCCTTTGTCATGGTCATGTTTTCCGTGCCGTTAAGTGAATATGCACACCAGTCACCGGTCTCTCCGGACTGGATTGAGATGTTGAAATATATGTTGTTGAACCCGTAAACTTTCTGCACAGGTGAGATGACGCTGATATCCGGAGGCGTCACGTCATTTACGTCAAAGCAGTTCTCTTCCATGCTCGCGTTCAGGTTTCCTATGCTGTCGTTCGCCCACTGGACCCAGCATATGGTTTCCCTTTCATGTCCGGAGGTGTCTATGCTGAGGTTGGCCCATTCAGGCCTCCCGGAGAAGGTGTGCCAGCTCATGTTTTTCCAAGAACCCGTCCCGTTCGTCCTCAGTACTGCTGAATCAAGGCTACTGCTAATGTCATCCCAGTACACGGCAGTCTCGACGGGAACACCTTCTCCCACGGAACCCGATGAATTGTCCTTTTCATATAAATAATAGGGTGGCCCTTCGTCGTAAGACCAGCTTATGTTCATGTCAAGGATGCTTATGTCTTTGCTTCCGTTAGCCTGGAAGGCAACACTGTAAACCATGCTGTCATCCGGAACAAATTCTGAGATGTTCTGGCCATTTGTTGCGTTATGCCAGTTCAGCCCGCCGTCCACCGAAACATAGACACTTATCTTATTATTCATGTCCGTGTTATATTCAGTCCATGAAACGTCGGATATGAATGTTATGTTTTGTGTGGTGTTTATCGTCGTTGATGTGAAATTGGCAGAATTTTCCGTATCTATGTATTCCTCTTCCCCGCCGAATGACACGAAATCCGTCTGGTTCATGACCATCTGGTAGGACTGGTTTATCCAGTCCGGGTTCCTCGTAGTGTTTGAGAATATGACATTATCTATTATACCATTGAAAACGTAATCGTATCCCCCTCCGTAGAGATTGCGACCAATCGTGAAACTGCAGGCCTTATTGATTACCGACGATTTCGGATATGAATATATCTCCTTTCCATCAAGGAATACCTTTCCTTCCGTCCCGTTCCATGTACCTGCGACATGGTACCACTGGCCGGTATCAATTGTTTCTCCGGTTTCACCATCGGACCAAGAACCGGTCGAAGCTCCGAACGTGACCGTCAGGTGACCGTTTCCAGCAATTCCTGCCCACCATACGCTCGACCCTATGGTCCCCTGGTCGCTCCTGTGTATGTGACAGCTGTAGGTGCTGTGATGCTGTGTTATGTATACCCAGTATTCGAGCGTAGCTTCACTGATGCCGCTCTGGAACATCGTATCCGGTATTTCCAGCCTTTCGTTGCTGTCGGCGATGCTGTTGAAACCCATGCTTCCGTCGATCATGCCTTCGACCTGACTGGACGAGTCTATGCCGTAAGTTGTCCCGTCATTACCGTAAGACGTGGAATCTTTTATGTCACCAGACCCTCCATCTATGTCGTTCTCTTCCATCATCTGGACCATGATAGTATTGTCGTCCCATACTCCTTCTGAATTATCTCCCGGCCCGGAATCAGGGTTTCCGTAATACAAACAGATTGAAGTAGTCCCGATTTCCAGAGTGGGGATCCTCACCCAGACATCGGCATCCGAAGACGTGTAATTCTCTATCTCGTAATCCAGTTCCTCGCCTTCTGAATTGCAAGGGCCGCCTATGAACCTTATGTCATCGTAATCGTCCTGTATGTCCGGAGTCTTGCTCAGGTTGACGTATGCGGGGAAGTCCGTCAGCAGAGTGGAGCCCGCATTATTTATGATGATTTCCTTTCTCTTGGTCCATGAATGATTCCACCAGTTTTGTCCATAGAAACTTACGTTCCCATCCTGCCAGTCAACATCGTTGTAAATTGCAATGCTTGAATTGTCATCGTATGAGTCTTGGTAGTTTCCGTTCATCTCTATCTCGAAGTAACTTGTTTCCATGTTCATGTTTCCCACACTGTCATTGGCAAATACGCGGATTGTATACGAGCCTTCCTCGAGGTCGAGGTATCTGCCATCGACATGAGAGCAGTCCATGCACAGCGTGACGTTTTCTCCGTTGTCGATATTATACCAGGCAGTATTCACGTCTTCCCCGAAAGTGACGTTTACCTCAGGCGTGGTGTCGGCTATCGTTCCATACGGCGAGTTTACGGACAGACTTGGCGGAGTGGTATCAATCTTTACTGTCCAGTTCTGGTAGGCAAAGACAGAACCGCTTGAATTGCAGCATTCCATGTTCCACTCGTAAGCCCCGTCCGAGGAGAATGTTTCGGTGATACTGTTCACAGAACCATTGATGACTGCAGACGAATTGATTTCCTTCAGGCTCCATCCACTCTCATTGGTCCACAAGGAACAGTTAATTATTGCGGTTCCGGTCGTGACCGGCGTATACCCGAATTGGATTGTGCCTGAAGTATTTACGCTTCCGTCACCCGGATGACTGAGGGAAACCGATAAAGGCTTCGGAGGCGCATATTCCTCGCTTCCGTAGTTTATGAACTGGTCGGACACCGAAAGATAGGAAGCATTTATCCATGATGCACTCCTGTTTGTGTCCGAGATGCGTACCTCATCCAGTTTTCCGCTGGCACCAGGATTACCATCTCCCATCGCCATCAGCTTGATGCTTATTTCAAGGGCATCTGCAGTCGGACCGTTGGCGCTTCCGATGTACTTTCCGTCAATGTAAAGATGAGACCATATTGGATTGCTGCCGGAATCCATGGTAAATCCAAGCTGGTGCCATTTCCCATCAGAAGCGATGTTTCCCCCGTCTACTGTCTGGCTGTCGGCCCATAAACCGTCATTCTGGTAACCAAGAATGAAATCGCTCGAATAAGAAGACTCCATATCCGACTGCGCCACAACGTACTGGTTTCCGGTGGGGATATCTTTTACCCAGACAAATACACTGGCAGGAGCATTGACCGATAACGGGTATGTCAGGCCCGTGTCTATGTATTCGGCAGACTCGAAATTGAGGCATCCTCCTGACTTTCCGACGGCACTGTCACCGGACTCCATACCGACGGTTGTTCCGTTTGCACCGTTTGAGGTGCTGTCCTTTATGTCGCCCGGATCGTTATCTATATCAGTCTCACTCAGATGGTATACCAGCATGTAATAATCGTCATATGTTCCTGATTCGTTCTGCTCAACAGTATCGGAACAGTTGTAGTAAGCGATTATATAATCGGTCGATGTGCTGTCTATCTGAGGCACCTTCACCCAGCCAAACGAGTCTCCCGATTCATTCCAAAGCTCCCAGTGATGGTTTAGCAGTGTCGCATCATCGGAATCATAGAACCTTATGTCGCTTTCCGATGTCTTGCTGTAATCTATCCTGCTAGAGTTCAGCATTATCAACACAGTGAAATCTACAAGGTTTTCCGAAGAACCTGAATTCTTGAATGTGAGATTCATCCTTTGCTCGCATGCGACGCTTGCCCAGTTGCGTGCATAGTCCACATCCCCGCCGAACCTGAACTCCAGTTCATGCTTCCCGGCAGTCAGCACCTTGCTTGTCTCAAGGGCCTCTTCGCTGCAGTTGAAATTTTCCACGGATACCGTATAGTCTGTCCATTCATAGTCCACTGTCTGGTTGCCGCATTTCAGGGTCAGGAAGCGAAGATCCCCGGCTTCTGAGGTCTCATCCCACACCGTACCGTTGACTGCGGAAATTGTAAGGTTCGCGGTACCGCTGGTATTGAACCGCACATCCCAGTTACCGCCTACTGTCGGGTAAGACTGGAGATTGATTACGGTTATTTCCGCGCCGGCATATCCGCTGAAGCTGTTGACTGTGAATGTTATGTGGGTTCCGTTGTCTGTGAATGGTATCATTGTCTCTTCCCATTCACCGTTGCATGAGGAATCGGTGAAGTTCCAGTCAGCGCATCTGACTATCACATTGACGTTGCCTGCCTTAGGCAATGTTATTTCAGCGCTGTCCAATGAAATGCTGTTGATTGCAATAATATCTGTTCTTATTGAATTTTCCTTGGGTTCTTTCCTTGCCTTTGCAGTCTGTATATACGTTATTTCACCAATGTCACTGACTCCGCTGAGTTTTACCTTTCCTTTCTTATTGTTATCAGAGTCCAAGTCAATTTCAACATCATATCTCCCTGAAATGTTCTTCACATCTTTCAGCTTTATTTTTTTCGGGAGCTTCCGGTCGAGTGACTCCCTGATTCCGGACAGTTCATCATTGGCGGGTTCTGGTCTTTCCGGTATCGTGATTGCTTCATCCGGGATTTCATCCGGTTCCTGCTGCTCAATAATGGAATAATATATCTCGTATATCTCGACCGTTGTTCCGTTATCGCCCTCTATGTAAATATTATATGAGGAAGCATTCACACCAGCCAGACTGCATGTCTCAATGCAGGCTCCTTCGAATGCCAGTTCATAGACTTCTTCAGTGAAGTTGCCTATTACAGTCTCATTTTGCAGATATGCTGCATTCTCTTCGATAGCTGAAGTCTCATTTATTTCGGACTCATTAAAGAAAGTTTCATTATACCCGATATCAGTTTCATTGATCTCCATAAAGAGTCCTGTGACAGGGAATGGCTGATTCGGATTTTCAGTGCTGAATATTTCATAGCTTTTCTTTCCGTCATCTATGTATATTATCAGAGAACCGTTTCCGATTACCTTTCCGCTGAGTTTTATGGAAGAGAGTTCACCGGGATTTTCAGGTTCCCATGCAAAGGCTTCCCCGGCCCCGAGATTGAAATTAGTCTTTTCCACGTACGTTATGTGATTCTCCTGCAGGAAGAAACCCGTATAATTTACACCGAGAACCAGTGCAAGAACCGAAAAAATCATTACGAGAATTACTATGTTGAGTGATGACGAAAAGGAAGTTGTCCTACCGGATTCCGGAGGACTCGTTCCGATGTAACGTGTCTTTACCTTATTCCCGACACGATAGTTTTCATAGTAATATGGCCCGAATACTTTTCCATTTCTCTTTATGTACTTTTTATGAACCAGAAGTCATGCACCAGTCTGTATACAGTCGGTTTTGGAATAATGAATCCCAGTTAACCTACAATTAATTATTGGTAGAACCCGCTTATATAGAGTTATATTTCTAGGTAACAAGCCTGAAAATTACTCCAGGCCGAAGACTTCCTGGTCAGGGTATATGTCTATTCCCTTGTTTCCTATCTGCAGTGCGACTATTTTTTTCTGATGGCTTGTGCCTCTCATCTTCAGGATCTCTATGCCGTTCTCACGGACATTGGCTTTTCTTATGTTGTAGAGTACTATGACCCCGTCTGCAAGGAATTCTTCAATCCCTGTGGGACTGTAAATCTCAGGATTCTGCTCTGTTTCTGATATGAGGAACGTGCTTATGCCTTTCTCTTCAAAGAAGCGGAACAGCTGTTCTATGTAGAGCCGGTATGTTTCTCCGTGCCCATGGAATGCAGCTGCCACGGCTGTGAGGGAGTCTATGACAACCACATCAGGCTTGAAATTCTTCGGGATTATCAGTGGGTCAACGTCTATCAAGAGGTCGCCGGACTGCTTTGCGAGAAGGGCATCTATTGAACGGGTTATATCAAAGAGCTTATGCCTTTCTATTCTGAGGTTTTCTTTGACTGAATCAATGTCCCATCCGAAATTTCTCATATGAGATTTCAGCCTTTCCTCGGATTCCTCGAATGATATGTATATGCATTTCTTACCTTCCCTGGCCATATTGTAGAGTATCTGGAGCGTGAGTATGGTTTTCCCGGAGCCGGCTCCGCCTGCAATCATGACAGCAGTCTTTTCAGGTATGCCGTTTTTGAAGAGTGCATCAAGTCCTTCTATTCCAGTCTTCAAAAATCCTGCCAGAGGTTTTTCCTTTTGGGCTGATTTAGTCAGCTTGGAGACTATGACCATGAAGAGATTTGGTTTGCCTACTTAAATTTGAGACTTATTTAGGATGAAGGCCATAATAAACTATGAAAATTCCGGATTTAGTTGTAAATGAAAACATACTTTCAGTCATTTTTACTGAAGAGAACACACATTCACAAAGAATGTCAGAGATAGTTTCAATGTTCTCGCATAAAGGGAAAAAGGTATGCTACGTTTGCATCAACAAGAATGCATGTGATGTCAGGGATGAATTCGCTGGCATGGGAACTGACCCTGAAGAGGTGATATTCATAGACACGACGTCATCCCATTATGCCAATCCGGAAAGCACCAAAAGCTGCATATTCCTTAAGAATCCGTACGACCTCAGCGGGATAAAGTCAGCTGTTTCTGATGTTTTGCTCTCAAATAGTATAGGTGGAATAATAATAGACGGCCTTGACTCGCTTCTGGCGTATCACGACAGCTTTTCCGTTCTTCATTTCAGCAACTTCATAAAGACTTCAAAATGCGGTGAAAATGCGCGGAAGATTTACATAATGTCAGGGAATGATTACGGACTCGACGCTGAAAGTCTTCAAAAAGACCTTTCAATGCTTGCAGATGCGACAATCTTCCTCAGCGAAAAGCCTGCGGTGCCTTCATAGAGATATAAAATACATTTGCAAATAAGTAATACAAGGAAAAATAGAAACGTTTAAATTTTATGGGGTTTCAGATAAGATTATGGCAGAAATAAAAAGCATAAGCATGGAAGACGGTGTAATAGAAGTCAAGCTGGTCATAGACAATGACGAATACGGAATACTGAAGAACCACAGAAAGGATTTATTTATACTTCCTGTAGGAAAAGGTGCGCTTGAATACGAACTCACCACAGGGAAGCTCGGCAACAGCAACCGCATAATGATTCCAAAAAAATTCCTGAATGCATCTGATGTAAAGTCGCTTGACAAGAAGGTTTTTTCTGACATATTCAAAAAACATGATGACTCTTATCTGCTTATCAGACTGTCACAATCTGATATAGGGATACCTAAATTTGAGGATGGTGAATAGAATGCCAGTCAGTACGGGATTAAAGAAACTTGACAAAATTCTTGGAGGAGGATTGCCGGAAAATTCTGTTGTTCTCCTTTCAGGAGGAGCAGGAACAGGCAAGACACTGCTTTCACTGAAGTTCATAATGGAAGGTGCCAGAAAAGGCGAGAAGTGCTGCTTCGTGTCCTTAAGCGAGGGCACTGAAGACATACTGAGAGCATGCTCAAAAATTGAGTCACTAAGCGGCATAAAGAAGTATCTTGGAAAAAACCTGGCCATAGAGCACATACCGCTCAGCCAGAGCAATGTAAATATGGAAAGGTTCGTGGATATACTCTCAAGGTACCCTGAGATTGACAGGCTTGTGATAGATAATGTCAACAAGATGCTCATTTTCTCTGACACAAAGAAATCTTACAGGGCATATCTTGGCGAAATCGCGTCATCTCTCAGGAAAGCTAAATCGTCTCTCCTTCTGTGCGAGACCAGTGACGATAAGGCCATAGATTCCGGAAATTACGAGGCATACGAATGCGACGGTGTCATGCAGATTATGTTCATGGAGCTTGAGGAAAAACCCAAACGAGCATTGAGCGTTCATAAGATGCGCTATACCGCATTTGAGCCTAAAATACCGCATGAAATAAACATAAACTCAAAAGACATAACCATGACCGAGAACAAGTTCATGTAATGTTATGACGGATTTGGTGTCTCAATGAAATTTGCAGAGTCACTAAGAAAGGAGGTCATGTATAGCTTCGTTGGGTGCCTCATAAATAAACTGAAGTTGAGACGAAGACGAGATGTCATATTCTTCGGAGACATTTTCAATGAACTCATAAGAGTATGGAATATAAAAAATCCGGAGTTACTTGAGAAAATAGGAAAAGAGTGGATGTCTCTTTATTTTATATCCATGGTTCCAAGTACCATGAGGAAACTTCCTGTGAATATTTTTCTTAACACTGTAATGAAAACTATCTGGCATAACCTTGGCCTCCTGGATGATTTAAAGTCTGAACACGAAGGAGATATATTCACCATAAGGACACGAAACGAGAATATAACAAATGTCATTGGCAATAATCATTTTCTGCCGGGTTTGTATAAGGGAGTTCTCAGTGTCATGCTTAATTCTTCTGTTATCACGGAAAGTATAAAGCAAACAAAGGATAAGAGAAAGTATAATGTCTACAAATTTCGGGTATCCGGAAAGGAGTCCGAAGTGGAACCCAGAGAAAAGGAAGAATACAATAAAATAAACAACGTAAACACTATGAACGATTTAACATTGTCTAATGCAATAAAGAAGAAAATGATAACAATAGAACACGATAATCGTATGTACTACAATGGACATGCACTGTCAGTTGTTGAAAATACATTGTTTCATATACTAGGTGAGCATTCTGAATTCCTTGAAGACGTTTCTGGTGTTTCAGCAGAGTTCTTCAAAAAGATGCTAGCAAAGAGCGGTGATGACTATCTTCGGATTAAGCTCCTAAAGAATGTTCTTCAGGTTATGGGATGGGGTATCGTAACAGTTAAGTTGTCTGATGATGAAGCCATTTTCACAATTAAAAACCCTCCATATGGCCTGAGAAAAACCGGTGATAACTGGAAGTTCATATCCGAAACAATACTGGGCTATATTCACACATTCAAAAGGAATGCAAAAATAAAAAAATACGAACCCCTCAAGGGAAAGGTTATCATCGTTTATAGTTTGCACCAGTAGTCTTTACTTCCATTCCTTGCCTTTCTTCTTGTCGGGCATCCACCCGAGCAATCTTCTATATGTTTGCAGTTGATGCATTCATCCGGTATTCCCAGTTCCTTTCTGTATTTCGCTATGGCTTCTTTATGCTTTACCGTGAGGTCTTCACCATCTTTTATTACATCGAAAATATTGTACATACTTTCTCTGACTGTAGCGCATGGAAATACATCTCCATTCGGAGCTATTGTGGCGAATCCTCCCTTAATAGCGGCGCAAATCCCTCCGGATATTTTTATACCATAATCCATATTCAATGGGAACATCGGATCCCCAGACTCGACATGAATGGCACCGTTCTCTCGTGCGAATTCAACTACATTTTTCAATGTTTCGACGAAATCAGTAGGCATCAGGTCTGTATTTTCAAGTGCTGTACCCGATAACACCATATCCCAGACACGGCATCTCTGGACACCGGCTTTTCTCACTTTCTTCATGATGTCGATAATCTCATGTTCATTCATTTTGGTGACCACGGTTTGCGAAACTGCGGTTATGCCCAATTCTGACGATATTCTGAGAGCATTTAACGCCTTTTCGAATGAGCCCGGCTTGCCTCGTATTTCATCATGAATTTGGGAATCCAGACTGTCTATGTTTATTTGAACCTGAGAAAGCCCGGCTTCCTTCAATTTCATCAGATAGTCTTTGCTGAGAAGATATGCATTACTGTTGAGATGAACGACCAATCCCCGTTTGTGTGCAGCTTTGACAGCATCCAGAAGTCTAGGATAAACGGTTGGCTCCCCACCTGAAAACGTTACCTGTTTGACACCAGATAAAGCCAGTATGTTGAGAATGTTTTCCAGATCTTCAAATTTCATATCATTAAAGTCTGCCTTATTTTCACCAGAACCTGCATAACACCACACACAGTTAAAATTGCATCTATGCGTCAGTTCTATGACATACCACGATATCAAACCTTTGGCCATGAAGTTTTTTACTTTCACTTGAGCGTCGTTATCTTTCCAGTCAAAAGTAACTACACACATCTAGACACCTCCAAAAATGCTCATGAAAAGAATGAAGAAAGGAAGAAACGAGAACGAAGAGAGCATGCTGTTCCTCGCCCCCTTCATGTTGTTTCTCCACAGAAAAAATGACACGAGAAAAGAAAATGGTACGAGGAATGTGAAGAATGTGACATTCATCAGGACTATGAGCGACGAAGTTGCGCCGGATATCGTATGCGCCAGCCTCTTGGCGTTCTTCAGGCCGAAGAGCACGGGTATGGTTTTCACCCCGTTCGCAATGTCTCCTTCAATGCCCCGTATGTCCCCGAGAAGGTTTATGAGCACGCCGAACATGAATGCAAAAGCCGTATACATCAGCATGCTAATCTCGAATTCTGCTGCAGCAAGGGAGCCGACCATGAGTGCTGACGATATGATTGCGCCTGTATAGATGTTCTTCACAAGAAAAATTTTCTTTAATCTGGCGACTGAATATGCCATGCTTAATGAAAGCATCAGCACGAAAATCGCTGATGAGAGAGGCGGAAGCATAAGTGCGGATGAAAGCGATACTGCCGTAAGAATGGCGACTATGTGCCTTCCATGAACCGATACTGAGAATGAATTAACCCTTCCGTTATTCACTTCGTCTTCCTTTTTGTCTGTTATGTTGTTGAGTGCATAGCTCGCGCACGAACCGGACATGACTGAAATTATAAGGAAAATCATCGTCATGCCTGGTTTGGAGAATAGAAGAAACCCGGAGAGGGATATACCTGTTATGAACAGCGATGTCTCAGCACGCATGAACGACCTTACTTCGTTTAACCGTTCACCTGATTTTATTACATTTTCATGGATAAAATTCAAATTTATCGACATTATATTAAAGATAAAAGACTATTAACATAAATAAATTCATAAAATGTTTAAACAAATACAAGCTTTTTAATTACCAATGCATGGAATATGTATGGATAAAAAAAGCGCCGAAAGGATAAGAAAAAGCGGAATGACAATTCTTATCATAGATGAAAAGAAATACATGGAAAGACTTTCATATATTCTTGCGCATGTTAATGATTCCATACACAAGCCGTGCTATGTATGCCTGAGCAGGCCCTATACGCATGTTGTTGAAGACCTCGAAAAACTCGGAATAGACACAAAAAAATTCTTTTTCGTGGACACAATGTCGTCCCACTATGCCATACCTGAGCCGAGTGAAAACTGCGCATTTCTCATCAAGCCATATGACCTCTCCGGCATAAAAGACATAATCATGGACGCTGTCAAAGAAAGGGGATGCAGTGTCCTGATTTTCGATAATATAGGGTCGCTGCTTGCTTATCACAATCGTTTACCCATAACACAGTTCATAAACAGCATGTCACTGGAAGACTTTGGTATCCCTATAAAGAAGATGTATGTGATGGAAAAGAATATGCTGGATTTGGGTGGGGATGACAAAGAATTCGTTGAAGACGTATCCCTTCTCGCTGATGTGACACTTGTCTGGAATGAACATTTGAGTTTTCTCTAGGAACATGAATTGTAAAATCTATAAAAACAAACAGCATCAATATTTATACATGCCTAAGAAAATTCTCATCGTTGACGACGAAGAAAGTATTCGTTCCCTTCTCACAGCAATATTCACTGGTGAGGGATATGAAGTGGAAAGTGCATCTGACGGACTTGAAGGAATAGAGAAGGTCAAAAGCAGCAATCCGGACCTAATACTCCTTGACATGATGATGCCGGGCATGTCCGGCAGGGAGATGAGCGAGAAGCTGAGAGCAGATCCCAAGACAAAGGGTGCGAAGATTGTCTTCCTTACTGTGGCTAAGTTCTCTGAAACAGGTAAAGATACTCTAGAAAAGCTGGGAATACTGGATTACGTGACAAAGCCTTTTGAGAACGATGACCTTGTCAAGAGGGTAAAGAAAATTATTGGCTGATTTTATGTTTCATTCTGTTGAATTCCATTTTGTTAGTCATATTCATGATTTTGTCTGATTTTTTCAGTTCCTTCAATGCATTATTTTCCGCAATACCTGTGGTTCTTCCGGGTACGCCTTTCAGCGGCAGCGTGAAATGGAATTCACTGCCCTTCCCTTCCTTGCTGCTGACCCATATCTTCCCTCCGAGGATTTCCACGAATTCCTTCGTGAGCGCGAGTCCAAGTCCCGTACCGCCAGAAGACCTTGTGTATGACGAATCTACCTGATAGAACCTGTTGAATATCTTTTTCTGGTTTTCCTCTGATATGCCTATTCCAGTGTCCCTGACAATGAAATGGACATCTTTTGCATCTGCACTGGCATTTACAGATATCTTTCCCTTATCCGTGTATTTCACAGAGTTGTTTATGAGATTTATCAGTATCTGGGTCAGCCTTTCAGGGTCGGTCTTTATCTTTGGTATGCCTTTCTGCACAACGAATTCTGAATTCAGTTTTTTGTTTTTTATGATAATATTCATCTCGCTCTTTATTCCAGTGATGAGATTACTGACATCAACATCATCTATTGACATCTTTATTGTGTTCAGGTCTATCCTTGAGAGATCAAGTATGTCTGAGACAAGTTTTGAAAGTCTCTTTGTCTCTTTGTCCATGATTTTTAGATAATTCTTTCTGTCCGAATCTTTGCATGTCTTCTCATTTTGAAGAAGCTGCGCGAACCCGTGTATGGATGTAAGCGGCGTCTTCAGCTCGTGCGCGGCTATGGAAATGAATTCATCCTTCTTCTTGTCCGTTTCCTTGAGCTCATCCAGACTGTTTCTGAGACGCTCATGTGTTTTTGCAAGTTCCTTATTGGCTATATCCATGTCTTCCATCATGTTTACAACAGCATTTTTCGTGTCCGTGACCTCATTCATCTTGTCGTTAAGCGTTTTTGTTCTTTCGGAAACCTTCTTTTCTAAATTTTCACTGTAACGTTCAAGCTCGGCTCTTGATTTTTTCAGGTCCTGAGTCATCCGGTTGAATGCAAAGGCAAGTTCTCCTATTTCGTTTTTTGATGTCGTTTTTATTTTGGTATTCAGCATACCCTGACCTATCCTGATGGATGCATCCCTCAGGGTTATTAGAGGTTTCGTGATTTTTCTTGAAAGATAGACTCCGGCAACAAGATTAATGACAATACCCACACATATAATCAATAATGTCATTAAAATCATCTGGTTTACAGACTGGTATGCCTCCTCAACAGGCAATTCGACCACGACTGCCCAGTTAGTATCTTTAAGATGCACATGGGTGG
>CAZXIU010000010.1:0-22401 GCA_964640865.1 uncultured archaeon | reverse complement strand
GCAACGAAAGGTATGGTCACATTATCCTCAATCCTTCTGCCCTTCACGTAATCAACTGACTCTATCATCATCGAAAGGAAGGATGCTATGAAAGCCTCAAGAGGCGAAACGAACAGCGTGGCCACCATGAAAGCCAGGAAGAATCCCGCGGCGCTTGCATCAAGAACCTTGTCCCTGCTGAGAGGATGCTTTATTTTACCGAATCTTGTGCCTATAAGCGGTGATATGGAATCCCCTATGGAAAGTATGACTATGGAGGCCAGCGCTATGTCCTCAGGAAAAAGCGAGACAGCAAGTATTATGCCGACAAGAAGGAAGAAAGCTCCCTTTCCGGGAAAATCTTCCTCTGTCTTCCTGCCGAAGTGCCTGAGAATCCATTCGATTATGCCTATCTTCCTCTTCCTGTGAAGAAAACTCAGCGCAAAACCAATGAGAGTGACAGCCACGAGATGATAAACCCCTATCATGTGCTGGTCAAGGAGAAAGACCATGAAAAGTCCGAGAATCAGGTGGAATATTCTTCTCTGGGTCTCAACCAGTTTTCTGTGCATATACAATAATTTAAGCGATTGTATTAAAGAATTATCATGGACAGGATTCTGACAGGCGTCGACGGGCTTGATGACAAGATGGAAGGAGGATTCTTTCCGGGAAGCAGCAATCTTCTGGTCGGAAAGACGGGAACAGGAAAAACAATTTTTGCTTCATCGTTCATATACAAGGGTGCGCTCAGCGGGGAGCCTGGCGTTTACGTGACAACAGAGCAGAGGGAAGTCGACGTAAAGAACGACATAGAGGCTATGTTCGGCTGGAATCTTGAGGCCATTGAAGCCAAGAATCTGCTGAAGTTCGTTTCCATAAAACCGGAACTTCCCACAAAGGGAATAGCAGCGGAAGACATGGCAAGGCTCGTCAAATCCTACATATACAACATAACGGACACCATTTCATCAGCTGTGAATGAGATAAACGCAAAAAGGGTTGTCATAGACTCTATTTCCTTCATAGAGATGTTCATAAAAGACGAATACATGGCAAGGGCGGCCCTCATGCAGCTCGTTGAGACACTCAAGGAAGCCAATATCACGACAGTTTTCACAGGAATGGTGCCTGAGGAGAGCAGCGGGCTTTCAGGCGGGGGCATAATCGAATACATAGTCGACACAGTCATAAAGATGGAGTTCGTTCCCGTAGCAGAGGAATTCAAGAGGACACTCACCATACGAAAGATGAGGAGGACCAATCACTCCACTCTTATACACCCGATAGACATAACGAAAGACGGGCTCAAAGTGATAGAAATCAAATGAGCAGCGGGATTCTCAAGTCTCTGGGCTTCGGCGATCTGGATGTCTCCGGCTACTGCGTAAGGTGCAGAAGCCGGGTAAAGATGAAGAAAATCGAGGAAGTTGTAATGAGCAACAAAAAGAAGGCTTACAAGGGTGTTTGCTCAGAATGCGGGGCCACTATATACAGGATAAGGCCCGAGTCGAGAGAGGGTATGTGGTGACCTCCTTTATAAAGGATGTGACCCTCTTCGGTTTTCCTTTATATACCATAAAACGAATACTTAAGTAAATACAAACTCGGAGGTTTTAAAATGGTACAGGCTTATTGTGTTAAGTGTAAAGCAAAAGTAGAAGTCAAGGATGCACAGAAAGTCACCCTGAAGAACGGAAAACCTGCAACCAAGGGCACATGCCCAAAGTGCGGAACCAAAGTCTTCAGAATTGGTGGTTAAATACTCAATGGGCTTTAAAAAGCCCGATTTATTTTTATTTTATTAGTGCTTTTTCTATTGTATTAGGATAGAGGATGTGTTGCAAATGGCGCTAAGGCAGCCTATAGTATCGATACTGGGTCATGTGGATCACGGGAAGACAACCCTGCTTGATTACATTCGGGGAAGCATAGTGGCGAAAGGCGAGGCAGGCCGCATTACACAGCATATAGGCGCAAGCGAGGTGCCAATAGATTACATCAAGAAGATGTCAGGTCCGCTTCTGAAAAAGATGAATGTCGATGTAAAGATACCCGGGCTGCTGTTCATAGACACACCGGGACACGCTGCATTTACAACCCTGAGGAAAAGAGGCGGCGCTGTGGCTGACATAGGCGTCCTTATTATCGACATAAACGAGGGACTGCAGCCTCAGACTGATGAATCCATACGTTTCCTTAAGGAATTCAAAACACCGTTCGTGATAGCGCTCACAAAAATCGACAGGCTCATGGGATGGTTTCCAAACGAAGGTGACAGTTTCCTCTCGACATGGAACAAGCAGTCAAAAAGGGTAAAAGACGAATTTGAGAAGAAGTTCTATGCGATAGTGGGCCAGCTCTCCGGGCATGGCTTTGAGGTCGACAGATATGACAGGGTCACTGACTTCAGAAAGAAAATATCCATAATTCCCGTAAGCGGGATAACAGGGGAAGGGATACCGGACCTGCTCATGATGCTCACAGGACTTTCGCAGAGATTCCTTGAGAAGAGGCTTCATGTGACACCGGGAGAGGGAAAGGGTACTGTTCTCGAGGTCAAGGACTACAAGGGTCTGGGAACGACAATAGATGTCATACTTTATGACGGAGAGATAAACACAGGCGACTGGCTTGTGATAGGTGTCAGGGACATGCTTGTTACCAAGGTCAGGGCACTCCTGAAGCCCAACCCAATGAAAGAAATAAGGATCGAGAAGGCATTCAGACCTGTGAAGACAGTGACAGCTGCATCGGGAATAAAGATAGCTGCACCGGAGCTTGAGAAGGTTACCGCGGGATCACCGCTGAGGGCAGTAAGCAATGAATCAAGAATTGAAGATGTCAAGAAGGATATAGAGGAGGAGGTTTCCGAAGTCGAGATAGACACCGACAACGCGGGCGTGATGCTGAGGGCTGACACGCTCGGCTCGCTTGAAGCGCTTATCAAGACGCTGAAAGAGATTGACGTTCCCATAAGGAAAGCGGATATCGGGGATGTCACCAAGCAGGATGTCATGGAGGTGAAAAGCCTTCCGAATCCCATAATATTCGCTTTCAACGTCAAGGTCAGCCAGGAGATAGACACAATAGCAGGCGACAACAACGTCAAGATATTCTCTTCAGATATCATCTACAGGCTTCTTGAGGACTATGAGAAATGGATGAAGGATACAACAAAAAGGAAGGAAGACAGTCTCCTTTCCGGAATAAGCAGGCCCGGAAGGATAAGGATAATGCCCGGTTATGTATTCCGCCAGTGCAAGCCTGCGATAGTCGGGGTTGAGGTCATCAAGGGCATAATCAAGTCCAACAGCAGGCTTGTGAAAGACGGAAAGGACATAGGAGATGTGAAGGAACTCCAGGCTGAAGGGGAAAATGTCAGCGAAGGAAAAGCAGGCGACAGGCTGGCTGTCTCAATAGACGGAGGCGTTGTCGGCAAGAACATAGATGAAGGTGATGAGATCGACATCAAGCTGATGAACCATGAACTGGATATTCTCAGGAAGCTCAGGCACAGGCTGAGGGGAGACGAGCTTGAGCTGCTGAAGGAACTTGAGGAATAAACGATACATTTAAGTTTGTTTTGGGATATGTATATGCATGAGTGCGGAAATGACTTCTTCCGGTTTTAAGATAAAGGTGCAGAATATCGTAGCTTACACTGTCCTTGAAGGGACGATATCACTGGATGAGATGCTCCGGAAGGTTGACAACACTGAATGGCAGCCTGAGCAGTTCCCGGGGCTTGTTTACAAGATAACAGACCCAAGGGCATCAGCGCTCATCTTCTCCCAGGGAAAGGTGGTCTGCACAGGGACAAAGTCGCTCGAAGACCTTGAAAAGGCCATGAAAAAGATAGTCGCCAACATGAGGAAAGCGGGAATAAAAATATCCACGAAATACACGACAAAAGTGGAGAACATAGTGGCTTCCACAAAGCTTGACACCGAACTCAGCCTTGACGAGATAGCGCTGACGCTTGAAAACAGCGAATACGAGCCTGAGCAGTTTCCGGGGCTTGTTTACAGGATAAACGAGCCGCGCGTGGCATTCCTGCTGTTCACATCCGGACGTGTCATATGCGCAGGCGCGCAGAAAGAGGAAGACATACACAAGGCACTGAAGAAGCTTGTGAAGAACCTTGGCGAGATAGGCGTGAAGGTCAGGCCGGAACCTGATTCTAAGAAATAAAAGCCAAGCGGAACAAATAGAATAATGAATGATTTGTTCTGGGGAGCAGTGACATACACCGGCGACCCTGTGCTCTGGTCATCCATTGTGATAATCCTGGTAGCTGTGCATTACTTCCTTGACAGGAAATACATAAAGTTCAGCAGCTCGGAAAAGCACAGGAAGATGCTCAAGAATTTCCTGCTCCTGATAATACCGACACTTTTTATTTCATTGTTCGGGGCAGAGGCACTAAAGCTCATATTCCAGATTCCGAGGCCGTGCCTGCCGTGCCCGGCTCCTGACTGCAATCCGTTCTGCCTGGAAAGCTTCTCTTTCCCTTCGGGCCACATGTCAACAATGACAGGCGTGGCAACAGCAATATTTCTTTTAATGAGGAGCAGAAAAAGATATCTTCCGATTTACATATTCCCGGCTCTCGTAGGCATTTCCAGAGTAGCGCTCGGTGTCCATACAATAGTGGATGTCATCGGAGGATTTGCTGTCGGCCTGGCAGTGACATTCATTGTATGGAAGAACAGAACAAGTATATACAAATGGGAAGATGAGGTAATATGATTCCTGCGGTCATATATTGTACCTGAGTATTCCTGCAAGACCGCCCATTTCAAAGAGCTGCTCTCCCTCGCGGCTGTCAGCGGATATTATCTCCATCTTCGAGCCGACGTTCTCTGCAAGTGCGTCCAGCTTCTCCAGTACATCATTTTCTTTGGTCAGTTCCATTGGAGAGCCGCATCCCGGGCACATGACAGCATCCTTCTTGTCCGGTTTTACAATTTTTTCAGTCTTTTTCCCGCATGAAGGGCATTCGAATTCTCCGTCAACCCATTCAAACCTGTCGGAAACCAGAAGAATGCTGACAGCACCCGCCTCTAAGGCGTGAAGTGTCTCTTTTATGCCGTAAACCGCGAGCCCCGAGTCCTTTGACAATTCCGTTAAGAACTTGTCCATAATCTTCCTTTCATGGGTGATGGAGGCCTCCGCGAGTATGTCCTCCCCCCTGACAATCATTTCCTCAAGCCCCGGCATCCCTGTGTATGAGGTGTCAACAACACCGAGAACCTTCGCCTTTATGTCTGTCGGAAGGAAGTCACCGTTGAAGAACATTTCCTTTATCGGCCCGGGTCCTCCTATTATTATCCCTCTCAGGTCTTCCATTTCCCTGAAGTATGATGTCGCTATCTCGCCGGCTTTTTTGAGGTGGTCGTTCAGGAGCCCTTCCCTTACACGGGCATAACGTGCCTGAGACCATCCTCCCTTCTTGGTCTTGCCGGGAACAAGCGACTCTATGTTCTTGAGCGGCTCAATCCTTTTTCCAACAAGTGTTCCTATATTCGCATCAGACTTGTCCAGCACAATAAGCCCGTACACTTCCCTCTCTCGGAGCATGTAGGTCAGCGGGTCGAGTATGAATGTCTGGTCGCACCTGTAAAGCCTCTGATTAAGCTTTTCAGGAGGCTCTATCGCCCAGAGCTCGACGTCGCTCTCGCCTTCCTTTTCTGAAATGTTACCGGAGAAAATGGCAAGCCCGTTCTCAGGGGCTCTCTTGTATAATTTAAGATGCTGGTTTATTTTCTCAAGTGCTGTAAGGACATTCTTTCTCACAGCCTTTGATTTGATATTCACCGCGGTTCCCTGCTCCTGGCTTACCTGATTCGATATGAGGTACAGGTTCAGTCCCGCGGGTACGTAGATGGTGACAAGCTCTGTATGCCTTCCCCGTATGGCGCCCAGCTTTTTCAGAAGCACCCTAAGCTTCTTCTGGGCTATTGTTTCTTTGTTCATGTAAACTCACGTAACCGTAAAGTAATTAATTTTGAGACTGAGAGATTAAAAACTCTGTCCCAGAAGTTGTCAGGCGTCTTCTTCTGTTTCCTCAGGCTCGTCCGCCAGTCCCTTCCTCTGCTTGATTTTCCCTATCACTTCATTCTCAAGTTCCTTTGGAAGAGGTTCATACGTAACGTCTATGAGCCAGAAGAATCCCTGGCCGCATGTACCTGATTTCAGCGATGAATTGAAGCCGAACATATCAGCGACAGGAAGCTTTGCCTTTATCACAGTGGCTCCCCTCTCCTCGTTCATCTCGACTATCTGCCCTCTCCTGTTTTGTATCTCTTTCATTGCACCGCTGAGCTGTTCGCTCGGAACATCTATCCTGATGACCTGCTTCGGCTCCAGTATGAATGCCTTTCCCGCTACCATAGCCTGCCTGACAGCAGACCTGACAGCCGGTATGACCTGTGCAGGCCCTCTGTGGATTGCATCCTCATGAAGCTTTGCATCGACAATCTTTATCATAACACCACTGACAGGCTCCCTTGCAAGCGGTCCCTGATCCATGGAATCAACGAATGACTGCTTGAGCATCTCCATGACCTCAAGTATGGAATTGACACCCCGTGTAGCGTCAAGGAATATGTTCCTGTTGTGTATGAGCTTGATTTTCTTGACCTCGTCCCTTTCCATTCCCAGTCCGACAAGCTTCTCGACAAGGTCCAGGTCCTTTTTCTTTACCTCGTAATCCGAAGATATGTCTCCTGCAGCCATCGCCTTCATGACTGCATCAGGAACAGGCTCCGCTGTCATGTAGAACCGGTTGTGCCTGTTCGGCGACTTGCCCTCGAAAGCCTCACCGCATGCCTGCTTCACTGATTCCTTGTAGATGACTATCGGCGGTGAAACATTGACTTCTATTTCTGCATCGTGAAGAGGCCTCTCTATCTTGGCGTCTATGTGAAGCTCTCCGAGTCCGGAAACAAGATACTCTCCGGTTTCCTCGTTTATGTGGACTACGAGTGTCGGGTCCTCCCTGCTTGTCCTTCTGAGGAATTCTATAAGCTTTGCGAGCTGCTTGGGCTGCTTCGGCTCGATAGCCTTGGTTACAACCGGCTCGAATATATGCTTTATCCCCTCAAAAGCATTGATTGAGTATCCGCTTTCCGCAAGGGTCTCTCCGGAGTATGCGCTCTTGAGACCTACAATGCCCACGATGTTTCCTGCAACAACCTCTTCCATGGTAACCCTCTGCGCTCCCTTGTAAACAGAAACCTGCTGGACCTTTTCCTTTTTCTGCGAGCCTACAAGCTGCAGCTCCTGGCCGCCCCTTATCTTCCCGGAGAAAATCCTGACTGTGGCAACATAACCTGCATGCGGATCCGGGTAGACCTTTGTGACAACAGCCGCAAGATGACCGTTCGGGTCGCAGTTCTTCATTGACTCGCCCACAGGACTTTCATTATCGTCATTGGGCCATATTTTCTCTATCCTGTATTTCTGGGCCTGAAGCGGATTGGGAAGATGCTTGATTGCCATCTCCAGTACAACTGCATGAAGAGGAGCCTTCTTTGCGAGCTCCTTTTCCTCTCCAGCGTTTGTCATGTCTATTATGTCCTTGAACGACATATTCGTCTCCTTCATCTTTGGCACTGAGATTGCCCAGTTCCTGAGAGCAGAGCCGAAAGCCACGCTGCCGTCCAGCACATTGACAGTGTACTTGTCAGCATATTCCTTCTCCGCGTATTTCTGGATAAGCATGTTCACTTCAGTGATTATCTTCTTGAATCTCTCTTCCATCTGCTGTGGTGTGAGCTTGAGCTCCTTGATCATCCTGTCTACCTTGTTAATGAAAAGAACAGGCCTGACCCTTTCCTTAAGGGCCTGCCTGAGAACTGTCTCGGTCTGCGGCATGCAACCCTCTACAGCGTCAGCGACAACAACAGCGCCGTCAACTGCACGCATGGCACGGGTGACATCACCGCCGAAGTCCACGTGGCCCGGGGTGTCTATGAGATTGATGAGATAATCAACGCCTTTCACGGTGTGTATCATGCTGACATTGGCTGCGAAAATTGTTATTCCCCTTTCCTGTTCCTGGTCAACAGTGTCCATGAAAAGCTGCTTTCCCGCAAGATCCTCTGAAATCATGCCTGCGCCTGCAAGAAGGTTGTCGGAAAGCGTTGTCTTTCCATGGTCTATGTGCGCGATTATTCCGATGTTTCTTATCTGCTCCGGCTTGCTCTGAAGTTCTTTTACAGTTGAAGTCAAATCGCTTTTTGCCATGGGAATCACTTAATCATATATCACTTAAAAAATTATCTCGCTCCCTCGGCTTCCTTCTCTATCCTGTTCCTCTCCCTTATCGGAAGAGTCTTAGGATCGTTATCAGCAATGGCCATTATCTCGCTGGCGATTGTCTGGCCGAGTGTCTTCTTGGACTTGAAAGTTGACCTGTATATGCCCTGCGTTATGAGCCTGAGCGCAAGGTCCACCCTCCTCTGCGGGGATGTTATCACAGCCTTCCTTGCTATTATTCCTCCAAGCTGGTAAGCAGTTATCTCCTCGAAAAGCGCAGCGTTCTCAAGAGCTTTTACAAAGACATGGATTGGGTTGGTGTTTGTCTTTTTCTCTATTAGCTCGAAAGCCTTCATTGTCTCCTTCATTATTGTCTGGTAGTTGCCAGGGAACTTTCCGGAGCTTACCTTGTGCCTCTTGTTGGAATGTCCTGTAACCTGAAGCTTGTTCATGAACCTCTCTATTATGTTCATCTCATTCTTGCGGAAATCTCCGCTCTTCCTTCCGAATGTCCTGGGAACAATAATCGGCCTGAGGTTTATGTATTTCACAAGACCGGGGTCTTCAACCTTTGCTTCACTTATGTCCCACTTATCGAATAATAGCATATCATCACATTAAGCTGTCTTTGGCTTGTCCCTCTTTCCTTTAAGCAGTTCATTGAGCGAGGCTCCGTTGACTTCTATCACCTTGTACTTTATGCCGTGCATGGAACCGACTGCAGATTTCTGCGAGCCTCCTATGCCGGCAAGCGTCACCTCGTCGTGCTCGTCTATGAACTTGATAGCATTGGTACCAGGCACGAATGCTGTCACCTGGATGCTGTTCTTTATGAGCTGCACCCTTACGCATTTGATTATTCCGGAGTGCGGCTGCTTCTGCTCGACACCCTTCTTCTTGAGGACGATGCCACGGCCTATTGGTGCTCCCTCAAGCGGGTCCTTCTTCCATATCTTCAGAAGCTTCTTCTTGCCTGCCTTGGAGGCCCACCTAAGCTTCTGCCTCTTCTTGACCAGGTTTCTTGCTGCAAATTCTCCCATTATCTCAGCCTCAGGTAATTTATTTTGAAGTGCCTGTTTAAAAATTCCTTCATAATCTTGATGTTCCTTCCGCTCCTTCCTATAACGACTGACCTTTCGCTGCTCGGCAGTGTCACTGTCACAGCGTCATTCGCTACATCCACGTTTTTTGCGGCCGGTATCATGCTTTTCACCATCTCTTCAATATTCTGGGAAAACTCGAATACCTTCACGGTCTTCCCGAGCATCTTGCTCACTGATTTTATTACAGCTCCGTTCCTTCCTATGGCGAGTCCGGATTTGCCCTTTTCAACCATGAAGTACACGCCGCTCTCGTCACGGATGCAGTCCTTTACATGGACCTTTGTCACCCGCTCGAAAACCGCAATGTCCCTTATGTTCTGCGTCTCGAGTTTTATCGCCATAGTCAACATCTACTTCTCTATTCCTAGTATCATGATTTTAAAAGGCTTACCGCAAAGCTGCCCCAGGTCTGCGGAATTCCCCTTGAATCTGCTGACAGGCACTTTGGAAATCCTGCTGTAATATTCCAGTTCCTTCATGAGCACAGCCGGGCAGTTCGATGGGCACACAATACCCGACAGCCTGCCGTTTTTGACAGCCTTTATGACGCTTTCCTTTCCTATGACAGTCTTTCCCGCCTTCAAAGCGTCCTTCACAGTCTGTTCTGAACTCATAAAAATCACCTAATACACATAACCGAGAAGCTTCCCGCCTACGCCCTTCTCCTTTGCTTCCTTGTGCGATATGACACCGCTGGATGTGCTTACCAGAAGCAGTCCGAGCGCAGCTGCCGGAAGGAATCTCTTCTCCCAGGATATGAAATCCGCCTTGCTTACTGAGAACCTTGGCTTGATGGCGCCGCAGCTGTTTATCTTTCCTAAGAGCTTTATCCTGAACTTTCCGCCGCGTCCGTCTTCAACAGCCTCGAACTCGCCTATGTACTTCTCCTTCTGCATTATCAGGAGTATGTTCTTGACAAGGTTCGACGCTGGCGTAGTGCATTCCGTCTTGCCTATGGACTCCGCGTTCTTCAGTATCGAGAACGTATCCGCAATTATGTCATGTCTCATAATAATCAATCATACTTCCTGAAACCTAGCTTCTTTGCCTCTTCCCTGAAACACTGCCTGCAGTACTGGAGACCGTACTTGTTTATAACGCCTTCGGTCTTCCCGCATATCCTGCACTGGGTCGCATTCCTGCCGGTTTTCCTGTCCCTCGGCTTGTTGTGTTTCATGAACTTTGCAAGTTTCACTTTCTTGCTTGCAATCTGCTTCATAGCGTTTTTGAAACTCATAGTAATCACTGTTGCATCCTATTTAAATATTATACGACATCGACGCCGAATTCCTTCTTTACCCATTTAATTGCTTCCTCGGCTTTTATGATGTGCTCCTTGCCCAGTTTAGACCTTGAATACTTCCTCTTCCTGACCCTGTATCCGGGCCTCTCAAGGGTCACGGCAACATCAAAACCCATAATGCCTATGTCAGGTTCATATTGCACACCTGGTATGTTTATGTATTCCTCGATTCCGAAAGAGAAGTTTCCGTTATCATCAAAGCTCGATGCCTTTAACTTGTTCTCAAGTGACTTGAACAGCCTTTCAAGAAGCTCCCGTGCATCATTTCCCCTTAGCGTTGTCATGACTCCCATCTCCCTGCCCTTTGCGACGCCGAATGTGTTCCTCTTGTGCGATGATGTCTTGACGATATGCTTGCCTGTTATTATCCCGAGAAGGTTCTTTGCCTTTTCAAGTTCAGGTCCGGGAACGCCTGTTGACATGTTGATTGTGATTTTTTCTATCCTTATCTCTTTCATGGAATTCATTTCATATCACCTACGAGCACGTATTCTTTCAGGGTCTCTATTTCTCCGTCCTTTGTAGTGACTACGACCCTGCTCTTCTCGAACATGGTTTTCCTGCTATGTATAAGCTTTATCTTTCCTTCAGCGCCTATGTTGTTTCCTGCTATCACAACAGCATTCTCTCCTTCCTTCAGCTCGAAGTGCTGGAGTATCTTCTGTGAGGGGAGCTCTATGAGGACAGAGTCCCCTGGCTTGTATTTTTCTTTCTTTTCAAGAACTATGACACGGCCGTCGTGAAGGCTTATCTGAACCTTTCCGTCATTTATAACGTGCTTGCCCTTTACAGCGCAGAGCTTCTTTGTTGAATCGGCTTCCTTGATTTCCTTCAGCTCCAGTCCTTTCTTTGACGGGAATGCCCTGTAATGCTTCTTTATTTCAGGAAAGCTCACAACATCCATAAGGCCTATCGCTCTCTTGTCATCCCTGACTCTTTTCTTGTCCACGAAGACACTTCCGCCCTTTACAATCTGCTCTGCTTCTTTGGCGGTCTCGGCATATCCCATAACATCCCTGATGACTACCCTGAGCGCAATGCTTCTCCCCTTGGAATGTGGACCGGGCGAAGTCGTGACAATGAACTTCTCCTTCTTCCTTGCAACCGGCCAGAATTTCGGCATTGTGTATCTCTTCATGTGCATAATCATTCACCCTTCTTCTTTCTCTTTATTTTCTTTTCTTCCTTTTTGTCTTCTTTCATTGCAGCCTTCTTAACAGTCTTCGCTTCAGTTTTGACCGCACTTCCTGATCTTTCAATCACAGCCTGCCTGAACTTGTCATCAAGCTTGAGGTCTGTTATCTGGAGGTTTGATGCCCTGAATGGCTTCGGAACCTCTGAACCATCAACTTTCTTTACTTTGAGTCCTTCTATATAAACCTTCTCCCTGCTTATGTCAACCCTTTCAACTGCGCCGGTCTTTCCCTTAAGGTCGCCTCTTGCCACGAGAACCCTGTCACCCTTCCTGATGACCATTGACCTTTTTCCGTATCTTTCCCTCAGGCCTGGCACAAGATTGACAGAAAGGAACTTCTTCTTAATATGAAGCGGAGCATTTTCCCTGTATTTTCTCTGTTTCCTTGGCTGCTCGCTTGAAATCCATTTCGATGACCATGCATTTTTCATAATAATACCTTAAACCACTGTATTAGCTATCTTTCCCACGGTTTTGAATCTCTCGACAACTTCCTTTGCTATCGGACCTTTTATCAGTGAAGCAGTTGGGTCAAATTTGTCGTTTATCACAACACCTGCATTGTCCTCGAAAGACACGCGGAGCCCATTAGGCCTCTTGAATTCCATTCTCTGCCTTACAATTACAGTCCTGAATACCTGATGACGGACCTTTTCGTTCCCGCTCTTCACCCTGCTCATTACAACATCAGCTATGCCTGCAGTGGGCCTTGTCCGTCTCTTTCCCTTGAATCCAAGAACAGAAATCACCTCAAAAAGGTTTGCGCCGCTGTTGTCAGCGCACTTCATGACAGTGCCTATCTGTATTCCCTTTGTCCTGCTTGATGATACCGCTTTCATTCTTTCACCACATTCTTTGAGACAACAACGAAGCTCTTGGTCTTTGAAAGCGGCCGGCACTCTGCTATAAGAACTGTCTCACCATCCCTTGCATGTATGCATGGAGGGTTGTGAGCTGTTATCCTTGATTTTCTCCTTTCATATCCCTGATACTTCGGAACGAACTTTGGATATCCTCTCTCAATGATAGCTGTGGTACTGGTTTTGGAAGAAACCACCTTTCCTTCTATCATCCTGCCCCTGACTGAAAGCTTCCCGTGCCATGGACAGTTCAAGTCCTGGCATGACTTCTCAGGTGCATTTGCTCCGATACCGATGTCCTTTTTCATTTAATCACTTAACTGTTAATCCAATGTCTTGAATTTATAGATTAAATATCTTTTTAAGACTTTCGCCCTTTTTATTGTTTTCCGCTGCTTTCGAACCCCGCTTCAGTCCCTGCACATTGCATACTGAAAATGCAGGCGGAGTCTGTCTATTTCCATGACTATGGAAGAAAACATATAAATATAAATATGTTTTATAATAAAAGTCCACAGGGTTGCATATGCGCATAGTATATAGTGCCCTGACGAGCAAAGGATTTACATAGGAGGAGATAAAATGGCAGAAAAACCACATATAAACATAATAACCGAAGGTCACGTAGACCACGGTAAGTCAACATTGTTAGGCAGGCTTCTATACGATTCTGGTTCACTTCCAGAGCAGGAAATGAGGAAACTCAAAGAACTTGCAAAGGAGCTGAAGAAGGAAACGTTCGAGTTTGCTTTTGTTATGGATAATCTCAAAGAGGAGAGAGAAAGGGGTGTCACAATAGACCTTATGTACAAGCCCATTATAACGGACAAGTACTACTTTACAGCAATCGACTGTCCGGGCCACAGGGACTTTGTCAAGAACATGATAACCGGCGCCAGCCAGGCAGATGCAGCAATTCTTGTTGTATCATGCAAGGACGGCGTTCAGGAGCAGACAAAGGAACACCTGTACCTGTCCAAAGTTCTCGGCATCAATCAGATGATTGTAGCTGTGAACAAGATGGACGAGGTCAGCTATGAACAGGCAAAGTACAATACGGTCAAGGAGCAGATTTCAAAGCTTCTTACATCCATTGGTTACAAGCTTGATCAGATACCATTCATACCGGTATCAGCTTACATTGGAGACAATGTAGCAAAGAAATCAACAAACATGCCATGGTACACAGGAGACACGCTTCTGCAGATAATGGACAACCACATAAAGCCTCCGGAAAAGTCATCTACCAAGCCTCTCAGGCTTCCGGTACAGGATGTCTACTCCATCACTGGTGTAGGCCTTGTCCCAGTAGGTAGGGTCGAAACCGGTGTGCTTAAGGCTGGCCAGAAGGTTGCAATAGAACCTTCCGGAACAATAGCCGAAGTAAAGTCCATGGAAATGCACCACAAGCCTCTTGAGCAGGCAGTCCCTGGTGACAACATAGGATTCAACCTCAAGGGCGTATCCAAGAAGGACATCAAGAAGGGTGACGTTCTTGGACCTGTAGACAACCCACCGACAGTCGCGAAGGAGTTCACAGCACAGATAATCGTGCTCCAGCACCCGACTGCCATAACAAAGGGCTACACTCCGGTCTTCCACATCCATACAGCTCACGTAGCTGGAAGGATCTTAGAGATCGTCAAGAAGCTTGACCCCAAGACAGGTGCCGAAGTAACTGAGAACAAGGAAATCCTCAAGACTGGAGACGCTGCAATCGTGAAGATACAGCCAATCCAGCCGGTAGCAATCGAGAAGCAGGCCGATTATCCGGAACTTGCCAAGTTCGCTATCAGGGATATGGGCAAGACAGTTGCTGCAGGTATCTGCATAGACGTTGTAAAAGCAAAGTAAGGGCGAAAGCCCCCTTTGATTTCTTTTTCTTTTCTTTCAATAACGGGCTACGGCCTCACAAAAAAAGATTCTCAAAGTATTTTCCCAACTCGACAGCCAGCACTGCAGGATTGCCGCTGAATGCTCTCCCGCCTGCGTCCCTGTAGTATACGCATTCAGCGTTGTTGGATATGCCATCGGGGTAGACCCTGTTTATGTTGCAACGCTTCTCTGAGAGCGTCTTGTTTTCGATGTCCCTTATCGCCAGTATAAGCTCGTCAGTTCCCATGTCCGAGAGTGTTCTGACGTCATGGAACGCGAATATCTCATCGAAAGGTCCGTCTTTTTTATACATCCGGAGGCAATCACTTTTACTGTCGTATGAGAAGGGCTCAAGCTTGTCCCTTTTCCTGTACTTCTCGAGAGCTTTCTTCGCCTTGTAGCTGACCAGACCGTTTATCTTTTTCTTCGGGTCCACCACGGCAATCTTCATGCTATGTAATTGTCAGGAAAAAATTTAAGCGCCGAGGGCAGGATTTGAACCTGCACGCCCAGAAGGGCATCCGCTTTCGAGGCGGACGCATTGAACCGGGTTCTGCCACCTCGGCATTTTCAGGTAAAGTTAGTTTATCATTTTAACAGTTATATATAGATAATATACTAACCGTGATGAAGAGTTTCACACCAAAGCTTAAATACCTGAATGGTTGTTAAGTTTTTACTATGACATACACGCTGATTGTCACAGAGAAACCATCAGCCGCCAAGAGGATAGCCAGCGCACTCTCGCAGGGGGAAGTTGAAAAGAAGGGTGGCAAAGGCACTTCATATTATGTAATACACCGTGACGGAAAGGAGTTTGTCATTGCTCCTGCAGTCGGTCATCTTTTCGTGCTTGATGAAAAAAACAGCGGCGCGAGATGGGAATATCCTGTATTTTCAGTTGAATGGACGCCCACTTATACCAGAAAAGGCAGTGAATGGGCCAAGAAATATTTCGACAGCATGAAGAAGGTTGCTGAGGGCGCCAGCGAGTTCATATCAGCATGCGACTATGATATCGAGGGTTCTGTCATAGCATTCAACATACTCAAGCACATAGCCGGCGTTGAAGACGGAAAGAGGATGAAATTCTCAACACTCACGACGCCTGACCTCCTGAATGCTTACGATACAATGACAGAGCATCTGGACTTCCCGCAGATAGAGGCAGGACTTACACGACACCAGCTGGACTGGTACTTCGGCGTCAACATGTCCCGGGCATTGACGCTTTCGCTGGAAAAGGCAGGCGGCTTCAGGACACTTTCAACAGGACGGGTACAGGGACCGACGCTCGCGCTTCTCCTGAAAAGGGAAGAAGAGATTGCATCATTCAGGCCGCAGCCATACTGGGAGGTGGAGCTCAAAGGGGATGTAAAGGAAGGCGATATAACCGCATATCACGAAGAAGGAAAGTTCTGGAAAAAGGATTCCGCGGAAAAGGTGATGGAGACATGCAAGGGCAGGGACGGAAAGGTATCAAGCATAGAAAAGAAGAAGCAGCAGTATTATCCGCCGACACCATTCGACCTTACCACACTCCAGAGGGAGAGTTACTCTTTATTCGGGTTTTCACCGAAAATCACTCTCGAGATAGCCCAGTCACTCTACGAGCAGGCTGTCATAAGCTACCCGAGAACGAGCAGCCAGAAGCTTCCCCCGGCAATAGGATACAAAACCATACTGAAGAAGCTTGCTGCGAGCATAGAGTACAGCGACCTCTGCGAAAGGCTGCTTAAGAAGGAGAAGCTTTGGCCAAATCAGGGAAAGAAGGATGACCCCGCCCACCCTGCAATATTCCCAACAGGAAACAGGTCCAAGGAAATGAACGGATACCAGAAGAAGCTCTACGACCTCATTGTCAAAAGATTCCTCGCCACATTTTCAGACCCCTCGATAAGGGAATCCGTAAAAGCCACGATAGCTGTGGAGAATGAGAACTTCTCAGCGAACGGCGTGACAACATTAGAGCAGGGATGGATGGAATTCTATGCCCCTTACACAAGAATAAAGGAATTCCTACTTCCGGTTATGGAAGAAGGAGAGACTGTTAATGTTAAGAAACTCACCATGCTTGAAAAGGAAACCCAGCCGCCGAGCCGCTACAGCCAGGCGTCAATACTCAAGACAATGGAAGACCTCGGTCTTGGAACCAAGGCAACAAGGGCAAACATACTCGACACGCTTTATGAAAGAGGGTACATAAAGGACAAGGCAATAGCTGTGACAGAGCTCGGAAGTGCTGTTGTCAAGTCGCTTGAGAAGCACTGCCCGGAGATAATTTCAGTTGACCTTACGAGAAGATTCGAGGAAGACATGGAAAAGGTCATGACAGGAGAAAAGAAGAGGAATGACATAATAAAGAGCGCTGAAGATGAGCTCAGTAAGATACTTGCAAAATTCAAGTCAGAGGAAGCCCAGGTCGGGGAGGAAATAAAGAGCGCTGTTGCTGAATACGAGAAAATCAAGAACAATGTCGGCGCCTGTCCGAAATGCAAAAAGGGCAGCATGATGGTCATACATTCCCAGAAGACAGGCAAGAGGTTCGTCGGATGCAACAACTATCCTGACTGCAGGAACTCAAAGCCGCTTCCCCAGAAAGGCTCGCTTTCTGTTGTCTCGCAGAAATGCCAGTGCGGGCTGAATCTTGTTGAAGTGAAGTCAAAGGGAAGGCGTCCATGGAAGATGTGCATAGAGCACGGTTTCGACTACAGCAAGAAGGACTTTAAAAAAGCCAGTGAGAAAGATAGTACATGAAGTGCCCGTCGTGCAAAGAAGAGCGTCTGAGCCTATGGATGGGCGGCCAGCTCGGGATGATATATTTCTGCAAGAACTGCGGCTATAAAGGACCGCTTGCTATCGATGATTCTAAATGAACCTTCCGCCTGACGGCTTTATCCCATTATTCACTATCTCGAACTTGACAGACTTGCCCTCAGGTATCCACCTGTGCTTTACAACAGTTGCATTCCTCTCGGACATCTTTCCTGTCCTCTCAAGGAATATGACAGCCTTAGCCCAGTATTTGACCGCGTCCCCGCCGACTATTTCATTGTTTTCAGTATCCCAGTTCTTGTACGTATGGGATGTGACTATCACAGGTATGTCCTTCTCCCTGGCGATTGCCGAGAGTATGGACATCTGCTTGCTCAGTTCCCTGTTGGCTTCAAGTGCCTCCTTTTCCGGGTCAGAATACTCGAGCCTGTAAAGTGCTGCAGCTGAATCCACGACTATCAGGTCTGCCTGTACATCCTTCAGGCTCTTTATCATCCGGCTCTGCTCCCTGAAATCCTTCGGCTCAAGCATGCTTATGCCATTCATGTGCTCCGGGTTGCCTGAAAGCTGGCTGAACCTCTCATGGGAGAATCCGCCCTCAGTGTCCAGAAAAACCACCTTTCCGCCGCCTTTTACGACCTCAAGCGCTGAAATAAGGCATATGTTCGTCTTCCCTGTTCCGGGTGCGCCATAGAAATTAGTAAGGGCGCCGTGCTCTATGCCTTCCATAAGGCTGCTGAGAGGCTGGGGAACAGAAAGCTTTTTCTTCATGTCAGATAATTCTCTGCGAAATTTTTAAATTGAAAGGAGGATTCGCATACTCAATCGGCTATTTGCTGAGAGCGCCTTTGTAGACATTCTCCGTGGCTCTTCCGCATGACTTGAGTGAAAACCTGCTCATCACGAGCTTTCTTCCCTTCTTCCCCTTCTTTTCCATCCAGGAATTGTCGTTTATGCGGTTGAGAACAGCTTCTGCTATTGCATTTGATGAACCGGGCTCCACCAGCTGCCCGACGTCGCTGCTAACTATCTCGGGGATGATGCCGACCTTTGTGGCTATCACAGGCGTGCCCAGTGCAAGCGATTCAACAGAAACCATGCTTGAGTGTTCATCCTTCACTGTCGGCGTGACGAATATGTCCGCAGTACTGTAAAGCTTTACCAGTTCTTTCGTGTGAATCCATCCCACGAGTTTGGTGTTTTTGAGGCCATTCTTCTTTATGAGCCTCTCCATCTCTTTCTGATAAGGGCCGTGTCCGGTTATCAGTGTGACTATGTCAGGGTCTTCCTTTTCATATATCTTTGCGGCATCAAGAAGATACCTGAACCCCTTTTCCCTGACGAATGTGCCTGAACTGTAGACAATTTTCTTCCCTTCGCATCCGTATCTTCTCTTTGTTGCGGCCTTTATCCTGTCGCTCTGCGGCCTGAACTTATCGGTGTCGACTCCGGGATACACGACCTTCATCTTCCCTCCTGAAAGACCGAATTCCTTCATGAGGATGCCCTTGGTGAACTTGCTGTTCGCTATGACCTTCTTGGACTCCTCAAGGCCCACGCGGGCTACCTCGAAATTCCTTTTGCTTTCAAGTGATGACAAAATGCCGTTTCCGTGGGCAGTCACAACATAAGGGGTTCCTGACATTTTTCTCGTCAGGTATGCTGAAAATGGGAGTATGCTGACGTGATTGGCGTGTATGATGTCGAGCTTGTTCTTCTCGCTCATCTTTATGCCGCACTCGGCAAACCTCCGTATGAGGTCGAAGAACTTTGTATCGCTTATCTGGGAAAGCTTTACCTTGCTGTTTATGTCGCTTCTGCCCTGGTAGACAGGTATCTGGTACGGGACATGCACATACTTTAGATTCACGCCCTGGAGAACGGAATTCTTGGAACGCATTGCCTCGACAAGGTGTATCGTGTGCTTTCGTGCCTTGAAGTATTTCAGAAGTGTCTGCATGTACCTGCCCGAACCTCTTCCCGCAAGGCGGTGGAGATACAGATAGCAAATATTCATAATTACGTTTTGCTATTATAATTTAAAAAAAGTACCAGTAGAGACATCATTCAGCAGTCATACCTTTCGGGTTACGTGGTCATTCCTCTACGAAGTCTGTTTTTATTCCAGCCTTGTTGAGCTTCTCTTTCAGTGATTTCACTGATGACTGTATTTCCTTTATGCTGTTAGAACCCGTGCATATGATTTTTCCATTCTTCAGGATGAGGAACTCGGATTTCGGTTCAGTGGTCCTGTATACAACACCCTCAATCTTCTCAGGGTCATACTCAGCGCCTTCAAGGAGTTCTGCAACCTTTTCCAGTTCAAAAGGCGCTGTCATCCTGAATGCAGCGACTATCTT
Organism: uncultured archaeon; assembly: GCA_964640865.1. Taxonomy (GTDB): domain Archaea; phylum Aenigmatarchaeota; class Aenigmatarchaeia; order QMZP01; family JAFGSV01; genus JAFGFG01. Next base: position 2,686 of record CAZXIU010000010.1, on the reverse strand, counting down.
CTCTATGGTGATTTCAGGGTCATCAGGGACAGCCACCCCAAGCTGTCCTATGCGTTCCACCACCTGATCTATTGCAATCTTGGCCTGCTGTATGCTCTTTGAGCCTGTGCAGACGATTTTACCTGAAGGAAAGACCAGTGCTGTTGCTTTTGGCTCACGGAGCTTGAACACAACACCTTCAGCATGCTCGGCATCAAATCCTGCCTCCTCGTTCTCGCTGACAAGCTTTTCAAGCGGTATATCTGCATCCAAATCCGTGACAGCTGTCACATCTTCTATATGAACAGGCAAAACACTCATAAGCAACACTCTTTTTATGGTTTCCGTAGAATATAATATTATGGTGAAGAAAAAACTTTACCTTTATTCGAATGCTATATCCCTTCTGCTGGGAATAGTCCTGTGCTCTGTCACATACGGGATGGCAGGCATTCCTGTTGCAATTGTTGCGCAGATAGGCATGGGTATCGCGCTGCTTGTGGGCTTCATACCGGTTGCAGGAATATTCATATACGGATGGCTCATGTGGTTCAATTTCATGCCATGGCTCGTCGCGACATTCGGAATCGAGTGGGCATGGTCCATCAATGCGATGTTCGTGCTCAACCTGATTGTGTCAATAGGCTGCACGATACAGGCCATAATAAGGATATTCACAGTCTGGTGGAGAATAAAGTAATCTCGTAAAACTTTTTTCTAAAATGTTGCTGCCCAGAAACCTGTCGTTTTTCGCGAGCGCTTTTTCTAAAAGGGCTCACTTCTGGAACTTTCCGACTCTCTGAATCATGTCCACGTGCGTCAGAAAAAGCGACCTGCAGCAGTACCTGTCGATGCCGAAGCCGTCAAGAACCTTCTTTGCGTCCTCGCCCTTTCCTGTTCTTGCCTTGAATTCTTCCCAGAACTGGCCGAGAGGCTTTCCGCAGGTCATGCATCTAACAGGTATAATCATAGTTTCACCAATCTCTATATAATCAGCACAAGCCTTTAAATGTTTTTCAGAAAAAACTTACCTGCCTCTTGTGCCGTTCCTGTTCCTGTACGGATTCGGCCTGCCGTTGTTCCACTGCCTGTCTATGGATGTCCTGAAAGTCGCTGTAGCCCAGGGACGGATGTTCCTGTCGAGGCCCAAGTTGAACGCCACCCTGCCGTCGTTGTACCTTGATGTTGTATTGTCGGTGTTGTTGCCCTGCAGTGTTATGGAGCCTCCATCAAACAGCCCGTCGTTGTACCTGTAGCCTGCGCCAAGCATAATATCACCCAAGAGATGCGTATACGCATTGAACCCGCCGCCGACGCCGTTGTACTTGTCTCCGTTTATGAAAAGGTCGGCTCCGCCGTCACCGATGAGGAGTGTCAGCATAGCCTTTCCACCGATTGCCTCGAACTCCTTGCCGATGACACCGCCCTCGAAGTGGACGTCTTCCCCAAAGCTCTTGGAAATTCCGGTCTCCCAAATCGGGAACATGCAATCATTCTCCTCCTCGTTATCCTCTGTGGCTGACATGCCGAATTTCATGTACAAAGGAATAACACGTGAATAGTAAGATGCATTCACATCCACACCAGGCCTGAAAAGGTTGTATGTCCCTCTCTGCATGTCCATTGTCCCCGATCCCTCTATCAGGAACCTTGAATCGGGCTTTATTGCCCCTTCCAGAAAGACGGGAGATTCATACCTGAGCGGCTCCTTGGGAATGTATCCGACATCCTGTGCTTCAGCAGCATAAGGTAAAAGAGAAAGTCCTGCACCTGCAACTGTCAATCCCACATTCCTCGCAGCCCTCTTCGCAGGGTTATCATTATAATTCATTTTCATAAATAATCACAAACATATTTTAGTGGAAACTTTTATAAACCTTTCTCTTTTCTTCACTGATAGGTAGCACTTCTTCGTTTCTTTCCCGAACCGGGTATGGTTGTCCTGAAGTTGAACGAAGGTATCACGTGGCCCTTGCTGTCGACGCCCACGCGCATGCCGACACCGTGCTTGCCCCAGCCGAGCGATGCGTTCCTGAACTTTCCTTCGTCCACATCCATCGAGAGCGCGAAGGTGTTGCCATTCTTCCCTGTGAAGCCGAGGTTAGTATACAAGTCCCATGTAATGTCTTTGGTAAGCGTCGGCTTTCCGTTATCAGCCACTAGCTTCCTTCCGACTCCGGGATGGATATCCATGAAATAATTACCGCCTGCCGCCCTGTCAAGGATTGTCGTGGTGTACGCCTTGACTCCCTTGAACTGGTGCATCCTTCCCTCGGCCAGCGCCCTCCAGTGGAAGCTGCCTTTATCGTTATGGGAATGAATGCCTAAGCCCCATGAGGGAATCATGTCAATGGCATAGTCTCCCCAGTAAGTGTCCATCTCCCAGTATATGGGTATCTTCCTGTCCGAAGAATAACTGGCCGAAATGTCGGTATAAGGCCTCGGGAGTCCTATGTCCAGCCAATCGTCCATGAGAACTGTCATCTCGAGTACTGGTGCATTCATCCCCCCATCGGACCCGGGAGACACTGCTGTGTAGTACGAATGCTGCCTGTGTCCGTAATTAAGTTCCCTCTCAAAGTAATACGCGGGGGAGAAATACTGGGCGCTCGCATTATCGACCGAGCCGGCGACAGCACCTGCAAGAAGTCCTGCACCCGCAACAATGTTTTTCATGTCTGAATAATAATACTAACTTTTTTAAGGA